>CAZVQL010000173.1:0-6827 GCA_964629305.1 uncultured Roseicyclus sp.
TGCCACCGAACACCGTATCGTTGTTGGTACCCGCATCGATACTGTCGTTGCCGGCACCGCCGAGGATCGAGTCACTGCCGTCGCCACCGAGAATGGTGTCGGCCCCCGCGCCGGCATCGAGCGTGTCGCTGCCGGACCCGCCGGCGATGCTGTCGTTTCCGCCCGCCGCGATGATCTCGATGCCTGCGCTGTCGGCGCTGGCATTGGCCACGTCGGCGGCCTCGGTCAGGATCAGGCGTTCGATCCCCGAGAAGGTGATCACATCGCCGGTGACCGTGTCGGTGATGGTGCCCGCGCCGGTGCCGGTGAAGAGCACGGTCACCGGGTTGGTCACGGTAGACAGGTCGATGGTGTCGGTGTTCAGGCCGGTCGTGAACGTGTCGCCGCCGATGATCGTGTCGTTGCCGAACCCGTCGCGGACGAGAAACGTATCCGCATCCGCCCCGCCAGACAGTTCATCGTTGCCAGCCCCGCCGCTCAGCGAGTCATCCCCGTCGCCGCCAAAGAGCGTATCGTCTCCGTTCCAACCGATCAGCGTGTCGTTGCCTTCGCCGCCTTCGACAGAGTCATTGTCCCCACCGCCGTCGATGCGATCGTCGCCCGTTCCGCCATAGATCGTATCGTTGCCAGACCCGCCCGCCAGGCTATCGTTGCCGGCGTCCCCGCTTAGAACATCATCACCGGTCACGCCGGACAGCGTGTCGTCACCGTCCCCGCCATACAGCATGTCGTTGCCGGCATTGCCGCCATCGAGCGCGTCATTGCCGTCGCCGCCGATCAGCGTGTCGGCCCCCGCGCCACCGAGGAGGGTGTCATTATCGGCACCCCCGTCGAGCAGGTCGTTGCCAGTGCCGCCGACAAGCGAGTCGCCGCCGCCGCCCGCATCGACCGTGACGCCCGTGGTGCTGCCACCGGCGTCCAGCGTGTCGGCCTGATTGGTCAGGACAAAGCTTTCGATTTCGGTGAAGGTCAGGGAATTCGCGCCGGAGGTCGCGGTGCCGCCTTCGTTGACAACGGTCACATCCACGCCGCTCGTCACAAAGGTAAGTTCCAGCGCGTCGGCATCCGTGCCGCCTTCGCCACCGGTGACGGTGTCGGTACCGAAATTGCTTTCCACGATGAAGCGGTCGGCGCCGTCGCCGCCGCTCAGGCTGTCGTTGCCCGTTCCGCCAAGCACGACATCGTCGCCCGCGCCGCCCAGCAGGGTATCGTTACCTTGCCCACCCAGCAGCGTGTCGTTGCCCGTACCGGCATCGAGGCTGTCATTGCCCGAATTGCCGCTGAGGCTGTCGTTGCCGGTGTCCCCGGTCAACACGTCGTTGCCGGCATTGCCGAACAGCGTGTCGTTGCCTGCGCCGCCCGAAACCGTGTCCGCGCCGAGTTCGCCGGTGAAGGTGTCATCGCCGCCGGCCATGACAATCTCGGCCCCGGTTGTGCCGTTGGAGAACGTCACGTTGTCAGCGGCCTCGGTCAGGATCAGGCGTTCGATCCCGGAGAAGGTGATCACATCGCCGGTGACCGTGTCGGTGATCGTGCCCGCACCGGTGCCGGTGAAGAGCACGTTGACCGGGTTCGTCACCGCCGACAGGTCGATGGTGTCGGTGTTCACGCCGGTGGTGAAGGTGTCGCCGCCGATGATCGTGTCGTTGCCGAACCCGTTCGCGATGACGAAGGTGTCGGCATCCGCGCCGCCGTCGAGGCTGTCGGCCTGGGCCCCGGCCGCGATGGTGTCGGACCCGTCCCCGCCCAAGACGGTGTCACGCGCGTTGGGGCCGTCGCCGCCGCCCACATCGATGAAATCGTTGCCGCTGCCGCCCTCGACATACTCTGCGCCACCGCCGGTGTCGGTGATCACGTCGTCGCCCGCACCCCCCAGCAGCGTATCGAATGACGCGCCGCCTTCGAGCGTATCATTGCCGTCGCCGCCGATCAGCGTGTCGAGCCCCGCGCCGCCAAGAATGCTGTCATTGCCTGCGCCGCCAAGAATGCTGTCATTGCCTGCGCCGGCCACGACCATGTCATCGCCGCTGCCCGCGTCGATCGTGTCATTGCCCGCGCCGGTTATGATGTCGTCATCGCCAGCCCCGGCATCGACGCTGTCGGCACCGCCCACGGCCTCTGTCGTGGCGTACAGCTGCACGTTGTCGAGCGCCACGCCCTGATTATCGGCTCTGCCGAGCCCGACGAAGGTCAGGGTGTTGGACCCGTCGCCAGAGCCGCCGATCAGGTGGAATTCGTAGTTTGTCCAGCTGCCCTCGCTGGCGTCGATGGTGCCGACAAGCTCACCGTTCCAAATCACCTGCAACTGGTTGTCGAGCGTGGTGCCTTCATCGCCATTTGCGGTGTCAGCCACATCGAAACTCAGGACATAGACCTGCCCGTCGCTGACATCCGCCACAGTCTGGCTGATCGCCAGATGCTCGCCTGCGGACGCTTCGAGGTCCACCCATTGCGCGCCGTCCGTGGCGGCCAGCCCGCGGATGCCGCTGTTGACGAATTCGATCCGGGTACCGTTCGCATCGGTCCAGCCCGGCGCGGTGCCGCCTGGGCCGATGAATCCGAAGCTGGCGAGCGGCATCCCCGTCGTGTCCTCGAAGGACCCGTTGACGATCAGGTTCGGCCCGGTCGCGATGACATCATCGGTGGAGATCGTGTCATTGCCCACATCGGCGTTGATCGTATCTGCGCCCGCGCCACCGAAGGCAACGTCGTCGCCCCAACCGGCGTTGATGACGTCGTCGCCCGCCTCGCCATGGACGGTATCGTTGCCATCGTTCGACCAGATCGTGTCGTTGCCGTCGCCTGCGCGCACGCTGTCGCCGTCGCCCTCGCCGATGGCATCGCCATTGTCGATCCACTCGCCGTCGGCGTCGAACTCGAACGCGCCGATCTGGTCGTCGCCTGCCGTGCCATCGACCACGCCATCAGGGGTCAGCTCGGTCACGAACTCGATGTCGGAAAACTGAAGCGTGTCACCGGAGTTGAAGGTTACGGTCCCGCTTTCAGCGGTCGTGAAGGTGATGAAATCGACGTTCGAGACATAAAGCGTATCGAGATCTTTGCCCGTTTCGCCGCCGCTGATCGTGTCGCCCGCATTGCCCCAGATCTGGTCGGAATCGCCGCCACCGTCGATGCTGTCGGCACCCTCGCCGCCGGTCAGGACGTCGTCGCCATCGCCACCCAGGATCGTGTCGCTGCCCAGGTCACCGACGACACTGTCGTCACCTATGCCACCCTCGATCGAGTCGTTGCCTGCGCCGCCGTCGATCCAGTCCGCGCCGCTCTCACCATAAAGCGTGTCGCCGGCACCGTAGCCGAAGATCAGGTCGTTGCCGGTGCCGCCCCGGATCGTGTCCGAGGCTTCATCCTCGAAGCCGCCCTCGAGGTTGTCGTCACCAGCGCCGCCGTTGATGAAATCTTCGCCTGCGCCCCCGTTGAGCGTATCGTTGCCATCGCCACCGATCAGCGTGTCGTTCCCTTCCCCGCCGCGCAGGATGTCAGCGTCTTCACCGCCGTCGAGCAGGTCAGCCCCAGTGCCCCCGACAAGGGAATCGTTGCCCGCCTCGCCGAAGAACTGTTCCTGGCCCGGTCCGGTATTGCCGCTGACAATGGTGTCGTTACCCGTGCCGCCGAACACCGTATCGTTGAAGAAGCCCGAGTTGATGCTGTCGTTGCCGGCACCGCCGAGGATCAAGTCTTCGCTGCTGCCGCCGCTCAGCGTATCGTCGCCATCGCTGCCGGTGATCGTGGTGAAAAATTCGAGCTGGGTCGTGCCGCCGAGATTGGCATCTGTTCCGGTGACACCGGCCTCGCCGACCGTGAAGGTCGTGGCCCCGTCAGAGATCGTGATGACCCCGGTGGACAGATTGAAATCGACGGTGAACGCCGACCCGAGTCCCGAGAAGTCGAGTAGATGGCCAGAGGTAGATTGCGAGATCGACGACCAGAAGAGCGGATCATTCCAGTTCGCAGCCGTAACCGTGTAAGTCGCCATGATACTCGTCCTGCACTCTACTCGTTAACATACTGCGACCCGGTCTGGCCGCTTGGTCACAGCTGGCGCCACCTGCGCCGACACCTCGCCATTGATACCCAAACCGCGGGTTTTCCGCGGAGCAAGTGGGGCATTTTCGTGACATTTTGAAGGCGCGCCCCTCGGCAGGTACCGACGACGGGGCGTCGCGTCAGCCGCGTAACCCGTAGTAAAGGCCCATCACGTGCTCGGCCTCGGCGAAGAAAAGCCAGCGCGAGGCGAGCATCCCCACAAGGTGGCTGAGGACGGCGAGACCGCCGAGGCCGTGGCCCGCGCCCGGCATCAGGATCAGGACGATCGGCAGGGCGTAGCCCAGCACGGCGGCGATCACGCGCAGCTTCAACGCGTGTTTGCGCGCGACGACGTAAGCCATCTCGCGCAGCAGGTAGTTCGGCCCGGTGTGCGGAGCCTCGAAGGCGCGAACCTGACCCGGCTGCCCGAGGCCCGTGGCACTGGCAAGTGTATGGCCGGCTTCGGAAAACCGCGCGTCGCCGACGCGCCAGTGGCCCATCTGGATCATGCCTGCGAGCAGCAGGAGGACGGCCGCCGGCGTGATCTGGCCGGCCAGCAGCGCGCCGCCGGCGAGACTGGCCGAGAGGAAGTGGAGCGGGGTCAGCACCTGGTTCCAGCGCGGCACGGTCTTGAGCTGCGCGTAGATCATCGAGGTGGTGAAGACGGTGGCCAGCGACAGGGTCGCGCCGACCAGGCCGAGGGGCGCGATGCGGGTGCCGAAGAAGACCGCCACGGCTGCATAGAGGCCCATGACGATCAGCGCGGCGACGCTGGCCCAGGCCTCGCGGCTGAGCCAGCTGGTCTGCCACTGGGTGAAGGCCTTGAGCGCGCGCTCGGGGTGGCCGAGGTGGCGGGTTGAGGCGAGGAGGCCGCCGACGGCAAGTGCATAGGAAATCAGGAAAAACCAGAAGGCGGTCCAGCCGGTGACGGCAGGTTGGCCGAGGCCAAGGAAGACCAGGAGGCCGAAGCCGAGGCCGGACAGGGTCGTGAAGGCGATGACGGAAGGGGCCGGGTGCATGTCAGAGCTTGTCCAACGCGCGGTCGAGCCAACCTAGGAAGCCCTGCGGGCTGTCGGCGACAGGCTCGAGGAAGGGGGCGAGGATATCGGTTTCCTCCAGCGTGTCCTTGGGGCGGGGCGGCAGGTACTTGTTGACGGGTTTGGTGCCCTGCTCGGGCATCAGGTCGAAGCCGCCACGCTCCGCCACCAAGCGGCTTACGTCGCTCTCGGGATCGGCGAGGTCGCCGAAGTGGCGGGCGCCCGCGGGGCAGGTGCGGACGCAGGCGGGTTCGCGGTCTTCCTCAGGGAGATTCTCGTTATAAATCCGGTCGATACAGAGCGTGCATTTCTTCATGACACCAGCCGCGGCGTCCATCTCGCGGGCGCCGTAGGGGCAGGCCCAGGCGCAAAGGCCGCAGCCGATGCAATCGGCTTCGTTTACAAGAACGATCCCGTCCTCAACCCGTTTGTAGGAGGCCCCGGTGGGACAGACGGTGACGCAGGGGGCGTCCTCGCAATGGAGGCAGGATTTGGGGAAATGGACGAGTTGCGCCGCGCCATTTTTCGGTGTGATTTCATAGGAATGGACGCGGTTGAGGAAGGTGCCCGAGGGGTCCGCGCCGTAGGGGTCCTGATCGGACAGGGGGGCGCCGTAATTCTCGGTGTTCCAGCCCTTGCAGGCGATCACGCAGGCATGGCAGCCGACGCAGGTGTCGAGGTCGATGACGAGGCCGAGCTTGCGGTCGGTGTGGGTGGGAAGCTGGGTCATGAGGCCGTGTCACACCCCGTACACACCGCGTACACACCCCGTACATACGCCCTAGGCATCCATCGCCTCCTTGTTCGCCATGGTCACGAAATCGGCGAGATCGGCGGCGAAGCGGTCGGGGGCCTCGAGGAAGGGGGCGTGGCCCACGCCCTCGTAGCCGATGAACCGGCCCCTTGGCATGAGCCCGGCCGCCGCCTGGCCGGTCTTCGCCGTGACGACCGTGTCGGCCAGCCCGTGGAGGACGAGGCCCGGGCGCGTGAGGGCGGTATAGGCCGGGCGCAGATCGACATCCGCGCCGAAGAGCGCGCGGCGCACATGGGCGGGGCAAAGCATGTTGGCGCCGACAAGCTCGGCGTAGGTGGTGCGGTCGAGCGGCTGGGCCGTACAGGCCTCGACGAAGCGGGCGGTGGCGGCAAGCCGGCGCGGCACGTCCTCGGTATAGAGGTCGCGGTCGAGGCCGGGGGAGCTTGCGCCCACCATCCAGTCTTCGCGTGCGCGGCCGATGGCGAGGATGCCGCCTGCCAGCACCACGCCTGCGAGATGCGCGTCGCCCTGCGTCGACAGATGGGCGGCGATGACGCGGGAGCCGTAGGACCAGCCGACGAGCGTGGGGCGGTCGAGGCCTGCGGCCGCGATGACGGTGGCGACATCGTCGGACCAGAGCGCGGTATCGGTGTAGGCGGCGGGGTCTTCGGGCTTGCCCGAGGCGCCGTGGCCGCGCAGGTCCATCGCGACGAGGTGGAAGCGGTCTTGCAGACGGTCGATGGTGGGCCGCCAGCAGGCGAAGTGCTGCGCCCAGCCGTGGATGAGGAGGATGGAGGGCGCGCTTTTTGGACCTGTCTCGGTCCAGGCGATGGGGGTGCCGTCGGTGCTGGGGGTGAGGTTTGTGCTCATTTCGGGCGTTCCGCGTTTGGCATCGGGGTGTCGCCGCCTTCGGCGTCGACCCGTGCGAGGGGGATCTGCCCCCTCGCGCTCCCCCGCGCGGGGGGCTGTCTGCCCCCCTTCGATCCCCCCGA
>CAZVQL010000174.1:0-6767 GCA_964629305.1 uncultured Roseicyclus sp.
CCTTCACCTTCGCGGGCGACGAGGCGCAAAGCTACATGGCGGTGCCCGCGCTCTACTCGCTCTTCATCGTGATCGTCTCGACGCTGGTGACCCTTTTCTTCCGCCGCGCCAACACGGCCGCCGAACAGAAGATGCCCGACAGCCTGCTCTGACGGGCCACGCCCCCTGCGACAGCCGCCCCGTGCGGGGATGTCGCACCCGGGTGATTGACGAAGGTAACATAGTCACCGACAGCCACAGGTTGCATCGCTAGACCGGTTTCCAGCAAAGGAGACCTTCGCCATGCAACAGACCCACACCAGACCCGCCGACAGCTGGTCGCCCCTCTATTTCCTCGCCTCGCTGGGCGCGGGCGGACTTGCCGTCACCTTCTTCATGTACCTGATGTTCTGGGTGCCGCATCCCGGCCAGCCCGTCCCCGTGTTCGAGGACATCCTCGCCGCCTTCCAGTCGGGCAGCCTTGCCATGCAGGCCGCGATCCTGATCGCCGTGACGGGCATCGCCGGTTTCGCCTTTCTCAACATCAAGATGCTGATCTGGAACCTCCGCCAGCTCTCGGCCTTCTCGAAAACGGAAAGCTACACCAAGCTGGTGAACTCCAACGCCGAAACGACGCTCCTTGCCATGCCGCTGGCGCTGGCGATGACCGTGAACGCCATGTTCATCCTCGGCCTCGTCTTCGTGCCGGGCCTGTGGTCCATCGTCGAATACATGTTCCCCGCCGCCATGGTCGCCTTCGCCGCCATCGCGTATCTTGCCTTCCGCCGGATCGGCGACTTCCTCGGGCGCGTCCTGTCGGACGGCGGCGTCTTCGACGTCACCGCCAACAACTCCTTCGCGCAGCTTCTGCCCGCCTTCGCGCTCGCCATGACCGCCGTCGGCATGGCCGCCCCCGCCGCCATGAGCACCACGCCGCTGACCGTTGGCATTGCGCTCGTGCTGTCCATCGCGCTCGGCACCATCGCGGGGCTCTATGCGCTGGTCGCGGCCATCGTGGCGTTCAACTCGATGCTGCACCACGGCACCGCCAAGGAAAGCGCGCCGACCCTGATGGTCGTCATCCCGATCCTGACGATCCTCGGCATCATGATGATGCGCCAGGAGCACGGGTTGCACACCACCTTCGAGATGCATGGCGGCCGGGCAGACACGCTGATCCTGACGACCACGATCCTCGCGATCCAGGCGGTCTTCCTCGCCCTCGGCATGGCTGTCCTGCGTCGCCAGAACTACACGGCCAACTTCCTGACCGGCCCGAAGAACTCGGCAGGCTCCTACGCGCTGGTCTGCCCCGGTGTCGCGCTCTCGGTGATGCTGCACTTCTGGATCAACAAGGGCCTCGTCGGCGCCGAGATGATCTCCAAGTTCGGTACCGCCTACTGGGCCCTGACGGCGGTCGCCATCGCCTTCCAGGTCGCGATGATCGCGCTGGTCTTCCACCTCAACCGCCGCCACTTCGGCCGCGGCAAGGGCGAGGCCGCCGAACTGCGCACCGCCTGAGCGGACCCGAAATCCCCCACGACAGACCGGCGCGGACCCCTCCGCGCCGGTCTTTCCGTTGGCGCGGCCCAAAGCTCATGCTAAACCTGCGCGCAAAAGGTCGAAGACCCATGCCGAGCAGCGTATCCCAGTTCCAAGCTTTGAAGCCCCGCTCGAAACACGGCACCGTCATGGCCGTGTCGATGATGAAGGACGAGGCGCCCTTCCTTCTGGAATGGTACGCCCATCACCTGGCCACAGGCTTCACCGATATCCTCGTCTACACCAACGACTGTTCCGACGGCACTGACGACATGCTGATCCGGCTGGAAGAGCTGGGCCTCGGATATCACCGCCGCAACGACATCCCCGAGGGCGTCAAACCCCAGCCCTCCGCCCTCAACTACGCCCAGAACGAACCCAAGGTCGGCGAAGCCGACTGGGTCCTCGTCTTCGACGCTGACGAATTCCTGTCGGTCAACCACCCCTCCGGCCACCTCGAAGGGATGCTCGACGACACCGTCGCCCGCGGCGCGAATGGCGTCGTCATCACCTGGCGCATCTTCGGCTCGGGCGGCGTGGTGGACTGGTCCCGCGCCCCCGTGACCGAGCAATACACCCGCGCAGCACCCCCGCTGTGGAACAAGGGTTGGGGGGTCAAGACGCTCTTCAAGTTCGACCCAGAGTACTGGAAACTCGGCATCCACCGCCCCTCGATCAAGAACAAGCACCTCGAGGATGGCTTCCCCGACACCGTCCACTGGCTGAACGGCTCGGGCCTGCCTATGGAGGATTACTTCAAGTTCCGCGGCTGGCGCTCGATCCGCCGCACCATCGGCTACAACTGGGCGCAGATGAACCACTACGCGGTGAAATCCGTCGACGCCTACGCCGTGCGCAAGTTCCGCGGCAACGTGAACAACAAGAAAGACAAGTACAACGCCGACTACTGGTCCCTTCAAGACCGCAACGAGGTCGAAGACCGCGCGATCCTGCGCCATGCGCCTGAACGTGCCCGCATCATGGCCGAGCTGCTGAAGGACCCCGTCCTGTCGAAACTCCACCACGACGCCCTCGACCGCGTCGAGGCGCGCCTCGCCGAGTACCGCCAGACAGACGCCTACCAAGACCTCCGCGAAAGCCTCATCAAGGCCAGCGAAGTGCCCATTACGCAGGTCGAGGCCAAACCGCCCCAGGCCCGCGACCCCGCCAAGATCGCCGCGCTGATGAGCGAGGTCGAAAAGAAATCCCAATCCCGCCCCAAGGAAGAGCGCCGCACCGAAACCGTGCCCGGCTGGGCCGCCGAAGGGGGCGACCCCTACATGCCGTCCCCCATCGACCTGTCGGCCGAGATCGCGAACGAATGGGTCCCCAACCACGAGATCGCGCTTCCCGCCGACGCCCGCGTTTTCCGCCCCGAAACGCTGACCGCCGTGGTCGCGGGCCGTTTCGAACGCCGCCACGCGCGCAACATCGCGGGTTACCTCGAGGGCTGCCCCCGCGTGCTGGAAATCGGCGCCGGCGTGGGCTTCCTGCCCATCCGCGTGATCCAGATCTCGCAGGGCCTCACCGTCATGGCGCAGGACACGCGCGGCGAACTGATCGCGCTCGGCAAGGAAATCGCCCAACGCGCGGGCCTCGACAACACCGCCCGCCTGAAATGGACCGACGGCCCCCTCCGCTTCCCCACCGACGAGGGGGCAGAGGCCAGCGGCCTCAAAGCCTACCTGCGCGATTTCCGCCCCACGGCGCTCCGCCTCAACCGACCCGCCGACGTGCCCCCCGACGTTCTCGCGGCCCAGGACCTCGGCACCGTCACCCGCGTCGTTGTCCCCTTCGTCTCCGACGAACAGGCCGCCGAGTGGCGCGCGGGCTACGCGCCCGTCCTCGCCGCCAAGGGCTTCACCGAAGCCGAGGACCGCGCGGGCGGCGGCAGCCTGCAATTCGACCTCAAGACCCCGTGACGGGGCGCGGCGGCTGGCCTAACGTGGCGCGAAACGGGCGGAGGGGCATGTGAGCGACAAGGATACAGAGGACGACCTGATCGCGGGCCACGGCGTCGTCGTGCGCGCCGCCAATGGCGACGTGATCCGCTACGATCCCACCGGCCTCGTGATGCGCCTGTCCGACCGGGTCATCGCCGACATCGCGCTCCGCATGGGCCAGCAGCCGGGCACGCCCAGCACCCCAACTGTTTCCAAATTTGAAACAATAGACCCCGACGAATTGCTCGAGGGCATCGACGCCTGGGGGGTGACGCGCGAGGGCGACTGGCTCCGCTTCACCGCCCGAATGCCCGGCGCACAGGGCATCCGCGGCTTCCGCCGCCACATCGAGGGTGGCGCAACCCTCGGCGACGGGCCGGGCGCCGTCCTCGGCCTCCTCGCCCTCGGCGGACCCCGCGCCGCCCTTGCGACACAGGGTCCACCCGCCTACCCCCACCACATCGTCGGCCCCGAGGATGACATCGGCGCCGTCGGCATGGCAGGCATCGAAGCGGCCCCCGAGACCGACCGGCTGGAACCCTTGCGCGAATGCACGCACGAGGCGCTGGTGGCCGAAGTCATCCTCGACTGGCAGATGGAAAAGGTCGAACCCCTTCCCCTGATTGTCGCCCGAGCGGAAACTGATAACTCGCCCAGCGCCGCCGACCTCGCCACGGGCCGCGCCGTCGAGAACCTGACCATCGCCGCGAAGAACCTCAAATCCGCCGCCGCCCGCATGGGCAAGCGCGCCAAGCTTCTCGCCGTCTGCCTCGACTACGCGCTCGAGCACGTCGCAGGCGACGCCACGGCCTACCGCGACGGCATGCTCGCCACGATGCAGCGCGTCGAGGATGCGCTCTGGTCGCTTGGCTACGACAAACCCCTCTTCGTCGCCCGGTTCGAGTCCGGTCTCGACACAACAACCGCCGCGGCCGTTCTCGAAGGCCAGTGGGAACTGGCGTGGAACCATGGCGAGCATCGCCTGATCCACTCCGCGCCCAGCTACATGTTCGCCCGCGACCCCTTCGACCGGCCCACCGACGACGCCCGCCGCCAGATGGCCGAGATGACCGCTGCCGCCATCGCGGCAGGGCCGGACTGGCGTTGCCCCACCCTCTTCCTCGCCGAGCGCGAGACCGGCGACCGCGCCACCATCCGCGTGACGGCACAGGGCGACGGCCCCCTGACCCTCGACGGCGAAAGCCCCGCGGGCTTCGCCCTCACCGGCGACGAAGCGGGCGCTACGATCACCGGGGTGGAGATCGCCCCGGACGATGCGCAGGCCATCCTGATCCGCTGCGACACTCCACCCGAGGGCGCAAACCTCCGCCTCGCCTACGCCGCCGGGACCCAAGGCGCACTCCGCGACGGCTGGAGCATGGACAGCCGCACCGGCATCACCCTCCACCGCTGGGCGCTTCCCGCGATCCTGCCGGTCACGGAGGGGCGGAATGCTTGAACTGCCAAACCGCCTCCCCCCGGGCGCGCTTTGTGACGGGGCCGACGCCGCGCTCACCCAGGACCTCGCCACCACCGGCGCGCATTGGTGGGACGGCACGGGCCTGGCGGCAGACGCCACGGGCGCCGTAACCGGATGGGCCGCGCGCATGGGCGCCCGCCCCGCACAACCGACCGAGCCCAACACCGGCAACGCGCTGATCGGCGCGGCTGGCGACATAGCCGGCCTGCAATGCCGCGACGGCCAGCACTGCGGCCTCGTCGTCGAGGATGTGACCACATCCGCCGCCACCGTCACCTTCGCCGCCCGCTACTTGCCGCCTTTCGGCGAGGACGCGAAAACCGTCCTGACCTTCAACACCGGCGGCGCAGCGAAGAAGACGCAGGGCGAGAATTACCTGTTCCTCTCCGAGGCCGAGGGCACCATCACCGTCAAGGACGACAAGGGCCTTGTCGAAGCGACCCTTCCCGCGCCCGCGTCGGATTCCCCCCGCCTCGTTATCGCCTCGCTCGCGGGCGACCGCCTAGCCGTCGAGGTTCTGGGCCACGACCGGACCGAGGTGCAGGCCCGCGCCCCCGTCCTGACCGGCCCCGCCAGCCTCTTCATCGGATGCCGCAACCACCGTTCCGGCCTGACCAAGACGCTCGGCGGCGCGCTCATCTCCGATGTCTGGCTCTGGCCCGCCCGCGCGCTGCTCTTGCCCACTGATGACACCGACCGCGCCGCGCTCACCGCCATGCGCCGTTTCTGGCTCTGGACAGGGGACGCGTGATGCCCTTCACGCCCGAGGCCATCGCAGGCGGCAATCTCGTCGTGATCTGGGTCGATGACCTGATCGACGTCTTCACCTGGCGCACCGCCTTCGGCATCGAGATCCAGACCCCCAACCTCGACCGCTTCATGGCGCGCGCCACGCGCTTCACCAACGCCTACGCGACCGTCCCCCTCTGCGCCCCCTGCCGCGCGGAACTGGCCACCGGCATTTCGCCCTTCCGCTCGGGCCTCGTCGATCTCAACCGCTTCTGGCGTGACGTCTACCGCCCTGAAAAAGCGTGGCAATACGACCTCCGCCGCGCGGGCTGGCACACCTTCACCACCGGCAAGGTGGACTCGAACTACAAGCCCATGCCCGAGGACTACCGCCGCATCCTCTTCCACGAGGAACCCGAGGCCGAAGACCGCGGCAAACGCTCCGGCGTCCACGCCTACCTCGACCGCGGCCCCGGCATCAAAGGCGTCAACCATCCGAACGACGACGGCTCACAAGACGACCGCTTCTACGACTACCACGTCGCCCAGAACGCCATCGACCACCTGAACCGCGCCGACCCCGCGCGCCGCCACCTCATCCAGCTCGGCTTCAAGCACCCTCACTACAACCTCATCACCCCCGACCGCTTCTACGCCCAATATGACCCCGCAAAAATCCGCTGGCCCGACATCGCCCATGCCGACGACTACCACGGCCCCCAACCCGGCTTCGCCGTCTACGAGGCCGCCTATATCGCCAACGGCCAATGGACCCCCGAAAAGGCCGGCGACGAGGCCTGGCGCCAGGTCGTCCGCGCCTATTTCGCCGCCATCTCCCACATGGACCACGAACTCGGCCGCGTCCTCGACGCGCTCGAGGCCTCCCCGATCGGCGCCAACACCACCACCATCTTCTTCTCCGACAACGGCTTCAACCTCGGCACCCACGACAGCTTCCACAAGATGTCGCAATGGGACAGCGCCGCCCATATCCCGCTCGGCATCCACCACCCCGCCATGACCCACGGGCAGGAGATCTCCCTCCCCGTCTCCCTCCACAACATCCCCAAGACCATCATGGCACTGGCAGGCCT
>CAZVQL010000175.1:0-6761 GCA_964629305.1 uncultured Roseicyclus sp.
TGTCACTGCTCGATAGGTTTCTTGCCTGTATGAAACCTGCCTCAATGACTTAACCCCGGCCTTGTGCCGGGGTTTTTTTTGGCCCGCTCCCATCGCCCCGCCCCCTGTTCCTTTTGCAGCCGCAGCATTAGGGTCGCGCTCAAACGATCCACCACGGGAGAGCGACCATGGCCATCACCACAGATCTCAGCGGCAAGACGGCCGTCATCACCGGCTCGAACTCGGGCATCGGCCTCGGGATCGCGCGGGAACTGGCCAAGGCGGGAGCGAATGTCGTTCTGAACTCCTTCACCGATCGGAAAGAGGATCACGCGCTCGCAGAAGAAATCGCCAATGTCGCCGGGGTCGAGGCCCGCTACATCAAGGCCGACATGTCCAAAGGCGAAGAGTGCCGCGCCCTGATCGAGCAGGCGGGCGCCTGCGATATCCTGATCAACAACGCGGGCATCCAGCATGTTGCACCCATCCCCGAGTTTCCGGTCGAGAAATGGGACGCGATCATCGCGATCAACCTTTCGTCGGCCTTTCACACCACGGCGGCCGCCCTGCCCCTGATGCGCAAGGCGGGCTGGGGGCGTGTCATCAACATCGCCTCGGCCCATGGCCTGACGGCCAGCCCCTACAAATCGGCCTATATCGCCGCCAAGCACGGCATCGTCGGCCTGACCAAGACCACCGCGCTGGAAACGGCGGAAGAGCCGATCACGGCAAACGCGATCTGCCCGGGCTACGTGCTGACCCCGCTGGTCGAGGCGCAGATCCCGGACACCATGAAGGAATACGACATGGACCGCGAAACGGTGATCCGTGACGTGATGCTGAAGCGTCAGCCGTCCAAGGAGTTCGCCACCGTTGAACAGATGGGCGGCACGGCCGTCTTCCTCTGCTCGGATGCCGCCGCGCAGATCACCGGTACCACGATCAGCGTGGACGGCGGCTGGACCGCGCTCTGAGCCTTACGCCAGGCGATCGGGCGGGAAGCCGCCCCTGACCTCGGCCTCGGCCATGGCGGCAAGGCTCTTGCGGTCAGGGTGATCCGAGACGCGGATCGGGCTGTGATAGACGACCTCGACCCGGCCTTGCCGCTTGACGGCAAGGATCGACAGGATGGACGGACCAAGCTCCATGCCGCCCCACCAGCCGTAGAAGGCCGGGTGTTCGCCTTCGGGCGGGTGGTAGACAAGGCTGATCGGCTGGATCTGCAGCACGTCGCGCAGGCGTTCGGACAGGAAGGCCTGGAAGAGCGTCGTCTTGAAAGTCAGCACCCGCCGCCCGTCGGTCGAGGTGCCCTCGGGAAAGAACAAAAGCCTGTGGCCCGCGCGCAGCCGGTCCTCGAAAAGGCGCGTCTGGGCCGCCGCCTGCCGGCGGTCGCGGTCGATGAAGACGGTGCCCGTGCCGCGCGCCAGCCAGCCGATGCCGGGCCAGCCCGCGACCTCGGATTTCGCAACGAAGTAAAGGCGCTTGCTGGCGTTCAGCACGAGGATGTCGAGCCAGCTGGTATGGTTCGACACATAGGCGCCGGGTCCGGTCATGGGTGTGCCCCTTGTCCGTCGTTCGAGCCCGAGCAGGCGGCAGGACAGGGCGCAGACGCCTTGCGTGATCCAGGGCGTCACGGGCCGGCCGAGGCCGAACAGGAGGCGCTCGGGCAGGCGCAGCAGCAGCAAAAGCGGGAAGCATATGGCAAGCAGCGTGACGACGGGCAGTCCCCGGCGCAGCACGCGCAGCCAGTCGCCCGGCCCCAGCGCCCGGCGCGGCGGCTCGGGCGCGCCCTGCCAGGTCTGGCTCATGCAGCGGCCCCGCGCCGGTAGATCGCCCGGTGCTTCTCGGGGATGCGGGCTACATCCATCACGAGGCAGACGTCGATGCAGTTAAAGGCGCGGTCGACATAGGCCCCCTGCCCCACGAAGCCGCCAAGCCTGAGATACGCCTTGATCAGCGACGGTGTCGCGCGGATCGCCGCCGGGCGGTCGAGGTCTGCCTCGGCGATCAGGTCCATGCGCTGAAACCCTTCCGCCCGGGCCAGGGGCCGCAACTCGGGCGGCGCGAGGTGGCGGTGATGCAAGAGCGACAGCGGTGCGGCCAGCGGCGCCGGGTCGAGCCCGTGGAAGCTCGCCACTCCGAACATCACCTCAATCCGATGTTCGGCGATGTAGTCGGCAAGACCTGCCCAGAGATGCATCATCGCCGTTCCGCCCCGGTAGTCGCGGTGGACGCAGGAGCGCCCCAGCTCCAGAAGCCGACGGCCTGAAGCACGCAGCGGTGCGATGTCGTATTCGTCCTCGGAGTAGAACCGCCCGGCGGCGCGCGCGGCCTCCTCGCGCATGACGCGGTAGACGCCGACGACCCGGTCGCAGTCGGGGCGGCGATTGTCGAGGAGCATCAAGTGGTCGAAATGCGGATCGAAGGCATCGGCCTCACGGCGGGCGGCGTGATCGACCATCGGGCCATCGCCGCCCAATTCCTCCACGAAGACCGCGTAGCGCAGGCGCTGGGCGGCATGGAGGTCGGCCTCGCTCATGGCGAGGCGAAGCTCGAAATGGCTGTCGTCCAGCTGCATGTCCCGCCCTGGGCCTGCCCATGTCTCCGCGCGGCTTTAGCAGGCTGCACCGGCGATGCAAACCGCAGGTACTTGCCTAGGGACACCCGCGCGGCGTTAAACTGATGTTAACTGACGGTTCGTAGTGTGGCGCCGGTGACGGCAGGGTGAGTGTGTGATGGGTCAGTCGAGGAATACGAGGTCGAGCGGCACGTGCCGCGCGTCAAGGACCAGCTTCCCCTCATTCTCGAAATTCACGGTGATGCGACCACCGATATTGGACTGCACCTGTCCCAGCCCCCAGTCGGGGTGCTCGGGGCAGCGCACCAGCATGCCCGGCTCCAGTATCGCGCTCAGATCGTCCTGCATGGAAGGATGCGTCCCATGAATGACCAGTCACCGCAAGGCCCCCAGAGCCTGGGCGACCTGATCGCATCGCGCCTCTGCCATGATCTCGTGAACCCGCTGGGCGCGATCGGCAACGGGGTGGAGCTGATCGAGATGACAGGCTCGGTGCGCGGGCCCGAGATGGACCTGATCCGCGACGCGGTGCGCGATGCGCACGCACGGATGCGGTTTCTGCGTATTGCCTTCGGCGCAAGCGGGGCCACCCAGGTTCTGAGCGCGCGGGAGGCGCGGATGACGGCACTCGCGCCGTGGCAGGGCGCGCGCATGGCGCTCGACTGGACGGTGCGGGGTGATCTGCCGCGGGTGCAGGTCAAGCTCGGCTACCTCATGCTTCTCTGCGCCGAAACGGCGCTGCCCATGGGCGGTACCGTCACGCTTGGCCAGGACGCGGGCGGCCAGTGGCGGCTCGACGCGGAAGCGCCGCGCGTTGCGATGGACGAGGCGCTCTGGTCGGTGTTGCGCTTCGGCATGGGCGCCGCCGGGCGCGCCCTGCGCCCCTCGGAGGTGCAGTTTCCCGCGCTGCATGCTGCAGCCGATCCGCTGGGTCAGACGGTGAACTACATCGCACGCGAGGACGGGCTGACCATCACGACCGCCTGAGGCGCCCTGACGATGCGCTCCCGCCCCGCTCGGCCTTCGGCCTGCGCGGGTTGGGCCCGGCCGCGCCGCGGGTCTTCGGCCCGGTGCCGCGGCGGGTGCGCATGGCATCGCGCTGCGCCAGGGCTGTAGGCGTCGGCGGCTGTTGTCGGCGGGGGACTTGCGTATTTGGAGAAAGATGAAGGCGGTAGCGGGAAAGCCCCCGTCGCGCCTGGTGTTTTGCGGCAGGGCATTTGCTTGGGAGACGCTGCTACCCCGACCAACCGGCGCGCAATGCCCGTCACTGTGACGCGTAAGGGCCGCTGTCCCCTTGCGGCTCAGACCGGCCTCAGGCCCGTACGGAAGCGGCGCATCCGCTCGCTGTAGTGGGCCGCGGAGGCCAACAGGCGCGCCTGCGCCTCGGCATCAAGTTCGCGCACGACCTTGCCGGGCATCCCCATCACGAGCGAGCCATCGGGGATCACCTTGCCCTCCGGCACCAGGGCGCCGGCGCCGATCAGGCAACCCTGCCCGATCACCGCGCCGTTCAGGATGGTCGCGCCCATCCCCACCAGCGACCCGTCGCCAATGGTGCAGCCGTGCAGCATCGCCTTGTGACCGATGGTGCAGTTCCGCCCGATCGTCAGCGGAAAGCCCATGTCGGTGTGAAAGACGCAGTTCTCCTGCACGTTCGAGCCTTCGCCGACGCGGATCTCCTCGTTGTCGCCGCGCAGCGTGGCCCCGAACCAGACGCTCGCCCCGGCCTCGAGGGTGATGCGCCCGATCACGTTGGCGTCTGGCGCCACCCAGGTGTCGGGGTCGATGGTGGGCGCGATGTCGTCGAGAGCGTAGATCATGCCTGCTCCTCCATGAATTGATCGTGCAGCAGGCGCACGTGCCCCGCCAGCCCCGGCTGTTGTTCGCGGCGCAGCCGTTCGGCGGTGACGATGGTCTTCAGCCGATCGAAACTGGCGTCGAGATCGTCGTTGATCAGAACATAATCGTAACCGTCCCAGTGGCTGATCTCGTCCCAGCTTTTCTGCATCCGCTTGGCGATCACCTCGGGCCCGTCCTGCCCGCGGGTTTCCAGCCGCCGCTTCAACTCCGGGATCGAGGGCGGCAGGATGAAGATCGAGAGCGTGTGCCGCCCGAGGGCGGAGTTGCGGATCTGCTGGGCGCCCTGCCAGTCGATGTCGAAAAGCACGTCGTGGCCGGCGTTGATCGCCTCGGCCACGGGCGCCATGGGCGAGCCGTAGAAATTGCCGAAGACATGGGCATGTTCCAGCATCGCGCCATCGGCGACCATCGCCTTGAAGCGTGCCTCATCGAGGAAATGGTAATGCTCGCCGTCGACCTCGCCGGGGCGTGGCGCGCGTGTCGTGGCCGAGACCGAGAAGCTGAGCGAGGGGTCCCAGTCCATCAGCCGGCGGGCCAGCGTAGACTTGCCCGCGCCCGAGGGCGAGGAGAGGATGATCAGGAGGCCCCGGCGGGGCACGGTTGGGGCTTGGGCCATGCTCACTGCTCACTCCACGTTCTGGACCTGCTCGCGGGTCTGGTCGATGGCCAGTTTGAGGTCAAGCCCGACGGCCGTCAGTCGCGCATCCTGCGACTTGGAACAGAGCGTGTTGGCCTCGCGATTGAACTCCTGCATCAGGAAGTCGAGTTTGCGGCCGACCGGCCCGCCCATAGCCAAGAGATCGCGCGCGGCGGCGACATGGGCGCGCAGGCGGTCGATCTCCTCGGTCACATCCGTCTTGACCGCGAGCACCGCCACCTCCTGCGCGAGGCGCGCTTCGTCCAGGTCGGTGGCCTCGAGCAGGGTCTCGATCGCCGCGCGAAGGCGGGCGGCCTGCGGTTCCGCGCGGGCCGCCGCGGCGGTCTCGGCATCTGCCACCAGCGCGGCGATCCGGTCGATCTGGGTGCCCAGAACGGCCGCGAGGGCCCGGCCCTCGGCATGGCGCATCTCGAGAAATGCGGCGATTAGGGGCTCTGCATCGCCCAGAAGGGCCTCGGTCGGCGGGAGCGCGGTGGTGTCGCCCGCCTCGGCCAGACCGCGAAGCGACAGGATCTCGGCGGGGCTGACGGCGGCCACCTCGAGGCCCTGCGCCTCGGCGGCCGCGCGGATCTGCGACATCTGGGTGAGTGCGGCGGACAGCCGTTCCGGGTCGAGCCCCCCGGACTGACCACTTTCGCGTATCACCCGCAGCGACAGCGTCACCGAGCCACGCGCCAGCACCTCGGCCAGGCGTTTGCGGAGCGGTGCCTCGAGCGCGCCGAGCCCGTCGGGCAAGCGCAGTCGCATCTCCAGCCCGCGGCCATTGACGCTGCGTATCTCCCAGCTCCAGCCGAGGCCCGCACCATCGCCGCCCTCGCGCGCCGCATAGGCCGTCATGGAGGCGATCACGCCTGTCTCCGCGTCCTTGGCCAAATGACGTCTCTCCCCCCTGCCCGTGCGGGTGCACCGGTGTTCCGACAATTGGGTAAGCAAATCGTCCCGGGCGTCAAGAAAAGGCCGGGCGCAGCACGACCGAGGCTACGCGCACCGCGCTCATCGCGCCGCAAGGCACGGTGACGCCGGGGTGGGTGGCGAGCGCCGCAGCGCGCCCGCCACAGGTCCAATGTCAGACGACGGCGCGCAGCGCCTCGCGGCTTTTCTGAAGCTCCTCGGCCACGAGGAAGGCCAGCTCCAGCGACTGCGAGGCGTTGAGCCGCGGGTCGCAGGCCGTGTGGTAGCGCGAGGACAGGTCCTCGTCCGTCACGGCGCGCATGCCGCCGGTGCACTCGGTCACGTCCTTGCCGGTCATCTCGAAATGCACACCGCCGGGGATCGTGCCTTCGGCGCGGTGGATGGCGAAGAACTCCTGCACTTCGCGCAGGATCGCGTCGAAGGGGCGGGTCTTGTAGCCGGTGGACGACTTGATGACGTTGCCGTGCATCGGGTCGCAGGACCAGAGCACCTTCGCGCCCTCGGCCTCGACCGTCTTGATCAGCCGCGGCAGGTGGTCAGCGACCTTGCCCGCGCCGAAGCGCGCGATGAGCGTCAGGCGACCAGCCTCGTTCTCGGGGTTCAGCTTGGCCATAAGGACCTTGAGGTCATCTTCGGTCGTGGTGGGGCCGCACTTCAGGCCGATGGGGTTCTGGACGCCGCGGCAGAATTCCACATGCGCGCCGTCGGGCTGGCGCGTGCGGTCGCCGATCCAGATCATGTGGCCCGAGCCCGCCAGCCACTTGCCGGAGGTCG
>CAZVQL010000176.1:0-6623 GCA_964629305.1 uncultured Roseicyclus sp.
GAGTGTCAGTTTAACCTGACACTCTTGTATGTCAATCTCAATAGACATACCTGTCAGCGTTTCTTTACGCTTTCCGCGCCTCGACCACCGAGGTGATGAAGGGGCGTGCCGTCTTGCGTGTGCGGATGTCCGTGAATCCGGCCGTCTCAAGATGTCGGCTGATGTCCTCGGCGCTGCGCGCGCGGCCGGTGCCCATGGCCAGGCAATAGAGCCCGAAATACGCATCACCCGCGCGTTCGGGCCGGGCGCCGCCCGACATGGGTTCCGACACGATGATGCGCCCACCTTCGGGCAGGGCAGCATGCGCCTTGGCCAGCAGCATCCGCACGGTGTCGTCGGAATGATCGTAGAGAACGCGGATCAGGCTGATCGCGTCGGCGCCTCGCGGCAGGGCATCGGTGCGGAAGCTGCCGCCGGTGATGGTGGCGCGGTCGGACAGGCCGTTCTCTGCGAAGCGGTCGGTCGCGGGGTCGATCACCTGGGGCAGGTCGAAGAGGTGCAGCTTGAGGTTCGGGTAGGCCTTGCCGACCGCGGTCAGGAACGCGCCGGTGCCGCCGCCGATGTCGAGCAGCGTCTCGATCCCGCGCAGGTCGAGGGCGCGCAGCGCCTCCTCGGCGACGAGGGTCTGGCTTTCGGCCATCAGCTCGGAATAGGTCGCCGCCGTTTCGGGGTCGATATGCCCGGTCGCGCCGAAGACATAGGGCCAGAAGGCGGCCAGTTCGGTGTCGGGTGCATCGCGGAAGAAGGCGACCGGATCGGCCATGTCGCGGTAGAGCACGTCATGGTGCCGGATCATCTGCGCCAGACCCGGGATACCGGGCAGGGCGGCGCCCAGGCGGCCCAGCGCATAGCGCCCATCGGCATGCCGCGTCATCAGGCCCAGCGCCGTCGCGGCCTGGCACAGAACGCGCATCCGGTCAGGGTTGATGCCGGTCAGAAGCGCAAGGGATTCGACCCTGCGCGGCTGGTTGGACAAGTGTTCTGCAAGATCCAGCTCGACGAAAGCCATCAGCACCTGGCTGTGCAGGAATCCGGCCACCAAGTCGAACAGCGCCTCGCCATCCTTGCGCGCGACCCGCGCGGCAAACGGCGTGCGCGCCGCCCATTTCTGAAAGCGGCGCGAGCGCAAAAGACCTGTTTTCCATGCATAGATCCGGTCACGCAGGCGTGGCCCGTCACTCTCGGTATGATCGGCCAGCGCCACGCGCCTCAGACCAGTTGATGCGCCGGAAGGACCGGCGTCAGCCGCTCGGCCGTCTTGCGCACCATTTCGCACAAGGCAGCCTCGCCCGGGCAGGACGGGATCGACGAGATCGCGCCCGAAAGAATGTCCTCGAGCCGCCGGATCGCGCCGCGCACGCCCAGCTGGCTGACGGCGTTGGGACGGCCGTTGATCTCGTCCTGATGCGCGGGCTTGCCGAGCGTCACCTCGTCATAAAGCGCATCGCGCAGATCGTCGGCGACCTGGAACGCCTCGCCGATGCGCGCGCCAAGTTCGGTCCAAGCGTCAGGCTCTTCACCCGCGGCGGCGGCGCCCATGCGCGTGGCCGCGGTGAACAGCGCGCCGGTCTTGGCGCGGTGATAGGCTGAGAGGTCGATCTTGTCCTCGCTCTCCCAACCCTGGCCGGCGCAGATGCCGCCCGGCATGCCGGTCGATTCGCCAAGGATACGGATGAGCTGGATCGCGCGGCTCGGGTCATCGGCGGCGGCGCGGGCCAGAACCTCGAACGCCATGATGATCAGCGAATCGCCCGCCAGCAGCGCCAGCGGCTCACCATAGGCGCGGTGCACGGCGGGCTTGCCGCGGCGGATGTCGGCATTGTCGAAACAGGGCATGTCGTCATGGACGAGGCTTGCACAATGGATCAGCTCGATCGCGCTGGCCGCCGCATCGGCGATGGCCGGGCGGTCGTCGCCGCAGGCCATGGCCACCGACAGGCAGATCGTCGGACGGATGCGCGCACCGCCCGGATTGACCGCGTAGTCGAGGGCCGAGGCGAGTTTCGGCGGGGCCGCGCCCACCTGCCCCTGCCGGATGGCGCTGGCGATGGCCGCTTCGATCCGGGGTTTCAAAGGCATGGGCGCCCCCTCTGTCCAAAAAGAATCCGTGCAGACTGACACGGGTGTTGTAAACTAGGGTGGACAAATCAGCCCAAGGTGTCAACATAAACTGACACATTGTTCGGAGATTGCCGTGACAGACGCCCCCACCCGTGCGGTCGTGATCGGTGCCGGGGTCGGCGGCCTCTCGGCGGCGCTGCGGCTTGCGCATGCTGGGCTGGCAGTCACGGTGCTCGACATGGCGTCGGGGCCCGGCGGCAAGATGCGCACGAAGGGCAGCGTGGCGGGCCCGGTCGATATCGGGCCAACGGTCATGACCCTAAAAGGCATGTTCGAGACTTTATTTGCCGATGTCGGCGCACGCCTCTCGGATCATGTCACGCTGATCCCCGATGATGTGCTTGCCCGCCACTTCTGGCGGGATGGCAGCACGCTCGACCTGTTTCACGACCCTGACCGCAGCGCCGAGGCCCTGCGCGACTTCGGCGGCGCTAAGGCCGAACGAGAGTTCCGCCGCTTCTCGGACCGCGCGCGGCGGCTATACGAAGCCTTCGAAGCGCCGGTGATGCTTGCGCAAAGCCCCAGCCTGCTTGCGCTCACCGCGCACGTTCTGAAAAACCCCGCACTCATCCCCGCGATGGCGCCGGGCCGCAGCCTTGCCGCCAGCCTGTCGTCGCAGTTCAGCGACCGGCGCTTGCAGCAACTGTTCGGGCGCTACGCCACCTATGTCGGCGGCTCCCCCTATCTCAGCCCCGCGGTTCTGGGCCTGATCTGGCATTCCGAAGCCAGCGGCGTCTGGCGCGTGGATGGTGGCATGCACAAGCTCGCCCAGGCGATCCAGCGCCTCGCGCAGGACAAGGGCGCAACCTTTCGCTTCAACGCCAAGGCCGCTCGGATCGAACAACAGGACGGGCAGGTGCGCGCCGTCCACCTGGAGGATGGCACCCGCATCCCCGCCGACATGATCGTCTTCAACGGAGACCCCAAGGCGCTGGTTGATGGCCACTTCGGCAACGCCCCCGCCGCGGCCGTGCCCCACAAGGGGGTGGAAGCGCGCAGCCTTTCGGCCTTTGTCTGGGGCTTTGCCGCGACGCCCGCGGGTGTGGACCTCGCCCATCACAACGTCTTCTTCTGCGCCGACCCCAAGCGCGAGTTCGACGACCTTGCCGCCGGGCGGATGCCCGAGGACGGCACGCTTTATATCTGCGCGCAGGACCGCGGGGGCGAGACGCCCACCGGACCCGAGCGCTTCGAGATCATCCTGAACGGGCCGCCCGGGCACCCGTCGACCCCGGAGGACGCCTACACATGCCGGACACGTACTTTCGAAACACTGCAGAAGATGGGCCTCAGGTTCTCGCCGACGCCGGACGTGACGGCGCTGACCATGCCGGGGGACTTCGACCGGGCCTTTCCCGCGTCGGACGGTTCCCTCTACGGGCTGAGCCCACATGGGATGATGGCGACCTTCCAGCGGCCCACGGCGCGGACCAAGCTGAGGGGCCTCTACCTGGCCGGGGGCGGCGCGCATCCGGGGGCGGGGATTCCCATGGCCTGCCTCTCAGGGCAGCACGCGGCCGCGGCGATCTTGAGCGACCTTGCTTCGACCTCGACGTTCCGCCGGACGGCTACGCCTGGTGGTATGTCGACGGGATCAGCGACGATGGCGAACGGGCCATCTCCATCATCGGCTTCATAGGGTCGGTTTTCTCGCCCTGGTATCGGTGGTCGGGGCGAAAGAACCCCGCCAACCATTGTTGCCTGAACGTCGTCACCTACGGGCGCGGCGGGCGCTGGACGATGACGGACCGAGGCGAGGACGCCTTGAGCCTGTCGCGCGACCGCATCCAGATCGGGCCTTCGGCGATGGTCTGGGCCGGCGATCACCTGCGCATCGAGATCGAGGAGATGTCGACCCCCCACGCCCAACGCCTGACGGGCGAGGTGATCGTGAAACCGGCGGCGCTGACGCAGGTGGAAATGGCCCTGACCGAGGATGGCGCCCATATCTGGCGCCCCTTCGCCCCCAAGGCCGATATCGAAGTGCGGTTGAACCGGCCCGGCTGGACTTGGACCGGCCACGGTTACTTCGACGCGAATTTCGGGACGCGCGCGCTGGAGGCCGACTTCAGCTACTGGACCTGGGGCCGGTTTCCGCTCAAGGACGGGGCCGCCTGTTTCTACGACGCCCAGCGCCGGGATGGCACCGACCTCGCCGCGGCGATCGGGTTTTGCGAGAACGGCCAGCCGCGCGCGATCGAGATGCCGCCGAAGGCCAGGCTGAAGCGCCCCGGCTGGATGGTCCGGCGCGAAACGCGGGCCGATGCGGGCTATGCACCGCGGCAGGTCAAGGCGATGCTGGATGCCCCTTTCTACAACCGCGCCGCGGTGCAGACGCAGATCAACGGCGAGGAAACCGTGGGTGTGTTCGAGGCGCTCGACCTCGACCGCTTCCGCGGGCCGTGGCTTATGCCGATGCTCGCGGTCCGCGTCCCGCGCAGGCGAGGGTGGCCGGGGTGGCTTTGAAGGCCGACGGTTGCGAGCACTGAGCTCGCCCGCCATATAGGGCCAAACACGGACGGAGGCCCCATGGCAGACAGCGATTTCCCCGGCTGGCACGGCACCACGATCATCGGCGTCAGGAAGGGCGGCGAAGTGGTCGTCGCGGGCGACGGGCAGGTGAGCCTTGGCCAGACCGTCATCAAGGGCAGCGCGCGCAAGGTGCGGCGCCTCTCGCCAGGCGGCTATGACGTGGTCGCGGGCTTCGCCGGGTCCACCGCCGATGCCTTCACGCTGCTGGAACGGCTGGAAAAAAAGCTCGAGGCGACACCGGGTCAGTTGCAGCGCGCGAGCGTCGAGCTTGCCAAGGACTGGCGCACCGACAAGTACCTGCAAAAGCTCGAGGCGATGCTGATCGTCACCGATGGGCGAGACCTTTACATCATCACCGGCGCGGGCGACGTGCTGGAACCCGAACATGACGTGGCCGCCATTGGCTCGGGCGGGAACTTTGCGCTGGCCGCAGCGCGCGGGATGATGGACAGCGACCGGGATGCCGAGGCCGTGGCCCGCGACGCCATGGCCATCGCCGCCGACATCTGCGTCTACACGAACGGCAACCTGACCGTCGAAAAGATCGGCGGATGACCGACATCACCCGCGACGATATCCGCGCCGCCGTCGGTGCGGGCACGCTGACCGAGGCGCAGGCCGCGGCCCTGATCGTTCAGGCGCAAGCGCGGGCAGGCGTAAGGGCTCATGTGTCGGGCCTTGATGAACCCTTCGAGCTCTTCAAGGGGTTCAACGAGATCTTCATCGTCGTAGGCCTCACGATCCTCTACCTCGGCTATGCCGGGGTGACGGGGATGACGCTCTTGGGGTCAACGCAGGGCTATATCCTCGGCATGATCTATGCCGTGATCGGCATGGGCGGTGTCATCCTTCTGGCGCGCTATTTCACGCTCACGCGCCGCATGGTGGCCCCCTCCATCGCTCTGGCGATCATGTTCGGGCTATTGGCCGCGCAATTCGGCTTCGCCTTCGCGGCGATGCTCGACATGCGCACCCCCGGCACACTGACAACGGCGGCCGGCCTCTCGGCGCTGTTTCTCTCCGGTTACTACCTAATCTTCCGGGTGCCCTTCACAGTGGCGCTGATCGCGCTGTCGGTCTTTGCCACCACCTTCGGCCTCGCCACGCTGGGCGGTGCCTTTCCCGAAAGCCCGCGCGACATCTTCCTGCTGTCGGCGGACGGCCCCTTTGCGGTGCTCACCATCCTTCTCGGCCTCGTCGGCCTCGGGATCGCCCTTGGCTTCGACATGTCGGACCCCCATCGCGTCACGCGGCGGGCAGCCTCGGGCTTCTGGCTGCATGTGATCGCGGCGCCGGCCATCGTGAACACCGTGGCGCTGACGCTTTTCGACAGCGGCACGGCTGCAGCGCAACTTCTCCTGACCGGGTTCATCGTGCTCATGGCGGTCTTCGCCGTGGTGATCGACCGGCGGTCCTTCCTGGTCGCAGGCGTCGGCTATGTCGTGGCGCTGGCCATCACCGTGGTCGAAGGACAGGCCTTCTTCATCATTCTCATGCTGGGCGCCGGCCTTGTCCTGCTCGGCGCGCAATGGGAGGCGCTGCGCCGCCGCGTCATGCGCGCGCTTCCCCGCTTTCCGGGCAAGGACCGCTTGCCCCCCTATGACCTGATCCAACAGGAGTCCGCACCGTGACCGACCTGACCCCCCGCGAGATCGTCTCGGAACTCGACCGTTTCATCATCGGCCAGCGCGACGCCAAGCGTGCCGTCGCCGTTGCGCTGCGCAACCGCTGGCGGCGCAAGCAGCTGGGCGATGACCTGCGCGAAGAGGTGTATCCCAAGAACATCCTGATGATCGGCCCGACCGGCGTCGGCAAGACCGAGATCAGCCGCCGCCTGGCCAAGCTCGCCCGCGCGCCCTTCATCAAGGTCGAAGCGACGAAATACACCGAGGTAGGCTATGTCGGCCGCGATGTGGAACAGATCATCCGCGATCTGGTCGATGCGGCGCAGGTGATGGTGCGCGAGCACA
>CAZVQL010000177.1:0-6431 GCA_964629305.1 uncultured Roseicyclus sp.
GAGCCGTTCGATTCCGTGATCTCCGACACGACGCGGATCGTGTAGGGGAAATCGGTGGGCGCAGGCAGCACGGCCTGAAGCGCGCGCCATGCCAGCTTGCCGTGGCCGATCTCGCGACGGCCCGGAGGGCCCACGCGGCCCGCTTCGCCGACCGAGTAGGGCGGGAAGTTGTAGTGCAGCAGGAAGTTCTGCTTGAACGTGCCGTGCAGCGCATCGATGAACTGCTCGTCATCGCCGGTGCCCAGCGTCGTGACCACAAGGCCCTGCGTCTCGCCACGCGTGAACAGCGCCGAGCCGTGGGTCCGCGGCAGCACGCTCGTCTGGCAGTCGATCGCACGAACCGCATCCAGCGCGCGCCCGTCGATCCGGCGGCCGTTCTTGACCACGTCCGAGCGCAGCACCATCGACTCGAGCTTCTTCAGCGCAGAGCCGAGGTTCGGATCTTCCAGCTGCTCTTCGCTCAGAGAAGCCTTGATCGCCTCTTTCGTGGCGGCCACGGCGTTCTGACGCTCGAGCTTGTCGAGGATGCCATAGGCTTCGCGCATCTTCGCCTCGCCCGCGGCCTTCACGGCCTCGAACAGCTCGGAATAATCGGGGGCGTGGAACTCGAACGGTTCCTTGGCCGCGTCTTCCGCCAGGTCGATGATCAGGTCGATCACCGGCTGGATCTGCTCATGCGCGAAGGTGACCGCACCCAGCATTTCCTCTTCCGACAGCTCGTAAGCTTCGGACTCGACCATCATCACCGCGTCCTTGGTGCCCGCGACTACAAGGTCGAGGCGCTGGTCGGGGTTGTTGCGCAGGTCGTGCATGTCGTCGACCGTCGGGTTCAGGACGTATTCACCATCCTCGTAGCCCACGCGGCAGCCAGCGATCGGGCCCATGAAGGGCGCGCCCGAAATGGTCAGCGCCGCCGAAGCCGCGATCATCGCGACGATGTCGGGATCGTTGACGAGGTCGTGCGACAGCACCGTGCACATGACCAGAACTTCGTTCTTGAAGCCCGGCACGAAGAGCGGGCGGATCGGCCGGTCGATCAGGCGCGCGGTCAGCGTCTCCTTCTCGGTCGGGCGCGCCTCGCGCTTGAAGAAGCCACCGGGCACCTTGCCCGCGGCGTAGTATTTTTCCTGGTAGTGGACCGTCAGCGGGAAGAAATCCTGTCCCGGCTTCGGTTCCTTGGCGAAGGTCACGTTGGCCATGACCGTGGTTTCGCCCAGCGTGGCGATGACGGAGCCATCGGCCTGACGGGCGACACGCCCGGTTTCCAGCGTGAGCGTCTCTTCGCCCCACTGCATCTCTTTCTTGGTGATATTGAACATCTATCGTTTCCTATCGGGCAGCACTCCCGGCCCCTGCCGGGTCTGGCCCATGTCTATGGCGGCCCCATTGCCGCCGACCCCTGTCCTTCGCACAACGCCGGGGTCGGAGCGTTACGTCTCAGATGCGCGCGTACTACACCAGTTGTGGATTCATTGAAACCAGCAATCCATGGTGGTGCAACGGCGTGCCGCATGACCCCACGGCGGGCCTTAAAACGAAAAAGGGCCGCGCGATGCGGCCCTTCCGGTTGTCCTTATCCGGGTCGGATCAGCGACGGATGCCCAGGCGACCGATAAGATCGGTGTAACGGCCCTCGTCCTTCGCCTTTAGGTAGTCCAGCAGCTTCCGGCGCTGCGCGACCATCATCAGAAGGCCACGACGCGAGTGGTTGTCCTTCTTGTGGGTCTTGAAGTGCTCGGTCAGCGTGGCGATGCGGCTTGTCAGGATCGCGACCTGCACCTCGGGCGAACCGGTGTCGCCTTCCTTGGTCGCGAATTCCTTCATCAGGCGCTGCTTTTCTTCGACAGTGATCGACATCGGGGTCTCCTTTTCGGGTGATGGCGCAAGCCGGGATGTCGTCCAGCAAGGCCCATGGAGGGGGTGCGCCACCAAGGGCGCGGATGCGGGCGTATAGGCCCCTTGTGCCTGTTTGAAAAGGGCCAAGTCGTGATTTTGCCCCGACTTGTCGCGACAGGTGGGCGGACAACAGACGAATCCAGCAAAATCGATACAGACACTTGAAAGATTCGAAAGGGATCGCGTCCAAATCTTCAGATTTACTCAGGATCAAAGGATAGTATTCGGTGAGGTGGGATGCCTTCGAATCGGCACCCCACCTGTGCATCGCGATACCCATGGTCCGATGCCTTCGTCAGAAGACGATCCCTGCGGCGCAGAACGCGCAGTGATGTCACGACGAAGAGCACAAAGGACCAGGCGATGTTTGCTTTAGGCGGAATTTTCCTTTTGGTGGCGGTCGGCTTCGCGATCACTGGAATGGTGACCGATGGCGGCGCGGACGAACCCGGCACCGATCCCCACGGCAGCGATGACGCCGAAAACCTTGATGATCCGTCCGATGGCATGCCGTTGATCGAGGGCTCGGCCCTGTCCGAGTTTCTCTTCGGCTCCGACGATGGAGAGATCGTCATGGCCGGTGATGGCGATGACACGGTTGACGGCAGCGGGGGCGATGACTGGATCCTCGGCGATGCGGGCGACGACACGATCGTCGGCTATTCCGGTGACGATCTGCTCGACGGCGGCACCGGTGACGACCTACTTCGCGGACGGGAAGGCATGGACAGCCTCTTCGGGTCTGGCGGAAACGACGCGATCACCGGTGGCATCGGCGACGACCTGCTCAATGGCGGCACCGAGAACGACGCTCTTTTCGGCAACGAGGGGAACGACAGCATCTCCGGGGGCGCCGGGGCCGACGAAGCTTATGGCGACGAAGGGCACGATACGCTCTCAGGGGGCAGTGGTACCGATTTCCTTGCCGGTGGAGACGGGGACGACGTGATCGCTGGCGAGGGCGAAAATGACCTCTTGTTCGGTAATGATGGCGACGATCTTCTCTCGGGCGACGAAGGCAACGACTACCTGCAAGGCGGCTTCGGCGCCGACACGCTGCAGGGTGGCGACGGCGACGACCGGCTCGACGGCACGTTCGCCGCGGGCGACGCGCTGTTCGGCCCCTACGATGAGGACGCTGGCGATACTCTGGACGGTGGGGCAGGCGACGATCTGATCGTTGTCGGCGCGCACGACATCGCGACGGGCGGTGAGGGCGCAGATACTTTCGTGACCGGCAGCTACATCGACTTGGAAGTCGATGCCGGTTCGGTCACCGATTTTGACCCGAGCCGCGATGTGATCGAGGTCTTGTACGACCCGGAACTCGACCCCGACCCGGTGATTGGCGTCGAGGATTTTGCGGACGGAACCGGTGCGGATGTCCTGTTCGACGGCCAGGTCATCCTCCGCCTCAATGGGGGGCAAGGTCTCGACCCCGGCGCAATCACGCTGCGGCAGGTCGACTTCGATGCCAATGCAGAGCGGGTCTAGACGACCTCTGGCGGGACCGCAGACCAGGGTTGCGGCTGCACCTGGTATCCGATGTACAGCGGATGTTTCGGATGCCCCGCCTTGCTCAGACCGAGATGGTAGAGCGGAAGGCCGCGCGCACGCAGAAGCGCCTCGACCTGGGGGCCGCGCCCGAGATGCGCGCCATGGGTGCCCCAGGCGCAGACAACCTGATCGGCCCAGCCAAGCGCCGAGAGAATGGCGGCATCGTTTTCCGGACCGACCGGATCGACGGCGGCGCGCATGTCCCGTGGATCGGTCGCGCGCCAGGCAAATATGTTGAGGACCCTGAACGCTCCGAAGCCCAGCGCGCGGGCGCGGCGTTCGCAACGCTCGACCGTGGGGTCGTTCTGACGTTCGGTCGCGGTAGAGGGATTGAGCATGATAAAGGCCGCACGCCGCCCGTCCGGGTCCCAGACCCGCGTCAGCGAGTAGCGGTAGGCCTCGCAATCGGAGTATTCGGCGACCGAAGCTGCGTCGCCCTTCTGATGGTGGCGGATGATCATGCCGGGGTTATGACGCCCCAACACCACGTCGAAAACCCCCATCCTGACGCGATCGGACCCCGACCGGAAAGATGCCGATCGGGGTCCGGGATCAGTCGCGCGCAAGACTGCGCGGAAACACGGATCAGGCGTCGCCGTCGACGTCCGTATCGTGCTCGACGTTGGTGATCATGCCGTCTGCGGGGTCGATCGACAGATCATAGATTTCTTCGCCTCTGGTCACCTCGGCTTCGAAGCCGGATTCGTCCTGGCCAAAGGAAAGCACCTCGTACCCTGCCCGCCCAAGCGCCGTGCGGATAGCGGTTTCATCGGTTCCAAGGTAGGTCATGACCTCTGGCGGGGTGGCAGACGCATGGCCCGCAAGCAACGGAAGGGCAACCAGGGCTGCGGTAAGAGCTCGGATCATTTCAGTCTCCTTTTGTGACGCACGGGCCGCTTGAAGCACCCGGGCCGATCACTGAATAGTAAATAATTGTCGTTGATTACTTCGCGATCCGGGCTCCATTGTGAGCAGAACACGGCGAATTACGCGCACCACGGCCACAATGCTGCCACAAATGCCGCGTCAGAGGTTGAAGACACGCTCGGGGTGCAACTCGCCCGCACGGAAGCGCCCCACCGCGACCGGCACCCCCTCAAGCGAGGCCCATGCAAGCTCACCGTACTCAACGGGCCCCGGCAACACCTGCCCGGGGTTTCCGTTTCTCAGACGCGTCGCGCCCGCCTCGGTCGCCTTCAGCTCGGGCAGATCGGACAGGCCGAGGGCCACGGGCTTGATCAACTCGTCGATCTCGGACGTGCGGGCCAGCGCCTCGATCCGGTCGAGGGTCACGGCCTCTTCGATGTCGAAGGGGCCGACCCAGGTTCGGCGCAACCGCAGCACATGGCCGAGACAGCCAAGGACCTGCCCCAGGTCGCGGGCGATGGATCGCACGTAACCGCCGGAGCCGCAGACGAAATGCAGCTCGGCGTGGTCGGCGTCGGGCATCGCGCGCAGGTCGAGCGCGTCGACATACAGCTCGCGCGCCTCCAGCTCCATCACCTCGCCTTCGCGGGCAAGGTCATAGGCGCGCGCGCCCTCGACCTTCACCGCCGAGAATTGCGGCGGAACCTGCCGAATATCGCCGATGAACTGCGGCAGCGCGGCCCGGATCGCGGCCTCGTCGGGGCGCTTGTCCGAGGTCTCGATCACCTCGCCCTCGGCGTCGTCAGTGGTGGTCGATGCCCCCCACCGCACGGTGAAATCGTAGCCCTTCAGCGCGTCGCCCAGGTAGGCGATGGTCTTCGTCGCTTCGCCCAGCGCCACCGGCAACATGCCCGTCGCTTCGGGGTCGAGCGTGCCGGCATGGCCCGCCTTCTTCGCGTCGAAGGCCCAGCGCAGCTTGTTCACGACCGCGGTCGAGGTCATGCCGGCGGGCTTGTCGACCAGCACCCAGCCCGAAACGTCGCGCCCCTTGCGCTTGCGCCCCATGATCCGCCCTCCGATCCGTGCGAGACGCGCGGGCTACCCATCCGCGGGCGCGGCGTCAACCACCGTGCCGATGATCGGCCCGATCGGCAGGCCGATATCCGCGCGACCCAGCTCGGGCGCATAAAGCCGAGAGACACGGCCATCGAAATAAAGCGCCTGGCCCAGGTCCAGGTGATCGCGGAAGAACCGCGCGAAATGATGGAAGTTGACCGGCTCGTCCGAAATGGCGAGGTGCAGGATCTGCCCCGTCTCGTCCACGCCCACGCCGTTGCGGATGTTCCGGCTGGAGCCGTTTGGAATGAACTGCGGGTGCAGCGCCCCGTCGATCACCAGCATCGGTCCCGATTGCGTTGCATCGCGGCAGTCGGGCGGCGCATCCGCATAGGCGCGGCTTTCCACGATCTCTGCACGACCCTCCATCAGGCACAGCACGCCATTGGGCAGCAAGCCGAAGTTCCCCGGACCGTCCGACGTGATCACGCGCATCTCCTCGACACCGTTCTCGACGTAGTGGCCAACCGGCGAGCGGTCCTCATGAAACATACCCGCGTTCATCGCAACGCCGATCCGCTTGCCCGGCGGCAGCGCGGCCTCGACCCGGCCGAAGCTGCCATAGATCGCGCCCTCGGCATCTCGCAGGAAAAGCCGCGTTTCCGTCTCGGTCAGGTCGATCCGGCAGGTGGTGAAGGCCGCGCCGTCAAAGACGACCTGCTCACAGGCCGAGGCTGCCGGTGCCGCCGAAAGAGCCACGAGGACGGCCAGCGCGCGGATCACGCCTCGCCCTCCGGCTCCTCGCCGTCGCCCTCGATGTCGCGGCGCACGTCCTCGCGCTGGAAGAGCGCGCGGGTTTCATCCATCCGGTCGAAGCTCTCGTCGATGACGAAGCGCAGATCGGGCGCGTACTTCAGCGTCATCTCTCGCATAATCTGGCGGCGCAATTCACCGCGGTTTCGCTTCAGCGCCTGGATCGCATCCTCACGGCCCGCACCACCCAGCGGCATCACGTAGACGGTCGCGATCTTCAGGTCGGGCGAGGTCCGCACCTC
>CAZVQL010000178.1:0-6418 GCA_964629305.1 uncultured Roseicyclus sp.
CGATGGCGGCGCTGCGCCCCGAGTTCCACCTGCGCGCCGACCGGTTCTACAACGCGCCCGACACCGAGTTCGACCTGACCGAACAGGGCGGGCTGATGTGGGGCGACCAGGCGCTCGGCAAGCTGGTGAAGGGCGACGACCCGATGAAGCCGGTCGCCGAGGCCTTCGTCGATGACGAGGCCGGGCCGGAGGTGATCCAGAAGGTGCAGCGCCGGCTGCAGCATTTCATCGACCGCCGCATCGCCGCGCAGTTCGAGCCGCTTCTCGGCCTGTCGCGCGACGAAGCCGTGACGGGGCTGGCGCGCGGTGTCGCCTTCCGCCTGCTCGAAGGGTTCGGCATCGTGCCGCGCGCCGAGATCGCCGATGACGTGAAGGCGCTGGAACAGGACGCGCGCGGGATGCTCCGCAAGCATGGCGTGCGGTTCGGGCAGTTCACGATCTTCCTGCCGCTCTTGCTGAAGCCCGCACCGACGCGGCTGCGGCTTGTCCTCTGGGGGTTGTGGCAGGGGCTCGACACCTTCCCCGAAAGCCCGCCGCCCGGCCTCGTGACGATCCCGCACGAGACGGACCAGCCGCAGGGCTACTACACCATGTCGGGTTACCGGCCCGCCGCCAGCCGCGCGATCCGCATCGACATGCTGGAGCGCCTGGCCGACATGCTGCGCGGTCAGGACACCCGCGGCGGGTTCGAGGCGACGGCCGACATGCTGTCGATCACCGGCCTGACGCTGGAACAGTTCGCCGACCTGATGGGCGGCCTCGGCTACCGGGCCGAGCGTGGTGAGCGGGCCAAGGTGAAGGCGCCCGCGCCTGCACCGGAACCGGCGGCGACCGACGCGCCCGAGACGGTGGACGAGACCGTGCTGGAGGCTGCGCCGCCCACGGGCCTTGAAGGGGCCGACACGCCCGACCCGTCGCCGACCGAGATCCCGGTCGAGCAGCCGGGTGAGACGCCCCCTTCCCCTCCCGCGGAAACGCCCGCCGACATGCCGGACGAGACCCCCGCAGAGACGCCGACCGAAGTGCCCGGCGAGACACCGGACGAGACCGCCGCACCCGAGATGGAGGTCTTCTACACCTTCGTCTGGGCCCCGCCGCGCCGGCAGGGCGGCGGTGGCAAGGGCCCGCGGCGCGCCGAAGGCGGCAAGCCCCGCGGTAACGCGGGCGGCAAGCCGGGCGGGAAACCCGGTGGCAAGCCGCGCGGCAAGGGCGGCAAGCCCCAGCGCGATGAGCGGCCCAAGACCTTCTCCTCGCGTCCCGAGAAGAAGGACCGGATCGACCCCGACAATCCCTTCGCTCAGGCCCTTGCCGGGCTGAAGGACAAGTCCTGACCGACCCGCGACCGACAGACCGGATCGACAAGTGGCTGTGGCAGGCGCGCTTCTTCAAGACGCGCAGCCTCGCCACGAAGCAGGTCGCGGCCGGTGCCGTACGCGTGAACGCGACCCGGGTGACAAAACCGGCCAGCCCCATTGGCCCCGGCGACGTGCTGACCTTTGCGCAGGGCAGCCAGATCCGCGTGATACGCATCGTCGCACTGGCCACCCGCCGTGGCCCCGCGCCAGAGGCACAGGCGCTCTATGACGATCTGACACCGCCGCCCGCGCCCGAGGCGCCGAATGCCGAGCGAACCGGCCCGCGTCCGACGAAAAAGGACCGCCGGGCTCTCGACGCGATCCGGGGCGAGGGAGAGGGCGATATCTGAGGCCAGAATGCCGCAGAAAAACCGCTTGAAATGTGTCAACCTGAGTTTACACTCCACTGACAGTTGAGTGATGGGGGCGGTCTTGCATTGGCCCAAACCGTCGCGTAGCAGACAGACAGAACGACCAGCCAAGGATGACCCGATGACCTATGTCGTGACGGAGAATTGCATCGCCTGCAAATACACCGATTGCGTGGAGGTCTGCCCCGTGGACTGTTTCTACGAAGGCGAGAACATGCTGGTGATCCATCCCGACGAGTGCATCGACTGCGGCGTGTGCGAACCCGAGTGCCCCGCCGACGCGATCCGGCCCGACACCGAGCCGGACATGGAGAAATGGGTGGAGTTCAACCGCAAGTACTCCGAGGCCTGGCCGGTCATCATCACGAAGAAAGATCCCCTGCCCGACGCAGACGATCAGGACGGCAAACCGGGCAAGATGGAGCTTTTCTCGGAGGCCGCCGGCGAAGGCGGCTGACGCTACGCACCCCGATTCGCGGTGAAAGCCGCGCCGCTGGGCGAAAACCGACGCGGGATAGCCCAGTGATTACTGGGACTTTGTCGTGCTGCATCGCGCACATCTGGAAATGACCCGCCGGGTGTGTTATATATCTGACACGTAAAACTGTCTGTCGATCACTCACACGCAGGTCTGCCAACCTGCCCGGTTTTCATCGCGACCCCAAAACACTTGTGGAAAACGCTTGTTTTCCTCAGGTCTTTTTGTCGCCTGCGCTCCGGGAAATGGAAAGGAACCACTTGAAATGTCGAAGGCTCGGAAGTCGCAGGAGTTCAGCCCGAACGAGTATGTCGTCTATCCCGCGCACGGGGTCGGCCAGATCGTGTCGATCGAGGAACAGGAAATCGCTGGCCTCAAGCTGGAACTCTTCGTGATCTCCTTCGAGAAGGACAAGATGACCCTGCGCGTGCCCACGGCCAAGGCGGCCGAGGTCGGCATGCGTTCGCTCAGCTCGCCCGATATCGTATCGAAGGCGATGGAGACCCTGAAAGGCAAGGCCCGCGTGAAGCGCGCAATGTGGTCGCGCCGTGCGCAGGAGTACGAACAGAAAATCAACTCGGGCGACCTGATCTCGATCGCCGAGGTGGTGCGCGACCTGCACCGTGCCGATGACCAGCGCGAGCAGTCCTACTCCGAGCGGCAGCTTTACGAGGCCGCGCTCGAGCGTCTGACGCGCGAGTTGGCGGCTGTGAAGGGCATGGACGAGTCGGGCGTGCAGAAGCAGGTGGACGAAGTCCTGACCGCACGCGCGGCGTAAACCCGCCGACACGGCAATGATTTGGCCCGTCGCACCTTTGGTGCGGCGGGTTTTTTCGTTAACCTCAACCTTCGGGACCTCATCAAGACTCCCGTGCCGCTGCACGGACCCATGAAGGACAAAACCATGAACCTGAAGATTTCCGGTGCCCTTTTCGCCACGCTGATCGCGGTCTCGGCCTGCCAGCCCACACCGCAGAACCAGGCCGCCGTCGGTGCCGTCTTCGGCGGTGCCGCGGGCCTTGCGCTGGCTGAGCTGGTCGATGCGAACCCGCAGTGGACCGCCGTCGCCGTCCTCGGCGGAGCGGCTGCAGGCTCCGTCGTCGCGCAGAACCAGGCAACGCAGGAATGCGCCTATGCCGATGGTCGGGGCGGCTACTACGTCGCGCCCTGCTGACGTCAGCTCGGCGGGCGCGGGGCCTTGTCAGGTTTCGCGCCCGCCCGGACGCCGGGGCGCAGGCGCATCTCGCCCCATGGTCCCCCTGAGGGCACCGGCGTCACCGGACCGGCGCTGTTCGGCCCTGTCCTGAGGATCATCCTCTCCCATCTCGTCTAGCTGCGTGACCAGGGCCGTCTCGAGACTGTTGTTCAGTTCGCGGGCGCGCTCGACATAGGGAGCATTTTCCGAGATCGGAATGCCGGGTTTCCACAGTTCTGCCAATTCGCGCAGGTTCTGCCGGTCGTGGCGGTAGAAAGCGATTTCCAGCTCATGCGCCTCGTAGTCGCTGAGCCCCATGTCCTCGAGCACGTAGCGCGCCGCGCGGAGCGAGCTGTCGAACATCTCGCGCACGATGTGATCGGCGCCCGCTTCGAACAACTCGTAGACATGCAACCGGTCCTGCGCCCGCGCGGTGATCGAGAGGTCGGGGCGCGTCGCCCGGGCAAAGCGCACGAGGTCGACCGCCGCCTTGCGGTCATCGACGGCCACCACAAGAACGCGCGCCGTCTCGAGGCCCGCGGCGGCCAGAAGCTCGGGCCGGGTGGGGTCGCCGAAAAACCCCTTGAAGCCGAAGCGCCGCATCAGCTGGATCGTCGACAGGTCGCTGTCGAGCACCACGGTCTTGAACCCGGAGGCCTGGACCATCCGCATCACGACCTGCCCGAAACGACCGATCCCGGCGATGATGATCGGGGCCTCTTCGTCGATCGCGTCGGGTTCAGGCGCTTCACCGACAGGGTCGGCCATGCGTTTGCGCAGGTAATCCGAGGCGATGAAGCTGAGCGGGGTCAGCAGCATCGAGAGTGCGATGACCAGCAGCAGGATCTCGCCCACGCGGTCTGGAAAGACGAGTTGCTGCGCGCCGAAGGCGACGAGGACGAAACCGAATTCCCCGGCCTGCGCCAGCCCCAGCGTGAACAGCCAGCGATCCGCCCCCCTCAGCCGGAAGACGAGCGCGATGCCGAAAAGCACGACGCCCTTCAGGATCATCACCGCCAGCGTCAGCCCGATGATCAGGAACGGGTTGGCGAAGAGCGTGCCGAAATCGACCCCCGCCCCCACCGTGATGAAGAAGAGCCCCAGCAAGAGACCCTTGAAGGGCTCGATGTTCGCCTCCAGCTCGTGCCGGAATTCCGAGTTGGCCAGGACGACGCCGGCCACGAAGGCGCCCAGCGCAGGGCTGAGGCCGACGAGGATCATCAGGACCGCGATGGCCACTACGATGACGAGGGCAACGGCCGTGTACATCTCGCGCAGGCGCGACATGTGGATGAAGCGAAAGAGGTGCGGAGACAGGTAGCGCCCCGCCAGGATGACGGCCGCCACGGCGCCCAGCGTCACCAGCGTCACGCCCCAGGCCGGCAACCCCTCGACCAGCGACATGGCTTGGTGCGCATCCTCCTCGGCGTGGCGCTGGATCGAGCCGTCGGGCGCGAACCGGATGTTGTTCGCCTCGCTCGCCAGGAGGGGCAGCAACGCGAGAAACGGGATGACCGCGATGTCCTGCGTCAGCAGAACCGAAAAGGCGGATCGCCCGCCGTTCGTCTGCATCAGGTCCTTTTCGTTCAACGTCTTGAGCACGATGGCGGTCGAGGACAGGGCCAGCGTCATCCCGATGGCGATGGACAGCGGCAGGGACAGTCCGATGGCCACCGAACCGGCCGCCAGGACCGCCGTCGTGATGACCACTTGCGCGCCGCCAAGACCCAGCAGCTTGCGCCGCATGTCCCACAGGCCCTTGGGGTCCAGCTCCAGCCCGATGAGGAAGAGCATCAGGACGACGCCGAACTCGGCATAATGCTGCAGGTCCGCCGTCTCGGACCCGACCAGGCCGAGCACGGGCCCGATGGCGATCCCCGCGATCAGGTAGCCCAAGACCGACCCAAGCCCGAAGCGCACGGCCAAAGGCACGGCGATCACCATCGCCGAGAGATAGATCGTGGCCTGGAGAAGCATGCCTTCCATGGCAGCCCTTGCTTGGTTGGTTGTCCGCCACCACCCTAGGTGGCGCACCACGGGGCGTCCACAGCCGCCGAACGAACGGATCCGCGTCAGGTCGCACCGAAGGGTTGAGATCGGCGCGGCTTTGGGCGCAATACTGCGCCGCGATCAACGGGAGGGCACGCAGTGAAGCGATCCGAGATCAACGCGATCATGGCCGAGGCGGATGAGTTCATCCGATCCTTCGGCTTTACCCTGCCACCCTTCGCCTACTGGACGCCCGAGGCCTTCAAGTCCCGCGCGGCCGAGGCGCGGCATATCATCGACGCGCGCTGCGGCTGGGACATCACCGACTATGGCGCGGGCCGCTACGGCGAGATGGGCCTGTTCCTGTTCACGCTGCGCAACGGCCTTCTGTCCGACCTGACCGCGGGCCGGGGCATGTGTTACGCCGAGAAGCTCCTGATCTCGAAACAGGATCAGCTCAGCCCGATGCATACCCATGTCATCAAGGCCGAAGACATCATCAACCGCGGCGGTGCCACGCTGGTGGTTGAGCTTTTCGGGTCGGACGACGCGGGCGGCTTCGCCGAGGATCGCGGCGGGCGCGTCTGGTGCGACGGGATCGCGGTGGACTACGCGCCGGGCCAGAAGCTGCACCTTGCCCCCGGCGAAAGCGTCACGCTGCGCCCGGGCGACTGGCATGCGTTCTGGGGTGAGGGCGGCGATGTGCTGATCGGTGAGGTGTCGACCGTCAACGACGACGAGACGGACAACATCTTCCGCGAGCCGATCGGCCGTTTCGCCGAGATCGAGGAAGACGTGGCGCCTACGCACCTTCTCGTGTCGGATTACGCGCGCTGGCTCTGAGGAGCGGCGCCTCAGCCCTTCTCTTCAAGCGCAGCGAGGCGCGCCTTCAGCGCCTCGTTCTCTTCGCGGGCCTTCTGGGCCATGGCGCGAACGGCCTCGAACTCGTCACGGGTGACGAAATCGCGGTCGGCAAGCCAGCGGTCCATCATGGATTTCATCGCCGTCTCGGCCTCTTCCTTCGCGCCCT
>CAZVQL010000179.1:0-6338 GCA_964629305.1 uncultured Roseicyclus sp.
TAGAGCGCGGGCACCGCCATGTAGCTTTGCGCCTCGTCGCCCGCGAAGGTGAAGGCGATGATGGCGATGGCAAGCGGGCCGTTCTGGATGCCGGTCTCCAGCGCGACGGTGCGGGCGTTGCGCGGATGCAGGCGCAGGGACTTGGCGAAAAGGTAGCCGATGGTGATGCCGACAAGGCCGAGCGCGATGGCCGCGACATAGGTCGCGGGGGTGGTCGAGAGCAGGAATTGCCAGTTCTGCGGCACCCACGTCACCATGATGAAGAGGATGAAGAAGAGCGCGAGGACCGAGCCGCCGAACTCGATCACCGCGCCGACATTGGCGTTGAGCTTGCGCAGGCCCATGCCGATGGCGACGGGGACAAGCAGCACGATCAGGACGCGGACGATATCCTCGCGCGGGATCTCGAGGCCGAGGACATTGGCGTAGAGCACAAGGATGATCGGGATCAGGATGACGCCCGTCACGGTCGAGGTGACGGTCATCAGGACCGAGAGCGCGAGGTTGCCCTTGGAGAAATAGGTGAAGATGTTCGAGGTCGTCCCCCCCGGCATGCAGGCCATGATGAGCACGCCCACGGCGATCGCCGGGGGCAGCGGCAGGAAGGTGACGAGCAGGAAGCCCAGGAACGGCATGATGCCGTATTGCGAGACGACGCCGATCATCAGGCCGTAGGGGCGCTTCAGCGCAAGGTAGAAGTCGCGCGGGGTGAGCGAGGCACCCATGCCCAGCATGATGACCGCAACCATGATGCCCAGAAGGGTCTGGGTAAACTCGTCAACCATGTGGGCTCACTCCGCCGCGATGCGCGCCAGTTCCTCGGCGCGCAGGTCTTTTCTGAGGATCTTGCCGACGTTGGATTTCGGCAGCTCGTCGCGGAACTCCACCCGTTTGGGGATCTTGTAGGCGGTCAGGTGTTCCTTGGCGTAGGCGCGCACCGCGGCCTCGGTCAGGCCGGGGTCGGAGGAGACGATGAAGGCCTTGACGGCCTCGCCTGTCGCCTCGTCGGGCACGCCGATCACCGCGGCTTCCAGCACGGCGGGGTGGGCGGCCAGCACATCCTCGATCTCGTTGGGATAGACGTTGAAACCCGAGACGACGACCATGTCCTTCTTGCGGTCGACGATGCGGATGTAGCCGTCGGGGTCCATGACGCCGATGTCGCCGGTCAGGAACCAGTCGCCGAGCATGACCTTGTCGGTCTCTTCGGGTTTCTGCCAGTAGCCCTTCATGACCTGCGGCCCGCGGGCCGCGATCTCGCCCGCTTCGCCCTGCGGGACGGGCTTGCCGTCATCGCCCATGCAGGCGATTTCCGTGCCCGGGACGGGCACGCCGATGGAGCCGGGGCGCGCCTTGCCCAGCGGCTCGAACGTCAGGACGGGGGAGGTTTCGGTGAGGCCGTAGCCCTGGATCACGGGCGAGGCGGTGATGCGTTCCCATTTCTCGGCGACCGAGGATTGCAGCGCCATGCCGCCGGCCGAGCTGAATTTCAGGTGTTTCGGCGGCGAGTCGGTGAACCAGATCTCGTTCGTCAGCCCGTTGAAGAGCGTGTTCACCCCGCTCATCCAGGTGATCTTGTAGTTCTCGAAAGCGCGTTTGAGGTTCGAGAGGGGCCGCGGGTTGGGGATGAGCACGTTGCGTGCGCCAAGCCACCAGAAGCCCAGCAGATTCACGTTGAAGGCGAAGATGTGATACATCGGCAGGGCAGTCAGGGCGACCTCCTCTCCCTTTTTCAGGTCGCCGACCAGGAGCTCCATCACCTGTTCCATGTTCACGAGCAGGTTGGCATGGGTCAGCATCGCGCCCTTTGACACGCCCGTGGTGCCGCCGGTGTATTGAAGCACCGCGATGTCATCGCCGGTGACGGTCTGGTGGTAGGCGTCGACCTCCACGTGATCCTTGGCGACATGGCCGCGGCCCGCGGCTATGGCGTCGGGCAGGCGGATATGGGCGGTTTCGATCGGTTTGACGGAGCGGTCCCAGTGTTTCTGGACCAGCCCCACGATGCCACGCGGCAGGACCGGCAGGAACTCGGCCACGCGGGTGACGATCACGTTGGGGATCGGGTGACCGGCTGTGGCGGCGGGGATCTTGTCGGCGAACATGTCGACGATGATGAGCGCGTGCGGCTCGGCATCCTCGAACTGCTTGGCCATCTCCTCGGCGGTGTAGAGGGGGTTGACGTTGACCAGCACGCAACCCGCCTTGAGCACGCCGAAGGCGGCGACGGGAAAGGACAGGCAATTGGGCATCTGCACCGCGACGCGGTCGCCCTGTTTCAGCCCCGCGACCTCGCGCAGGTAGGCGGCCAGCGCGTCCGACATCTCGTCGACCTGCGCGTAGCTGAGCGTGCCATTCATGCCGTTGGGCAGGCAACAGGTAAAGGCCGGCGCCCGGCCATAGGTCTCGGCCACGGCGCGGATCATGTCCGCGAGATTGCGATAGGCCGGTTCCGCGATATCAACGCGCGCGCCCGCCCGGTAGAAGGCCGTCCAAGGCCGCCCCGGATGCTCCATGAGCCTCCCTCTCATGTCACTCCACCTGACCGGGGACGCTAGCGCAACTTTCTTGCCCGTGGAACGAAAAAGCGATTGGACGTTGCGTCAGGGGCCGCGGGTCGCGATAGGTTTCGGCTATCGGGTGGATCAGCTGCCGCGGTAGGTGGAATACCCGTAGGGCGAAAGCAGCAGTGGCACGTGGTAATGGTCCGTCTCGGCCATGCCGAAGCGGATCGGCACCTCGTCGAGGAAGATCGGTTCCTTTGCGCCTTGCCCGGTGCGGCGCAGGTATTCGCCCGCGTGGAACACAAGCTCGTACATGCCGGGCTTGAACTCTTCATGGGGCAGGATCGGGGCATCCGTGCGCCCGTCGGTGTTGGTCACCATCTCGGCGATCTTGCGGTGCGATTTGCCCGCGACGCGATAAAGCGTGATCTTCAACCCTTCCGCAGGGCAACCGCGCGCGGTGTCGAGCACATGGGTCGTCAGGAATCCGGGCATCGTGCATCTCCTTTGGGCAACGCGAGCCTTTCGCAGGCGCTTGCCCCTTGCAACCCCCGATGCGCTTGGCCAAGCCTGTCAGCGATGTTTCCGGAGGCGTGAGTGATGCAGAGATACCCCCGTGACCTGACCGGCTACGGCCCGACGCCCCCCGATCCGCAATGGCCGGGCGGGGCGAAGATCGCCGTGCAGATCGTGATGAACTACGAGGAGGGGGGCGAGAACAACATCCTGCATGGCGATGCCGCGTCCGAGGGGTTCCTGTCGGAGATCACGGGGGCGGCCCCCTGGCCGGGGATGCGGCACTGGAACATGGAGTCGATCTACGAATACGGCGCGCGTGCCGGGTTCTGGCGGCTTCACCGGATGCTCGGCCACCTGCCCATCACGGTCTATGGCGTCACCAGCGCGCTGGCCCGCGCGCCCGAACAGGTCGCCGCGATGAAGGATGCGGGCTGGGAGATCGCGAGCCACGGTCTGAAATGGATCGAACACAAGGACATGCCGGAGGCGGAGGAACGCGCCCTGATGCTCGAGGCGATCCGCCTGCACACCGAGGTGACGGGCGCGCCGCCCCGCGGCTGGTACACCGGGCGGAGCTCGATGAACTCGGTCCCGTTGGCCGCCGAGACGGGGCTGTTCGCCTATATCGCCGATGATTACGCCGACGACCTACCCTATTGGCGGCGCTTCGGGGATCGCGACCAACTGATGATCCCCTACACGCTCGACATCAACGACATGCGCTTCGCCATCCAGGCGGGTTTCACCGAAGGCACCCAGTTCGAGCAGTATATCCGCGACAGCTTCGATTGCCTTTATGCCGAGGGGGTGGCGGGACGGCCCGCGATGGTGTCGATCGGTCTGCATTGCCGGTTGGCGGGGCGTCCGGGGCGCGCGGCTGCGCTGAAGCGCGCGGTCGATTACATGGCGGGGCATGAAGGGGTGTGGTTCGCGACCCGGTTGCAGATCGCGGAACACTGGGCCGCAACGCACCCGCCGGTGGCGCGGCGGCGCCCGTCAGAGATGGACCTTGCAACCTTCGTGTCCGAGTTCGGCGGCATCTTCGAGCATTCCCCCTGGATCGCCGAGCGTGCCCATGCGCTGGAGCTGGGACCGACCCATGACACCGCACGCGGCGTGCATTCTGCGCTGGCCCGCGTGTTCCGAAGCGCCTCGGAGGAGGAGCGGCTGGGCGTTCTGACCGCCCATCCGGATCTTGCCGGGAAACTGGCCGCGGCCAAGCGGCTGACGGCGGAGTCGACCGCCGAACAGGCGAGCGCGGGCCTCGACGCGTTGACGGATGCCGAGCGGGCGGCCTTCACGCGGCTGAACGCGGAGTACACCGAAAAATTCGGCTTCCCCTTCATCATCGCGGTGCGCGACCACGACAAGGCGGGCATCCTTGCGGCTTTCGAGCGGCGGATCGGGCAGGACCGCGAGGCCGAGTTTGCCGAGGCCTGCCGGCAGGTCGAACGCATCGCCGAGCTGCGGTTGAAGGAGAAACTGGGATGAGCCGGGAGATCCTGATCGAGCCCCTGACAGCCGATGCTTTCGCCCCTTTCGGCGACGTGCTGGAGGCTGCGGGCGCGCCCGACAAGCTGATCAACCAGGGGCTCTGCGGGCGCTTCCACGACCGCGCGCGGCTCGATTTCAGCGATGGCCGCGCGGGCATCAGCCTCTTCAAATCTGAGACCCGCGTGCTGCCCTACCAGCTCGAGATGGTCGAACGCCACCCGCTGGGCTCACAGGCTTTCCTGCCGATGTCCTACGACCCCTTCCTCGTGATCGTCGCCCCCGATGAGGGCGGCACACCGGGCACCCCGCTGGCCTTCCGCACGGACGCGGGGCAGGGGATCAACATCGCCCGGGGCACCTGGCATGGGGTGCTGACCCCGCTCCATGCGCCGGGGCTATTTGCCGTTATCGACCGGATCGGCGCGGGCACGAACCTCGAGGAACATTGGTTCGACGAGGCCTGGACCGTGCGTGACGCCTGAGGCGCAGCGCCCGGGTCCGATCTTCATCTTGGCCGAAAAACTCCCGCCGGAGGCTCCCGCAGCCTGCCATCCCGCGCTTCGATCAGCCGGTCAAGCGCACCCGCACCCGCGCCAGCGGGTGCCGGGCCCAAGCTGTGAGACCCATGGCGCAGCCATGGTCGAACACGCGGGAGCGCCCCCTTTCGGGGTCAGAGCGGAACGATGGTCGCCGTGCCGTCGGCCACTGCCGTCTCGACGATCGAGGCCGCGACGGCGAGGTCCTGAAGGCCAACGCCGGTCCCGTCGAAGAGCGTGATCTCGTCAGGCGAGGTGCGGCCCGGATGCGTGCCGTTGATGACCGCGCCCACGGGCGTCACGTCGCCCTCGGCGATCAGGCCGGCGGCGACCGCGTGCTGCGCCTCGCCGATCGAGACCGACTGCGCCACCTCGTCGGTGAAGACGGTGGCTTTCGCCAGCAGCGCCGCCTCGACCTCCTGCTTGCCCTTCGTGTCCGTGCCCATGCAGGCCAGATGCGTGCCGGGCGAGACATGGGCAGCCATCAGCGAAGGCGCGAAGGACGAAGTGATCGTGATGATCACGTCGGCCTCCTGCAGGCCGGGAAGTTCGACCGCTTCGAAGGGGATGCCGGCCTCGTCGGCGACCTTTTGCAGGTTCGGCAGCATCTCGGGATGCAGGTTCCAGCCGATGACCTTCTCGAAATCGCGTTGCTCGAGGGCCGCGCGCATCTGGAAGGTGGCCTGGTGGCCCGCGCCGACCATGCCGAGCACCTTGGCGTCCGGCCGCGCGAGGTGGCGGATCGAGACGGAAGAGGCCGCCGCGGTGCGGAGCGCGGTCAGGTAGTTGCCCCCCACCAGCGCCTTCACGCGGCCCGTGTCGGGGTCGAACAGGAACACGGTGGACTGGTGGTTGATCAGCCCCCGCCGCTCGAGGTTGTGGGGCCAGTAGCCCCCGGCCTTGAGGCCGAGGATGCCCGGCGCCACGCCGCCCTTGAAGCCGTAAAGCGCATCTTCGGTCGGCATCGCCTCGCGCACCACGGGGAAATTCGCGGCCTCGCCTGCCGCCATGGCGGCGAAGACCTTTTCCACCGCGTCGAAAGACGCCTCGCGGGTCAGAAGGCCGGGGATCATGCCCTCGGGCACGATCACCAGCTCATGTGCAGTCACGGGTGCGCCGTCCATCAGTAGGCCTTGCCCCGCGCCGAGACGGGCCAGACGGTCTCGACCTTGCCGCCGCGGACGCCGACATACCAGTCGTGCACGTTGCAGGTCGGGTCGCAGTGGCCGGGCACAAGGCGCAGCTTGTCGTTGACCTTGAGCACGCCCTCGGGGTCGGCGACGAC
>CAZVQL010000180.1:0-6156 GCA_964629305.1 uncultured Roseicyclus sp.
TGCTTGAAGCGCTGAAACTCCGCGTAGGGGTAGAGATACGGGTTCTCGTAATTCAGGTGGACGACGAAGCCCACGTAGACCTGGTTGTTCTCGAGGTGGTAGATGAACGACCCGCCGCCCGCGTTCTTGCCAAGCGGCCAGCCCATCGTGTGAACGACCTTGCCCTCCTGGTGCTTCTCGGGGTCGATCTCCCAGATCTCTTTCATCCCGAGGCCGAATTTCTGCGGGTCCTTCCCGGCCTGAAGGTCATACTTCGCCAGCACTTCCTTGGTCAGCGAGCCGCGCACGCCTTCGCCCAGCAGCACGTATTTGCCGTGCAGCTCCATCCCCGGCTCGTAGCCGTCGCCCGGCGTGCCGTCGGGGTTCTTGCCGAACTCGCCCGCGACCACGCCCTTCACCTCGCCGTTCTCGCCGTAGACAAGCTCCGAGCAGGACATGCCGGGGAAGATCTCGACCCCCATCGCCTCGGCCTGCTCGGCCAGCCAGCGACAGACGTTGCCCATGCTGACGATGTAATTGCCGTGGTTGTTCATCAGTCCCGGCATGATCGAGTTGGGGATACGCAACTGCCCGCCTTCGCCCAGCATGTAGAAGCTGTCGCTGCGGACGGGCACGGTGATCGGGGCGCCCTTGTCTTTCCAGTCGGGGATCAGCGCGTTCAGGCCCACGGGGTCGAGGACCGCACCCGACAGGATATGCGCCCCAACCTCGGAGCCCTTTTCCAGCACCACGACATTCAGACCCTCGTCGATCTGCTTCAGCCGGATCGCGGCCGACAGGCCCGCGGGGCCTGCACCGACGATGACGACGTCGTATTCCATGCTTTCGCGTTCGATCTCGGACATTTTCCTACCCCTGGCTCCCGTCAGGGCCGCGCTTGGCGGCGGCTCACGCAATAATGTTTCGCGACTGCGTAGGGAAACCTAGCCCGCGGGTCAATCGTGACGCGGCATCACGGTGTCGCAGGAGGGTGGCGTGTTGACCCAAGAGAGCGTTGTATATACAAATATATATACTGACATTTGGCTTGTCGCCAGTAACGAAGAATTAACGAAAGGTGCCCGATAGACCTCCCCAGAGGGGAGCGTCGTCTGTGTCATTCGAGTGGTCCGAGGAAAAGCGGCTTGCCAACCTGGCCAAGCATGGCGTGGACTTTGAACTGGCAGCGTTGATTTTCGCGGGCATGGTCTTGGTGGCGGAGGATGTCCGGCAGGATTACGGCGAACGAAGATTCCGGGCACTCGGCGAAGTGGATGGAGATGTCTACGTCGTCGTCTTCACGCGGCGAGGCGACCGGACGAGACCGATTTCAGCCTGGAAGGCAGGACGGAGAGATCGTGAGCGATATCAGGACCGCAACGCTTGAGGAGTTGCTCGAGAAGAAACGGCGCGGCGAGATCACACCGACCGCGCCCGACGCACCCGAATACGACCTGCCCGATGAATTCTGGGAGCGGGCAGAGACCGTTTATCCCGAGCGCAAAACCCCCGTATCTCTCCGGGTCGAGGCGGAGGTGCTTGAGTGGTTCAAGGCCCAAGGCCCCGGTCACCTGACAAGGATGCAAGCCGTCCTTCGCGCCTATGTCGAGGCGAAGCGCAAGCAGGAAGAAACCTCGCAGGGCTAGAACCGACTGCCGCATCGGCCTAGGTCTTGGGAAAGCCCTACGGAGTGACCCCCATGACCCCCCTGCGCCTCGTCTACCTCGCCCTCGTCATCGTCGGCGCGATCCTGCCCTGGACGTATTTCTACGCCTGGTTCGACGCGAACGGCTGGTCGCTCTCTGCGATGATCGACGCGTGGTACGTGAACGACGCCACCACCGCGCTGGTCTATGACCTGACCATCGCCGCCATCGCGCTCACGATCTGGGCGCTGGTCGAAGCGTTCCGCGGCAACCGCTGGTTCCTCCTGGTGATCCCCGCCACCTTCGGTATCGGGGTCAGCTGCGGCGTGCCGCTGGCGCTGTTCCTGAAGGCGCGCGAGACGACCTAAAAGTCGATGGCGATGCCCTTTTTCTCCCAGTCGCCGTAGCGCACTGGTTCCGGCCCGTCGCGGCCGCCCAACTCGGTGGGCAGGTCCACCTCTTTCGCAGCCTTGCGGCGCGCCTCGGCCTCGGCCAGCGCGCGCTGTGCCGCGGGCGGCAGGTGCGAGATGTCGCGGGTCTCTGGCTCGTCGCTCATCGCCGGGGTCCTTGTCGCGGTGTCCCCCGTGATATACGCGGCAAGGCTTCGGGAACAAGGGTTCGGACATGGCGCTGGAGGCACGCAAGGCCGCATTGAGGGCACTCGACTGGGTGCTGCGCGAGGGTCGGATGCTGGCGCATCTGCCCGCCGACACGCGGCTTGCGCCCGGTGACGCGGCACGGGCGGCAAGGCTTGCCTCGCTCGTCTTGCGCAATCTCGAACCGCTCGATGCCTGCATTGCCCCCTATCTCGACCGCAAACCACCGTTGCCTGCTCTGCTGATCCTGCGGCTGGCCGCAGCCGAGCTGCTGATCGCCGGCGAAGACGCCCATGGCGTGGTCGACAGCGCCGTGACGCTGGCCAAGCGCGGCAAGAAGACCGCCCGCATGGGCGGCATGGTCAACGCCGTCCTGCGCAAGGTCGCCGCCGAAGGACCGGAGCGTTTCGCTGACGCCCCGCCGCAACGCCTGCCGGGCTGGATCGGCGGGCCGGTCAAGAAGCGCTGGGGCGCCGAGGTGCTGCGCGCCATCGAGGCCGCGCATGTCCCTCTGCCGCCCATCGACCTGACCGTGAAGCCGGGGGAATCGCCCGATATCCCCGACACCACGCGCCTTCCCACCGGCAGCCTCCGCGTGCCGCCCGGCACACAGATCACGGCGCTGCCCGGCTATTCCGACGGCGCCCTCTGGGTGCAGGACGCCGCCGCGGCGCTGCCCGTGCGGCTTCTGGGCGATGTGGCGGGCAAACGCGTCCTCGATCTGTGCGCCGCCCCCGGCGGCAAGACGATGCAGCTGGCGGCCATGGGCGCCGAGGTGACCGCGCTGGACCTGTCCGAGCCGCGCATGGCGCGCGTGCGCGAGAACCTCAAGCGCACCGGCCTTTCGGCCGAGCTGATCACCGCCGACGCGCTTGAGCATCAGGCCGCGCCCTATGACGCGATCTTGCTCGATGCGCCCTGCACCGCTTCGGGCACGATCCGCCGCCACCCCGACCTGCCCCATGTCAAGCAATGGAACGAGGTCGAGCCGCTGACCCGCCTGCAGATGCGGCTTCTCGACCATGCGCTGAGCTTGCTCAAGCCCGGCGGCACGCTCGTCTACTGCACCTGTTCCCTTCTCCCCGTCGAAGGGGAATTCCAGGTCACCGCCGCGCTGAAACGGCACGAGGGGCTGCGCGTCATCCCCGCCGACGCGCCCGCGCTGGGCGGTGACGACAGCTGGCAAACCGCCGAGGGCGGGCTGCGCCTGCGCCCCGATTTCTGGCCCGACATCGGCGGGATCGACGGCTTTTACATGGCCGCGCTCACCCGCCCGTGACACCACGCGGGACCGCGCGTATCCTGCCCCGCAAAAGCCCCGGATCGAGCAGACATTCCGCAATGGCCGACCCCGACGAGACCGACACCACAGCGCCGCCGGCCGGCGGTGACGTGCGCCTGTCCGATCGCTGGGCGGCGTGGCGCGCAGGCCTGTCCGGGCCACGCGTACGTGGCTTCATCTGGCAGCCCGAGCCCACCTTCGCCGGGTCCGAGGCGCGCGGCCGTCAGCTGATGGCGGGCAACCTCGTCCTCGGCGGGCGGCTGGTCGAGGCGCAGGGGCACCTGCCTTGGGACATCGCCCCCCCGAACGAAGCCTTCCTCGAGGCGCTGCACGGTTTCGACTGGCTCGACGACCTCGCCACCGTGCCAGGGGCCGCGGGACGCAAGACCGCGCAGGCGTGGCTTTCGGCATGGCTCACCCGCTACGGGCGCGGGCGCGGGCCCGGCTGGACACCGGACCTGACCGGGCGGCGGCAGATGCGGTGGATCACCCATGCGCTCTTCCTGATGAACGGGCAAAGCCCCGAGGACCGCCGCCGCTTCTTCGCGGTGCTGGGCCGACAGGCGGGCCTGTTGCAGGCGCGCTGGCGCTACACCCGCCGCGGCCTGCCGCGATTCGAGGCGCTGACGGGCCTCGCCTATTCCGCCTGCGCGCTGACGGGGATGGAAACGCTTCTCAAACCCGCGCTGACCGCGCTGGCGCAGGAATGCGCGGAAGAGATCGACGCCTCGGGCGGCATCGTCACCCGCAATCCCGAGGATTTGCTCGAGGTTTTCCACCTGCTGACCTGGGTCGCGGCCATCCTCAAGGATATCGGCAAGCCGCGCGATCCCGCGATCGACACCGCGATCCTGCGTATCGCGCCCACGCTGCGCAGCCTGCGCCATGCCGACGGCACGCTCGTGCGGATGCACGGCGGCGGCAAGGGTGCGCCGGGCCGTCTGGATGCGGCGCTCGCGCGCTCGAACGTGCGGCCCGCGCGCGTGAAAGGGCTGGCGATGGGCTACGCCCGGCTGGGCGGGCGGCGTGTGTCGCTGATCGTGGATGCCGCGCCGCCGATGATGGGGCCGGGCAGCTACGACGCCCATGCCTCCACCCTCGGCTTCGAGCTGGTCTCGGGCCGCCAGCCGGTCATCGTCTCGGCCGGCTCCGGCCGCCGCTTCGGCGCGGCGTGGCGGCGCGCGGGGCGCGCGACGGCCAGCCACTCGACCCTGTCGCTCATGGGATACGCCAGCGCGCGGCTCGCCCGCGGCGGCGACCGCGACGCACCCGAGAAACAAGATTTCGTGGCCGGCCCCGAGGCGGTCGATGTGCAGCAGGCCGAGATGAAGACGGCCGATGGCCTCGCGCTCAGCCATGACGGATGGCGCAAGACCCACGGCATTGTCCACCTGCGCTCTCTGCAACTCGACCATGACGGCAGCCTGTTGCGCGGCGAGGACGGGCTGGCCGCGATGACCGAGCGCGATCGCGCCACGCTCGACCGCGTGCTCGCGCGCCTGCCCGCCGACACCGGGCTGCGCTACGCCGTGCGCTTTCACCTGCACCCCGACGCCAGCGCCGAGATCGACATGGGCGGCACCGCGGTGTCCATCCAGCTTCCGGGGCGCGAGACATGGGTCTTCCGCTACGGCGGCGAGGCGACGCTCACGCTGGAACCCTCGGTCTACCTCGACGGGGCACGTGTGAAGCCGCGCGCGACAAAACAGATCGTTCTCACCGGTCACCTGACCGGGTATGGCAGCGCCGTGAGCTGGACGCTCGCGCGCCCCGTGGGCCTTCTGGCCGCGCCCGGCGCGGATGAGCAAGACGACTGAAAAGGACATCCCCCTCATGACCACCGTGCCCCTGCGCCGCGCGCTGATTTCCGTGTCCGACAAGACCGGCCTGATCGAGTTTGCCACGGCGCTCGATGCCGCGGGGGTGGAACTGCTCTCGACCGGCGGCACCGCCAAGGCACTTCGCGAGGCGGGACTGCCCGTGCGCGACGTGGCCGAGGTGACGGGCTTTCCCGAGATGATGGATGGCCGCGTGAAAACGCTGCACCCGATGGTGCATGGCGGCCTTCTGGCGCTGCGCGACAACGCCGAGCACCTCGCGGCGATGGAGGCGCACGGGATCGGCGCGATCGACCTTCTGGTCGTCAACCTCTACCCGTTCGAGGCGACCGTCGCATCGGGCGCGGATTACGACACCTGCATCGAGAACATCGACATCGGCGGCCCCGCGATGATCCGCGCGGCGGCCAAGAACCACGCCTTTGTCGGCGTCGTGGTCGATACCGAGGATTACACCGATGTGCTGGCCGAACTGACAGCCAACGGCGGCACCACGCTGCCCTTCCGCCAGCGGCTGGCGCGCACCGCCTATGCCCGGACGGCGGCCTATGACGCCGCGGTCTCGACCTGGATGGCGGGCGCCCACGGCGACGCAGCACCCCGCCGCCGCGCCTTCGCCGGCACGCTGAAGCAGACCATGCGCTATGGCGAGAACCCGCATCAGGCGGCCAGCTTCTACACCGACGGCTCGAACCGCCCCGGCGTCGCCACCGCCGTTCAGCACCAGGGCAAGGAGCTGAGCTACAACAACATCAACGACACCGACGCGGCCTTTGAACTGGTCGCGGAATTCGCGCCCGAGGATGGCCCCGCCT
>CAZVQL010000181.1:0-6061 GCA_964629305.1 uncultured Roseicyclus sp.
TTCCCCTGATCCTGATCTTCGTGATCATGTATTTCCTGCTGATCCGCCCGCAGCAGAAGAAGGTAAAGGAGCACCAGGCGATGGTCGCGGCGCTGCGCCGGGGCGATGAGGTGGTCACGCAGGGCGGCCTGATCGGCAAGATCACCAAGGTGAAGGACGACACCGAGGTCGAGGTCGAGCTGTCGCAAGGCGTCAAGGTGCGCGTGCTGCGCCCGACGATCGCGCAGGTCCGTTCCAAGACCGAGCCCGCCGCGAACGACTGACGCCACCCGCGCGCACGCCTGAGACTTTCGGCCGAAAGGGCCCGCTGACATGTTGCAGATCCCGCTCTGGAACCGGCTGATGATCATCCTCGTGCTGCTGGCGGGGCTGAGTTTCGCCATGCCGAACCTGTTCTACGACAGGGTCGAGCGGCACAACGATGCCGTGGCCGTCATCGAGGATACGGGGGCGACGACCGACGCGCTGGAGGCGGAGCGGGGGCTGTGGCCGGAGTTTCTGCCCTCGACGCTGGTGAACCTTGGCCTCGACCTGCGCGGGGGCGCGCATCTGTTGGCCGAGGTGCAGGTCGAGGATGTCTACGAGGCGCGGATGGACGGCCTCTGGCCCGATGTGCGCGACGCGCTGCGCGATGTGCGCGACGAGGTCGGCACGATCCGGCGGCAGGATGCGCCGGTGGGCGAGTTGCAGGTGCGCATCAGCCGCCCCGAGGGGATCGCGACCGCTGTCGCGGCGGTGCGCGAGCTGGCGACACCGGTGGTGAGCATCACGGGCGTGGGCTCGCCCACGCTGGACGTGCGGGGCGAGAACGACCTGATCATCGTGACGCTGTCCGATGCCGAGCGCGAGGCGACGGACAATCGCACGATGCAGCAATCGGTCGAGATCGTGCGCCGACGCGTCGACGAGGCCGGCACGCGGGAACCCACGATCCAGCGCCAAGGGCGAGACCGCATCCTGATCCAGGTGCCGGGGATCGGGTCGGCGCAGGAGCTGAAGGACCTGATCGGGACGACGGCGCGGCTGACCTTCCACCCCGTGGTGCGGCGCGCGGCGTCGGCTGACGCGGAGGTGGAGAGCCGGCAAATCCTGCTCCCGTCGCTGGACGAGGAGGGGGTGTTCTACGTGCTGGAGCAGACGCCGGTGGTGACGGGGGATGACCTTGTCGACAGCCAGCCGGCGTTCGATCAGCAGACGGGGCAGCCCTCGGTCACGTTCCGGTTCAACCCCTCGGGCGCGCGGGCCTTTGGCGAATACACGGCGGCCAACGTAGGGGCGCCCTTTGCCATCGTGCTGGACGAGGAGGTGATCAGCGCGCCGGTGATCCGGCAGGCGATCACGGGCGGCTCGGGGCAGATCACGGGGAATTTCAACGTCGAGGAATCGACGGAGCTGGCCGTGCTGTTGCGCGCAGGCGCCTTGCCGGCAGAGATGGTGTTCCTCGAGGAGCGGACGATCGGGCCGGAGCTGGGGGCCGACAGCATCGCGGCGGGCGAGATCGCGGCGCTGGTGGCCTTTGCCGCCGTGCTGGTCTTCATGATCCTCAGCTACGGGCTGTTCGGGGTTTTCGCGAGTTTCGCGCTGATCCTGAACGTGGGGCTGATCTTTGGCGTGCTGTCGCTGATCGGGGCCACGCTGACCCTGCCGGGGATCGCGGGGATCGTGCTGACGATCGGTATGGCGGTGGACGCCAACGTGCTGGTCTTCGAGCGCATCCGCGAAGAGCTGAAGACGGCCAAGGGCCCCGCGCGAGCCATCGAGCTGGGCTATAGCCGCGCGCTTTCGGCCATTATCGACGCGAACCTGACGACATTCATCATCGCGGTGATCCTGTTCGTGCTGGGCTCGGGCCCGGTGCGGGGCTTCTCGGTCACGCTGGGGATCGGCATCCTGACCTCGGTCTTCACCGCGATTTACGTGACGCGTCTATTCATCGTGACCTGGTTCGACCGGCGTCGCCCGAAAACCATCGAGGTCTGATCCGATGCGCCTGCGCCTTGTTCCGCAAGAGACGAACATCGACTTCTTCAAATGGGCGCGGCTGACCTTCGGCGCGTCGGTCGTGGCGATGGTGCTGTCTTTGGGCATCTGGTTCACGATGGGGCTGAATTTCGGGATCGACTTCCTCGGCGGCACGACGATCCGCACGGAAAGCTCGGAGCCGGTGGACGTGGCCGCCTATCGCGCGGCGCTGGAGGCGCTGGAGCTGGGTGACGTGTCGATCACCGAGGTGTTCGACCCGACCTTTGGCCCCGATGAAAACGTCGCGATGATCCGCATCCAGGCGCAGGAGGGGCAAGAGAGCGTCGCGCCCGAGACCGTCGCCGCGGTGCAGGAGGCGCTGCGCGGGGTCTATCCGGCGATGACCTTTCCCAGTGTGGAATCGGTCGGCCCGAAAGTGTCGGGCGAGTTGATCCAGACGGCGCTGATCGCTGTCCTTGCCTCTCTCGGCGCGATCCTGGTCTATATCTGGCTGCGCTTCGAATGGCAGTTCTCGGTGGGTGCCGTGGCGGCGCTGATCCACGATATCGTACTGACCATCGGGGTGTTTTCGCTGCTGCAGATCCGGTTCGACCTGGCCACTATCGCGGCGTTGCTGACCATCGTGGGTTATTCCATCAACGATACGGTGGTGATCTTCGACCGGCTGCGCGAGAACCTGATCAAGTACAAGCAGCGCGACCTGCGCGACGTGATGAACCTGTCGGCGAACGAGACGCTGTCGCGGACGCTGATGACCTCGGGCACCACGCTGCTGGCGCTGCTGGCGCTTCTTATCCTTGGTGGTGACGTGATCCGCGGCTTCGTCTTCGCGATCTTCTGGGGCGTGATCGTGGGGACCTACTCGTCGATCTACGTGGCCAAGAACGTGGTCTTGATGATCGGCGTGAAGCGCGACTGGTCGAAGCCCGACAACAAGTCGGGGACGCAGTTTTCCAACATCGATGCCTGAGGGGCTTCTGGCGGCGCTGGCGCTGCCGGGGCTGATCTGGCTACTGGGCGCGAGCTTCGTGTCGGGCACGGTCTATGGCTTCGCGGGTTTCGGGGCGGCGCTGATCTTTCTGCCCGTGGCGGTTGCCATCGTGCCGCCGGAGCTGGCCATCGGGGCTTTTTCGCTGTCGGCGATCTCGTCGCTGGTGACGGTGGTGCCGCGCGCCTGGAAGAGCGTGGACAAGCCCGCCTTGGGCCAGCTTCTGCTGGCGGCGATGGTGGGGTTTCCGGCCGGGGTCTGGGTGCTGGCGACCTGGGAAGATGCGACGATCCGCTGGACGGTCTCGGGCGTGGTGCTGGTGACGCTGGCCGCACTTCTGGCGGGGTGGCGGATGAAGACGGCACCGGGCGTGCCGGCGCGGCTGGGCGTGGGGGCGGCGACCGGCGTCGTCGGCGGGGCGACGGGGCTGACGGGGCCGGTGGTGATCCTGTTCAACCTTGGCGCAGGCGCACCCGCGGCGGTGACGCGGGCCAATACGCTGGTGTTCCTGACGCTGTCCTCGGGGCTGTTGCTGCCGCAGCTCTGGGCGCAGGGGTTGCTGAGGGTCGAGGCGCTGTGGTTGGGCCTTTTGCTTGCGGTGCCCTATGCTTTGGGCAACCGGATCGGGCAGGCGCTGTTCGATCCCGGCGCCGAGGTGGTGTACCGGCGCGTGGCCTACGCGATCATCGCGGCCTCGGCGCTGGCGGGGCTGCCGGTCTGGAGTTGAGAGACGGAGAGACGCGATGCGCATGAACGAGGTGACATTCGACGACAGCCGCCCGGTGGACGGCTATGGGCCGGGGTTCTTCCGGATCGGCGGCGAGGTGCTGGAGGGGCCGGTGGTGATCCTGCCCTCGGGCGTCTTCGGCTGGGGCGGCTACGAGGATGCCGCGCGGCTGACGGCGGCGGCGGGCGAGGTCGACGTGCTGTTGGTGGGGACGGGGGCGGAGATCGCGCATATCCCGCGGGGTTTGCGCGCCGCGCTGGAGGCGGCGGGCGTCGGCGTCGAGGTCGCGGCAAGCCCTGCGGCGTGTCGGACCTACAACGTGCTCTTGTCCGAGGGGCGCCGCGTGGGCTTGGCTGTCCTGCCGGTGTAGGGTGGGCAATCCTGCCCACCGCGCCGGCGTTGGGTATGTCGTGCGTGTGGGGCGGGTTCCCGGTTGTCTGGCGGTGTGCGCGTGGAGAGTGCGGGAGCCTCCGGCGGGAGTTTTTTGGCCAAGATGAAGGGGGACCGTGGCGCGTTAACCTTAACGTTTGGTGAGGGTGCCGTTTGGGTCGCTGCGGGTGCGCGCGGGCCGGGCGGAGGCGGCGCGTTAACCTTGATACGGGGTTAACGGGGCAGTTGGCCGGTGGGGAGTGCCAGGCCGCCGAGGATCATCACGCGCAATTCCCGTTCCAGCTTGCGGCGCATGGTGTCTGCGAAATCGTCGTGGGTGGCGGCGAATTCGACGAAGGCGCCGGGGCCGCGGATGACCTCCTCGAGGTAGTAGTCCTCGATGCCCCGCGACGCGCCGCCGATGGCCAGACCGTTCACCGTGATCCCCTCGAAGGGGAAGTGTTCATAGGCCGCGAGCGGGGGAAAGCCGTCGTTGTTCTGCCCGTCGCCCGAGATGTCGAGCGTCTGGAAGAGGCAGGGGGGCGCGCTGGCGAAACGGTCGGCGGCGAAGCCGAGGGCGTAGCCGAGGGCGGTCGGGAAATCTTCATGCGTGCGGACCTGGCGGGCGACGCGTTCGGCGATGGTGGTCAGCGTGTCCTCGGAGGTGACGAGGGTCCAGTCGACGATCACATCCTGCTGGAAGCGGCCCGACCATTCGAAGATCGAGAGCGCGACCGGGCCGGGGCCGTCGAGGAAGGCGGTCACGATCTCGGGTGCGATGAGCGCGCTGGCGATGCCGTCGAGCTGCTGGCGGTACTCGGCCGCGTCGACCGAGGCCGAGACGTCGAGGCCCAGTTGCAGCGCGAGGCGGCACTGGTCCTGCGCGGCGGCGGGGGCGGCCGCGCAGGCGAGTGTCAGGGCGAGGGCGGCGGCCCTCACCAATGGCCCGTGTTCTCCATCGAGGCCCAGGGTTCGGCGGGCGCGAGCGCCTCACCTGCCTGCAGAAGCTCGATGGAGATGTTGTCGGGGGAGCGGACGAAGGCCATGCGCCCGTCGCGGGGCGGGCGGTTGATGGTCACGCCGTTGTCCATCAGGTGCTGGCAGGTCTCGTAGATGTTGTCGACCGCATAGGCGAGGTGGCCGAAATGGCGGCTGTCGGACGGCAGGCCGTCGTCGCCGTCCCAGTTGTAGGTCAGCTCGACCGGGCACTCCTCCTGCCCCGGGGGGGCCATGAAGACCAGCGTGAAGCGGCCCTGTTCGTGCTCGGTGCGGCGCGTCTCGTGCAGGCCCAGAAGCTCGTAGAAGGCCATCGAGGCGGCGAGGTCTTTCACCCTCACCATCGTGTGCAGATAGCGGATACCCATGTTGTCCCTCCGGTGTCGGTGTTCGGGGGGAGTCTAACGCGCCCCAAGCGAGGGAACAGCCCCCGGCGGGGGTAAATTTCCTGTGGGTAAGTGGGCGCGTGACGGACCACTTTATCTTGCGGTACGGGGTGGGCGTGATGCAAGATATGGGGGACGCGCCCGACATTCAGACGAGAGAGGAGAGGCCCATGCCGCTCACCCCCGAGGCCCAGGCCGAGATCGAAGACGCCCGCGCGACGCCGCGCCAGACCTTGCGTGCGGTAGCCGAGGGGATGGAGGCGCATCTCTACACCGCCCATCCCGTGCTGGATCACGGCTTTGTCCGGGTGATCGACTACATGGGCGACGATGCCGCCATCGTGCAGGCCGCGCGGGTCAGCTACGGCGCGGGGACCAAGAAGGCGCGCGATGACAGCGGGCTCATTCGCTACCTGATGCGGCACTGGCATTCGACGCCCTTCGAGATGTGCGAGGTCAAGTTCCACGTCAAGCTGCCCGTCTTCGTCGCGCGGCAGTGGATCCGGCACCGGACGGCGAACGTGAACGAGTATTCCGCGCGCTACTCGATCCTCGATCGGGAGTTCTACATCCCCGAACCCGACGCGCTGGCCGCGCAGTCGACGGTCAACA
>CAZVQL010000182.1:0-6018 GCA_964629305.1 uncultured Roseicyclus sp.
GAGGCGCAATAGGGCGCGACATTGTCGAAGCCCTGCCGCGATGCGATCGAGGCGGTGTTGACGATCTTGCCGCCGCCGCCCTGCGCGATCATCTGGCGGGCGGCCTCCTGCATGCCGATAAGGCAGCCGAGACCGTTGATATCCATTATGAACGACCAGTTTTCCTCGGTCACGTCCATGAAGTTCATCGGCTTGTTCACGCCGGCGTTGTTGAACATCACGTCAAGCCGGCCAAAGGCGGCGACGGTCTGGTCAATCATGGCGCGGGTGGCCGCGCGGTCGCGGACGTCGACGCCCGCGGAGATCACGTTTTCCGGGTCTATGCCGGGGCGGGTGCGGTTGGCCTCGGCCACCTCGGCCGCCTGGTCGGCGTTCAGGTCGGCGATGCAGACCCTGGCGCCTTCGTCGAGCAGCGCCTCGGCGATGGCGCGCCCTATTCCGCGCGCGGCACCCGTGACGATGCAAACGCGCCCCTCAACTCCACGAGGTTCGGCCACGGCAGTCTCCCTGTCCGTCTACTGGTCTGTTTGGAACGAACAGGGGCCGACCAACAAGGGCCGGCCCCCATCCGGGGAGGGAGATCAGAACACCGGGCGGGTGAACTCGCCCATGTTTTCCTGCGTGATCTTCGGCGTGTCGAAGTAGTTCAGGAAGGGGACCTCTTCGCCGGCGAGCACGTCGAGCGCGGTTTGCAGCGCGGCCTCGGCGTCATCGACGGGCGACTGGTAGATCGAGCCCCAGTATTCGCCGCGCTCCATCGCGTCGTAGCCGACGGCGAAGTTCGTGGCGCCGACGAAGACGATCTCGTCCGCACGGCCCGCGGCCAGCGCCGCGTTCAGGGCGCCGACGCCCATGTTGTCGTCGCCGGAATAGACGCCGTCGATGTCGTCATACTGGACGAGGAAGGCCTCCATCACGCGCTGGCTGTCTTCGCGGTTCCAGTTGCCGGGCTGGCTGTCGACCAGTTCGACGTTCGGGCAGACCTCGGGCAGACGCTCCTGGAAGCCTTCGCTGCGCTCGATGGCGGTGGTGTAGCCGGGCTGGCCGGTGATCTCGACCACGCGGGCCTCGTCCTGGATGCCGAGTTCGGTGAAGCGCTCGCACATGATTTCAGCCGAGCGGGCGCCTTGGGTCACGTTGTCGGGGCCCGAGAAGGAGGTGACGAAGTCGAAGCCGTCCTCGGCGATGTTCGAGTTGGTGATAACCACCGGGATGTCAGCCTGGTAGGCCTCGCGGACGGCGGGGATCACGGCCTGACCGTTGGTTGGCCAGATGATCATCGCGTCCACTTCCTGCTGGATGAGGTCCTGGATCTGGGCGATCTGGCGGGCCACGTCGCCGCCGGCGTCCAGCACGACAACCTCGACGTCGGGGTTGGCTTCGGCGGCGGCGATGAACGCCTGTTCATAGGTCGTCTGGTAGCTGTCGACGCCCACGTTGTTCTGGGTGATGCCGATGGTGACGCTTTGCGCAGCGGCCATGCCGCCCGTAGCGATGAGAGCGGTCGTGCAGGCGAGCGCCAGCTTGGTGGAGTTGGTCATGTCTTTCCTCCCTGTGTGTCGTTCGTGATTGCCGCTGTCCTCTCAGCCCGGGAATCACCCCGGTGCAATCTGTCGTTATCCAGAGCGCATTCCAGCCGGACCGGATGACCCCAATCCATCCGAATTGGACATTTCTTTATCCATAATGGATATTTTGTGACATGCCAGATCGGCTCCAATTTGAACATTTCGGGGAGACGCCCATGACACGACGCCCGACTCGGGCCAGCGGGCCCATCGCGTACGGACCAATGACCAGCCAGGCTGCCGAAAACCTCCGTTTTGGACAAGATGCTGCCCTTGCCGGGCGGCCGTCCACGGGGCTTGCGGAAGCCGAGCTGGAACGGGTGGTCGATTTCCTCGGCGAGTTGTGCGTGGAACTGGACAGCTCGCTCGAGCCGACGACGCCGAACCCCCATCTCAACATGATCCTACACCTGTTGCGCGGGCATATCGAGGGGCGGCTGGTGTCGGCCTCGTCCATGGCGGCCGCGTCGGGGGTGCCCTATGCGACCGCGATGCGCAAGCTGGCCGAGATCCAGCGGGCGGGGTTCGTCGAGCAGCGGCCGCGGACGAAATCGGGGCGCAGCTTTTCGCTGCATCCAAGCGCGGCGCTGTTGGATCGGTTCAGCGAGTTGGCGAGCCGGATCGGGCGGATCGCGCGGACGAGTTTCGACGCGGGCCCCGAGGATGAGGCCGAGGAGTATTTCTACGGCGGCTCCTACGTGCCGGGGCAGGCCGCGATTGCGCCGCCGCGCGCGCTTCTGTCGCCGCTGAAGCTGGCGGGGGGCTTGCGCATCCTGGTGCATGGCGACCCGACCTTCATGGTGATGGAGACGCTGAAGCGGCAGTTCGAGACGATCGTCGGCACCGATATCCACCAGCGCGCCTTTTCCATCGACCGCCTGCGCCAGGAGGCGTTGCGCAACGCCGAGAGGAAGCGCAGCGCCTATGACCTGATCGCGGTGGACCTGCCGTGGCTGGGGGAGTTCGTGGAAAAGGGGGTGATCCGGCCCCTGACCGAGGTGATGGATACCGAGCGGCTGGACCCGGGCGATTTCCATACGGCGGGCTGGCGGGCGACCCATTGGGAGGGCGTGCCCTACGGCGTGCCCAGCCAGACGACGCCCGAGCTGATGTTCTACCGCCGTGACTGGTTCGCGGCCGAGGGGCTGGCGCCGCCCGCGACCCACGAGGAGGTCATCGCGGCCGCCCACCATTTCCACGATCCGCGCAGCGGGCGCTACGGGGTGGCTTGGAACGCGGCGCGGGGGACCGCGCTGGGTCACACTTTCATAATGACCTGCGCGGCTTTCGGTCAGCCGATCATCGAGCTGCCCGAAGTGGCGGGCGGCTACGATGCCGACCACCTGGGCGGCAGGCAGGTGCCGACGCTGAACACGCCGCGCGCGCTGGAGGCGGCGGAATACCTGATGGAGCTGTTGGAGTATTCGCCCCCCGATATCCTGTCGATGTCGTGGTACGAGCGGGTGCGCCCCTATGCGGCGGGCAAGGTGGCGATGGCCTATGGCTACACGCTGCTCGCCCCGTATTTCGAACTGGACGCGACCTGCCCTGCGCATGGCAACACCGGTTACCTGCCGCATCCGCATGGGCCGGACGGCGTGCCGATCGCCCCCGTGGGCGGCTATGCGCTGTGCATTCCGGCCAATCTTGCAGAAGAACGGGTCGAGGATGCCGCCGAGGCGCTGATCGCATTCACCTCGCCCGCGGCGCAGAAGCTTTACGTGCAGAACGGAAGCCGCACGGCGCCGCGGTATTCGGTGGGCGCCGACCCCGAGGTGCGGCGGCTGTCGCCGATCTTCGAGACGGTCGACCAGATGTCATGGCGCGACGAGCTGCAGTTCTGGCCGCGCCCGCCGATCCCGCAGATCTCGGGGATCATCGAGCTGTGCGGGACCGAGCTTCACGACATGCTGCGCGGCCTTGTCAGCCCGCGCGATGCGCTGGCCCGCGTGCAGGCCGGTGCCGAGAAAATACTGAGAGACCCAGTCCATTAGGGAGGAAGACATGGACCCCGAACGCCTCAAAGGTAAGAACATCCTGATCACCGGTGCCGCCCGCGGCATGGGCGCGGCCAATGCCGAGGCCTTTGCAGCGCAGGGTGCGAACGTGACGCTTGGCGACCTCGACGAGGGCGCAGCGCAGGAGGTTGCCGACCAGATCAACGCACGCGGCAACGGCAAGGCGATCGCGGTCAAGATGGACGTGACGAAGCGTGCGGACAACGCCGCCGCCGTGGCCGCCACGGTCGAGGCCTTCGGGTCCATCAACGTCGGTCTCTTCAATGCCGGCCTGAACAAGCCCCGGTTCTTCATGGATATCGATGAAGACAACTGGGACATGATCATGAACGTCAACACCAAGGCGATGTGGCTGGGCATGCAGGAAACGGCCAAGCAGATGATCGCCCAGGGCCCGCAGGACAAGCCCTACAAGCTGATCAACGTGGGCAGCATCGCCAGCCGCAAGCCGCTGGTGGATGTGACGGTGTATTGCACGTCGAAATACGGCTGCCTGGCGCTGACCGAATGCGGTGCGCTGGGGTTGGCCGAGCACAACATCACCGTCAACGGCTATGCGCCGGGCGTGGTGGTGACGCCGCTGTGGGAGCAGCTGGACAAGGACCTGGTCGAGATCGGCTTCAAGGAGCGCGAGGGGCAGGCCTATGACGACATCGTCGACAACAACCTCGTCATCAAGCGCGTCTCCTACCCCAAGGATATCATCGGCACGGCTTCGTTCCTGGCGTCGGACGACAGCGACTACATGACCGGGCAGATGATCTCGATCGACGGCGGCTGGGTCACGAAGTAGACCGTCGCCCCCTGATTTTCCGACACCCATGGCTGCGCATCGGCGCGCCTGAAAGGAGCTTATGATGTCTCGTGCCCTGATGCCGAACATGCTGACCCCACAGGATCTGGAACCCAACTGGGAATGGCGCGACCGCCTGCCCGCGTGGGGCCATACCTCGGTCGATTTCGAGCGCCGGATCGACCATGACCGGCTGCGCCGGTACCGCCTTGCCCGCACGCGGCAAGCGCTGCAGGCGTCGAATGCCGGGTCGCTTCTGCTCTTCGATGTTAACAACATTCGGTATGTGTCTGCGACCAAGATCGGTGAATGGGAGCGGGACAAGATGTGCCGCTTCTGCCTGCTGACGGGCGATGATTCACCGTACGTCTGGGATTTCGGCAGCGCCGCGGTGCATCACCAGCGCTATGCCGACTGGCTGGAGCCCGATCATTGCCTTGCCGGCGTCGTCGGCATGCGGGGCACCATACCGCCCGAGTTCGGCCTGATGCGGAAATACGCCAAGATGATCGCGCAGCTGATCAAGGACGCGGGCATGGCCGACATGCCGGTGGGCGTGGATTATGCGGAAACCGCGATGTTCCACGCGTTGCAGGAGGAAGGGATCAAGGTCGTGGACGGCCAGCAGATCATGCTGGGCGCCCGCGAGATCAAGAACTGGGACGAGATCCAGCTGCTGACGCAGGCGGCCAGCATGGTCGATGGCGTCTACCACATGATCTACGAAGAGCTGAAACCGGGCGTGCGCGAGAACGACATCGTGGCGCTGTCCAACAAGCTGCTCTACGAGATGGGCAGCGACGACGTGGAGGCGATCAACGCCATTTCCGGCGAGCGCTGCAACCCGCATCCGCACAACTTCACCGACCGGCTGTTCCGGCCCGGTGACCAGGCGTTCTTCGATATTCTCCAGTCTTACCAGGGGTACCGCACCTGCTATTACCGGACGTTCAACATCGGCCGGGCGACGCCCGCGCAGAACGACGCCTATGTGAAAGCGCGGGAGTGGATCGACGCCTCGATCGCGCTGATCAAGCCCGGCGTGACGACCGACACGGTCGCCAAGGTCTGGCCGACGGCTGAGTCGCTGGGCTTCCCGAACGAGGACGCGGCGTTCGGGTTGCAGTTCGGGCATGGCCTTGGGCTGGCGCTCCATGAGCGGCCGATCATCTCTCGCGCGGTGAGCCTCGATCATCCGATGGAGATCCAGACCGGGATGGTGTTTGCGCTGGAAACCTACTGCCCGGCGGCGGACGGCTACTCGGCGGCGCGGATCGAGGAAGAGGTCGTGGTGACCGAGAACGGGTGTGAAGTGATCAGCCTTTTCCCAGCGGAAGAGCTGCCGATCGCCAACCGGTACTGAGCGTGGTGGGAGAGGGTCGACCGCCTGCGGCGGCCGACCCGGCGGGGGGCTGTCTGCCCCCCGCACCCCCCGAGAGTTTTCTTGCCAAGATGAAGGACGCCAGCCGTCCGAGGACCTGACCCATGGCCAAAGCCAAGACCAACACCGAGGATTATCTGCGGATGTACCGCCAGATGGTGCGCATCCGCACCTTCGAGGACAACGCGAACCAGCTGTACCTTTCGGCCAAGATGCCGGGGCTGACGCATATGTATTCCGGCGAGGAAGCCGTCGCCG
>CAZVQL010000183.1:0-4622 GCA_964629305.1 uncultured Roseicyclus sp.
ACCTTCATGGTCAACTCCGTCCTGGTGACCGGTGTCACCGTGCTCCTGTCGCTGGCGATCTGCTCGCTTGCGGCCTTCTCCTTCGCCTTCCTGGAATGGAGAGGGCGCGGGCTGATCCTGTCCGTCATTCTCGCCACGCTGATCATACCCTTCGAGACCATCGCGATCCCGCTCCTGCTGATGGTCTCGCAGCTTCCGTGGATCGGCTGGGGCGGAATCGAGTTCGGCTGGCTGAACACCTACAGGGTGCAGATCATCCCCTGGATCGCGGACGGGCTGACGATCTTCCTTTTCGTGCAGTATTTCCGAGACCTGCCTCGCGAGTTGATAGAGGCCGCCCGCGTGGAAGGCGCCACATGGTTCCAGATCTACTGGCGCGTCGTCATGCCGCTGGCCGGACCGGTGGTGGCGACCGCCGCGATCCTCAAGTTTCTCGTGATGTACAACCAGTATCTCTGGCCGTTGATCGTGGTGCAGCAGGAAAGCGTGCGCCCGGTAATGGTTGGCCTCGGCTATTTCTTCCAGCTTCAGGTCGCCTGGGGCGAGGTCATGGCCTACCTGACCATCATCACCCTGCCGGTGCTGGCCTTCTACCTGGTGCTGCAACGCGCCTTCATCGCCTCAATCGCATCGACCGGAGTAAAGGGCTGATGTCTCTCTCACTCGACGACCACTGGATCTGGGACAGCTGGTACGCCCATGACGGCGACCGCTGGCACGGGTTCTTCCTCAAGGCGCCGAAATCCATCGGCGACCCGGAGCTGCGCCACTTCAACGTCAGCGTCGGCCACGCGGTCAGCGACGATCTGACGACATGGGAGCATCTGGGAACCTGCCTGACGCCCGCGCCCGGGCCCGCCTGGGACGACTACACCACCTGGACCGGCAGCGTGGTGCGCGACGACGATGGCCTCTGGCACCTGTTCTACACGGGCACCGGCCATGCGGAGGATGCGCTCTACCAGCGGATCGGGCACGCCACCTCGACCGACCTGCACAACTGGGCGCGGGTCGGTGACGGGCTCTGCCTCGACCTGACGGGGCCGAATGCGGACCAGTACGACGCCGATCTCGCCAGCAGTGTCTGGCATCACTGCGCGATGCGCGACCCATGGGTGATGCGCGACCCCGATGGGCCCGGCTGGCTGATGTATTTCACAGCCCGCGCGCCCGGCATCGCGGAGCCCAACGCAGGCGGTGCCATCGGGTTCGCCACCTCGCCAGACCTTTTGAACTGGACCCTGCAGCCGCCCGTCTTCGTCGGCGGCTACGGCCAGCTCGAGGTGCCGCAGGTCTTCGATCATGGCGGGCGCTGGTATTGCCTCTTCTGCACCGCGGCCGAGCATTTCTCGAAGGATCTGGCGGAGGCGACCGAGGGCGGGCCCATCACCGGAAACCACTACCTGATCGCCGATGACCCGCGCGGCCCGTGGCACGTGGCGCCTGGCTTCCTCGACGGCGCCTTGCCCTGTCGCCGCTATGCCGCGCGGATCGTCGAGACGAATGACGGGCTGCGCATCATCGGCTTCTCGGATCGGCCCGAAGGCGAATTCGTCGGCCACATCCTCGACCCGCAACCGGTCCGCATGGACGCGGACGGACATCTGCGGGTCATCCCCGTCCAAGCCGCAGAGTGACGCCATGGCCACCGTCCGACTGAGGAGCCTTCGCAAGAGCTTCGGCGCGGTCGATGTCACCAAGGGCGTCGAAATCGACATCCAGGCTGGCGAGTTCGTCGTTTTCGTCGGCCCTTCGGGCTGCGGCACGTCCACGCTTCTGCGGATGATCGCGGGGCTCGAGGACATCACCTCGAGCATGCTGGAAATCGACGGCGCCACCGTCAACGACAAGGCGCCCAAGGATCGCGGCATCGCCATGGTGTTCCAGACCTACGCGGTCTTTCCCCACATGACGGTGCGTGAAGACGTGGCCTTCGGCCTGACCATCGCGGGCGCGTCGAAGACCGGGAGGGAAGAAAAGGTCGCCTTCGGGCGGGCATCGTGCGCGACCCCAATACCTGACGCCGACCGCGCCCGAGGACGGCGTGCTGCACGGCAAGACCGTGCCGACAGAGCGGCTTGGCCGCGAGACGTCGTCGAGATCGGCCAGGCCTTCGATCCCGACCGGGCGCATCTGTTCCCGCCTGCGGAGCCCGGGAACGACCGGCACTGAACGGCCATGACAGCGGTGGAGGTAATCGAAAGTAGAGAGAAGATAAAAACTATTTTTTCACAGCACTTTGTCAGTATTTCTTAATGCATTGCACCAAGAACCCACAGTCTTCACAGACCCTCGATCGTGAACTCCGGCGCGCCTTGCCAGACAAGCTTCCAGCCAGCGCCCGGGCGGACATTCTGGATGATCCCCGGATCGAAGGCGACAAGGCATCGCCCACCCGGATGGCGCACCGACGGGTAGACCAACCCGCGATGTCCCTCGCCCCGCAGTTCCGCCGCAAGGCGTTGCCCGGCCGGGTAGCCGCGGTCCGGGTCCGGATCGAGCGCGGGATGCGCCCGCCCGTGCAGGTCCGGGAAATCACCGATGAAATCCGCCAGCAGTTCCACGTAGCGCGCCTCGTCCTCGTAGCGGCCGATGAAGCCCAATTCACGGGTCCGGTGAAATCCAACTTCCTGCGCGCTCGTCAGCATGTTCCAGGCGCAGTACCACGCACCGCGGTCGCCAGTGTTGAACCGGTTGCCCTTGGGCCTCGTGTAGGTGAATGCCGCGTTGATATGGCTCTGACCGTAAAGGGTCAGGTCATGCGACCGCCGCGCGAAGGCGAGTTCGCGGCGGTCGAGCGCGGGACTGCCCTGCGCTTCGGCGATCAGGCGGGCACTGGTCTCGCCTTCGATCTCGGCGAGAACCGCGGCCTCCTCGTCGCTGTCGACCAGCCCCCTCAGCACTGGGGGCTTGTGATGGGTCTCGGAAATCAGCCTGACAAGAGCACGGTCATTGACCGACGTGATCCTCAAACCCCGCCCCGCAGCGCATCAACATAGCCCCGCACGCGCAGGATCCTGGGCAATCCCCCTTCAATCATCGCGTCAACGGGCCGCGCGCCGTCGAATTCCGGACCCCGGTTGGGCAGCTTCACCCAGTCGCGCGAGATCGGCTCATTGAAATAGAGCTCGAGCGACTTGTAGAGGCCGATGAGCGCGGACAGGCGCAGCATCTGGTCGCGCGTCAGATCTCCGGCAAAATCAGGCTTCTTGGCCCGTTTCCAGGTGGATTCCGACATATCCGCCAGCGCCGCGGCCTCCCGCAAGGTGAGTGACCAGGCGTCCGCGATCCGCGTGAAGGCCTTGAGCGCGACCCCCTGCCGATCCGGCGCAGGACGTTCCAGAACAACGTTTTCCATGTGTTGGCGCTCCTTCCTAGCTTGACTGATGATATAAGTCCATATGGATCGCATTGCAAGTCCATATGGCCTATTTGGTGCCTCCAGAGTAAGAGGGGTGCCGGGTTTTCCGTGACGGGTTTGGAGGTCGGGAGAGAGGCTCCCGGCTGGCCCGTCGCGGAGATATCCCGATGACCAAGCAACAGAAAATCACCCTCAGCGCCTCGCGCGACATCCCCTTCAACAAGCTGATGCTCAGCCAGTCGAACGTGCGCCACGTCAAGGCGGGCGTGTCGATCGAGGAACTGGCCGAGGACATCGCGCGGCGGACGCTGCTCAGCTCCATCACCGTGCGGCCCGTGCTGGACGACAGCGGCGCCGAGACCGGCATGTACACGATCCCCGCCGGCGGGCGGCGGTTCCGGGCGCTGGAACTGCTCGTCAAGCAGAAGCGCATGAACAAGACAGCACTTGTGCCCTGCATCGTGCGCACCGATGGGCTCGCCGAGGAGGACAGCCTGGCCGAGAACGTCCAGCGCGCGCCGCTGCATCCGCTCGACCAGTTCCGCGCCTTCCAGGCGATGCGCGAGAAGGGCCGCACCGAGGAGGAGATCGCCGCGGCCTTCTTCGTCTCGGCCAGCGTGGTCAAGCAGCGGCTGAAGCTCGCCGCCGTCGCGCCCTCGCTGCTCGACGCCTATGCCGAGGAGGAGATGACGCTCGACCAGCTCATGGCCTTCACGGTCAATCCCGATCACGCGCGGCAGGAGCAGGTCTGGGAGGCGCTGCAGCGGCACTATTCGCGGCAGCCCTACGAGATCCGCCGCATGCTGACCGAGGGTGCGGTGCGGGCCTCGGACAAGCGGGCGCAGTTCGTCGGGCTCGACGATTACGTCGAGGCCGGGGGCGAGATCCTGCGCGACCTGTTCCAGCAGGACGACGGCGGCTGGCTGCAGGATGCCGCCCTGCTCGACGTCATGGTGCGCGAGAAGCTCGCCGAGGAGGCCGAGGCGGTCCGCGCCGAGGGCTGGAAATGGGTCGAGGTCGATACCGAGTTCCCCTATGGCCACACCTTCGGGATGCGCCGCGTCCATGGCGAGGCGGTGCCGATGAGCGACGAGGAGGCTGCCAGCTACCAGGCGCTGAAGGCCGAATACGACGCGCTCGAGGCCGAGCATGCGGAGGCCGACGAGTTGCCCGACGACGTCGATACCCGGTTGGGCGAGATCGAGGAGGCGATGGAGGCACTCGAGGCGCGTCCGATCCAGTACGAGGCCGACGATCTCGC
>CAZVQL010000183.1:4632-5998 GCA_964629305.1 uncultured Roseicyclus sp.
AGAACAGACCATCGACGACGCGGATGATGCCATCGCACCCGCCCTCGACGACGAGGAGGAAGAGGATGACGGCCTCAAACCGCTCTCCGACCGCCTCGTCATGGAACTGACGGCCCATCGCACCCTGGCGCTGCGCAATGCGCTGGCCCAGGACCCGCAGGTCGCCTTCCTCGCGGCCCTGCACGCGATGGTCCTGCGGCTCTTCTACCGCTACGCCGTCGACAGCTGCGTCGAGATCGAACCGCGCAACGCGGGGTTCGGATCGCAGGTGCCGGGCCTCGGCGACACGGCCTATGCGCAGGCCATCGACCAACGCCACGAGACCTGGGCGCGCAACCTGCCGAAAGCGCCCGAGGACCTCTGGGAGGCCCTGACCGAGTTCGACAGCTGCAGCCGCGAGGCGCTCTTCGCCCATTGCGTGGCGATGAGCGTGAATGCCGTCCACGACCCCTACCAGCGCCGCCCGCGCGCCATCGCGCATGCGGATGTGCTGGCCGGGACCGTCGGGCTCGACATGGCCAAGGCGGGCTGGACGGCCACGGGTGACAGCTACCTCGGCCGCGTGACCAAGGCCCGCATCCTCGAGGCCGTGCGCGAGGCGAAAGGTGAGGACGCTGCGGACCGGATCGCCGGGCTGAAAAAGGCCGAGATGGTGACCGCCGCGGAGGACTTGCTGGTCGGCACCGGCTGGCTGCCGGACCCGCTGCGCACGCCGCCGCTGCCGGAAGAGGACGCACCGGAGATCGAACTGGTCGACCATGCGGACACCGCGGATGAAGAGCCTTCGAACGACGATCCTGACAGCGGCGAAGCGCAATCGGCGGAAGACGGCGGCGAACCGGCTATCGGAGATTCCGACCCCATGGAGGAAGATGATCCCGTCGCCGGTGACGCCTTCGCCCGAACTGCCGCCGAGTGACCTTCGAGCAGGTCGGAGCTCCTTCCCCCCGAGTTCCGGCAGCCGGGGTCCGCCAGAAATGGCGGGCCCCTTTTTCTATCCACGACAGGAGGCACAAAGCATGCACAGCCCCGCCGCCGACATCGCCCGCCGCCTTGCCGAGGATGCCGAGGCCGTCTGCCGTCACTACCTCACGAACGGGCGCAAACAGGGCCGCTACTGGATCGTTGGCGATGTGCAGAATACGCCGGGCCGCAGCCTCTACGTTCGGCTGACCGGTCCGATCTCTGGTCCCGGTGCGGCTGGCAAGTGGACCGATTCCGCAACCGGGCAGCACGGGGACCTTCTGGACCTGATCGCCCTGAACATGGGGATCACCACCCTGAGGGACACGCTGGACGAAGCGCGCAGGTTTCTCAGCCTGCCGCAGACGGACAGGCACCGCGCCAACAATCCGCCAGCCTCTCG
>CAZVQL010000184.1:0-5973 GCA_964629305.1 uncultured Roseicyclus sp.
CATTGTCGCTGACCGAGACGCTGTCATCGGGGTGCAGCGTGACCGTCACGGCGTCCGCGTGACCGGCCAGCGCCTCGTCGATGCCGTTATCCACGACCTCGTAGACCATGTGATGCAGGCCCGACCCGTCGTCGGTGTCGCCGATATACATGCCGGGGCGCTTGCGAACCGCCTCCAAGCCTTTGAGAACCTTGATGGAATCGGCGCCGTATTCTTCGGGTGCCTTGGGCTGGTCTGCCATGGGGTGCTCTGCCTGTTCTTTGTCGCGATTTTATACCCCCCGGGGCGGGGAATGTCACGCGATGCGACCCAATATTTAGGGGTTGGACAGGGCGATCACCACAGCCACAAGGATAAGAAGCGCGCCGGCGACCCGGTTGATCCGCGCCAGCCGCTCGGGGCTGGAAAAGCGCCGGCGCGCGTGGTCCACGAGATAGGCGAAGCCGGTGTTGCCGATCAGGGGCACGCCCATGGAAATCAGCGCGATCACGGCGATGTCTGGCGCGGTGACCGTCGTCAGATCGAAGAAGCCGGGCAGCATGCCCATGTAGAACAACACCGCCTTGGGATTGGCGAGGATCGCGGCGATCCCCGCGGCAAAGCCCGCCCAGGCGCCGGGCCGGGTCAGCGCGCTGTCGGCGGCGATGGATTTGTCGGCATGCCGGATCAAGAGCCAGCCCATCAGCGCGAAGACCCCCACGGCGACCCAGCGCAGCACCTCCATGACCCAGCCGTAGGTGCCGACGATCCACGCCAGCCCCAGCACCGCCGCCACCGACCAGACAGCATCGCCCAGCGCCACGCCCAGAACCAGCGGGATCGCCGCGCGCCAGCCATGCGCCAGCGCGCGCGCCGCCGTGGCCAGCCAGACCGGTCCGGGCGTGATGAACAGGACGAAAAGCGCACCGGCGTAAAGCGCCAACTGCGCGGCGGTGAGGGTCATGTGTCGTCAGGCTCCACCACGCGGCCCATCTCGTCGAGGGGCCAGTGCGGGTTGTAGGCCAATTCCCAGACATGCCCGTCGGGATCGGCGAAATAGGCCGTGTAGCCACCCCAATGCGTCTCGGACGGGTCCTTGAGGCCGGTGGCGCCCGCGGCCAGCGCGCGCTCGTAGGCTTCCTCGACCTCGGTCACATCGCGGTAGTTCTGCGCCAGCGTGACCGCGCCGAACCCCAGCTCGGCCCCGGGCCTGCCCTGGTCGGCGGCCAAGGGCTCTAACCCGAAAAGACCCATGATCATGCCGTCCAGCATGTAGAACACGACACCGTCCTGCGCGCCGGCCTCCTGCCAGCCCAAGGTGCCGTAGAACCCGCGCGAGCGCGCGATGTCGCGCACGCCCAGCGTGACCAGCGTGATGCGGTTCATCGGCAGATCGGTCATGGCGGCCCCTCCTGCGGCGCGACGCGGCTTTCGCCGCCCGTCTCGGACACCGCCACATGCTGCGCCCGCGCGCCCAGTTCCGCAAACAGTTCCGGCCCCGTCCCGGTCATCCAGGCCTGCGCCCCAAGCGCGCAGATCTCGTCGAAAAGCGCCGCGCGGCGGCCTGCATCCAGATGCGCCGCGACCTCGTCAAGCAGGACCAGCGGCGCGGCGCCCGTCTCGGCCTTGAGCGCGCGGGCATTGGCCAGCACGAGCGAGATCAGAAGCGCCTTCTGCTCGCCGGTCGAGCATTGGGCGGCCGGCATCGCCTTGTCGATATAGGTGGCCTGTAGGTCCGCGCGGTGCGGCCCGACCAGCGTGCGCCCCGCCGCCATGTCGCGCCCGCGGCTTTCGGCGAAGGCCGTGGCGTAATCGCCGGGCGTGGTCAGGTCGTCAGTCTCGAGCAGCAGCTCGGCTGCCGGAAAGGCCGTGGCGGCCCCCTCTTGCGCGGCGATGATCCGCACGATCGCCTCGCGGCGATTGGCCGTGATGGACGCGGCGGCCTCGGCCATCTGCGCCTCGAGGGCGGTGTACCAGCGCGCGTCCGTCACCTGCTCTTTCAACAGCCTGTTGCGCTCGCGCATCGCCTTTTCATAGGTCAGCGCGGCCTCGGCATGGTCGGGCAGGAAACTGAGCGAGATCCGGTCGAGAAACCGCCGCCGCCCGTCCGCCCCCTCGATCCAGAGCCGATCCTGCGAGGGCACCAGCCAGACGATCCTGAGCAGTCGCGCCAGCGCTGTCTGCGGCGCGGTCTTGCCGTCGATCCGCGTGGCGCGCGGCTGGCCCGGTTCGGCGGTCAGTTCGATCTCGTGACCAAGGCCGGGGCCCGCCACCTCGGCGGTGATCTTCCATCCGATCGCCTCGGGGCGGCGGATGATCTCCTCGGCCGTCGCGCGGCGTAGCCCGCGGCCCGGCGACAGGAGCGAAACCGCCTCCATCAGGTTGGTCTTGCCCGCGCCATTGGGCCCGTAAAGCGCCACGGGCCGCCCATCCAACACCAGCCGCGCGCGGCGGTGGCTGCGAAAATGGCTTAGGGTCAGGGTGGCGACATGGGGCGTCATGACGGACCGTCCCCGCGTGGATGCAGGGCAGGGTCCGTCACACCCGCATCGGCATCACGACATAGATCGCCGTCGTGTCGTTGCCTTCGCGCATCAGCGTCGGCTCACCGGGCGAGGAGAACAGGAAGACGGCATTCTCGCGGTCCACCTGGCTGGCGATTTCCAGCAGGTATTTCGCGTTGAACCCGATCTCGAGCCGGTCGTCGCCATAGGCCACGGCCAGCTCTTCCTCGGCGTTGCCCGCATCGGGCGCGTTCACCGACAGGACCAGCCGGTCCTCGTCGAGCGCCAGTTTCACCGCGCGCGAGCGCTCGGAACTGACGGTCGCCACGCGGTCCACCGCCTTGGCGAAGTCCGAGGCATCGACCTCCATCCGGCGGGTGTTGTTCAGGGGGATGACGCGCGCGTAATCGGGGAAGGTCCCGTCGATGACCTTGGAGGTCAGCGTGATCTCGGGCGTGGCAAAGCGGATCTTGGTCTCGCTCACCGAAACCGCGATCTGCGCCTCGTCATCGTCCAGAAGCTTGCGCATCTCGCCCACGGTCTTGCGCGGCACGATCACGCCCGGCATTTTTTCCGCGCCCTGCGGCACGGCGGCATCAATCCGGGCCAGCCGGTGTCCGTCGGTGGCGACCGCGCGCAGAACCGGTCCGGTCTCGCCCTCGGCGACGTGGAAATAGACGCCGTTCAGGTAATACCGCGTCTCTTCCGTCGAGATCGCGAATTTCGACTTGTCGAAGAGCCGCCGCAGAACGGGCGCGGGGCAGGAGAAGTTCGCGGAATACTCGGTCGCGGTCATGACCGGGAAATCTTCCTTGGGCAGCGTCGCCAGCTGGAAGTTCGACCGCCCCGCCTGCACCGTCAGGCGGCCCTGCGTGCTGTCCTCGCTCAAGGACACCAGCGCGCCATCGGGCAGCTTGCGCACGATCTCGTGCAGGGTCACCGCCGAGACGGTCGTCGCCCCCGCCCGCTCGACCTGGGCCGGGGCCTTGTCGACCACCTCGATGTCGAGGTCCGTGGCGCGGAAGCTGACGGTGTCGCCCTCGGCCTCGATGAGCACGTTGGCGAGGATCGGGATGGTATTCCGACGCTCGACAACCGACTGCGCCTGAGAGACAGCGCGCAGCAGCGTGGCGCGCTCGATCGAGAGTTTCATTGCCCTGGCTCCGACAAGTGCGGGGGCCGCGAGCCTACCCGCCTCCCCCGTCAGCACAACCGTTTTTTCAAGGAGTGTCCGTGCGCGCCGCGGGCGTCAAGCCCCCATACGGGGGCCAGCACGCGCGGCGGGTCTGTTCAGGCTTCCAGCATCCGGCGCAGAAGCTCTGCATCTTCGGCGATCTGGCTATCGACAGACATCAGTTCCTCGATCTTTCGCACACCGTAAAGGACGGTCGTGTGGTCCCGCCCACCCAGCTTGCGCGCGATCTCGGGGTAGCTGCGGCTGGTCAGGGTCTTCGACAGGTACATCGCCATCTGCCGCGGGCGCGCAACCGCGCGGGCACGGCTGGACCCGGTGATGTCGGCCTGCCGGATGTTGTAGTACTCGCAGGTCGTCTTGATGATCTGGTCGAGAGTCACCTTGCGGTCGGTCGAGCGCAGGATATCCGAAAGGCAGTCCTGCACCATCTCGATGGTGATTTCGCGTCGCACGAGGTCGGCGAAGGCGAAGAGACGGGTCAGCGCCCCCTCGACCACGCGGATGTTGGTCGAAATGCGCTGCGCCATGAATTCCAGCACGCCCTCGGCCAGGCGGATCTGCGGGTTGCGCGCCATTGCGCGCTCGGCCTTGTGCTGCAGTACGCCAAGGCGCAGCTCGTAATCCGTCGGGTGCAGGTCGACAACAAGGCCGCATTGCAGCCGCGAGGCGATGCGGGTGTCGAGCTCTTCCATGTCGACTGGCGCGCGGTCGCCGGAAATGATGATCTGCTTGCCCTCTTCCACCAGCGCGTTGAACGTGTGGAAGAATTCCTCCTGCGTCGAGGTCTTGCCGGCGATGAACTGCACATCATCGACCATCAGCACGTCGACAGAGCGGAAGATCTGCTTGAAGGTCATGGTGTCCTGCTCGCGAAGCGAGCGGACGAAGCGGTACATGAACTGCTCGGCGGACAGGTAGAGGATCCGTGCCTCGGGGAAGCGGGCGCGCAACTCCCACGCAATGGCATGCATCAGGTGCGTCTTGCCGAGGCCGACACCACCGTAGAGGAACAGCGGATTGAACGTGACATCGCGCCCCTCGGCCACGCGCTTGGCGGCGGCATGGGCCAGTTCGTTCGGCTTGCCCACGATGAAATCGTCGAAGGTATAGGCGGGGTTCAACGTCGCGCCGGGCAAGTCCGCGCTTCCGGTGCGCACCGAACCCGACAGCGCGGCGGCGCCTGACACCGGGGCCGTGTCGGTCGTTGCGGACTGCGGCCTTGGCGCCGCGTTCGAGTTTCCGGCCTGCGCGGCAAGCTTCTGGCCCACGGCGAATTCCACGCGATCGACCATGATCCCGGCCGAGACCAGGTGGCGCAGGATCACGTCGCTGAAATTCTGCGAGACCCACGAGCCGAAGAAATTCGTCGGGACGTAGAACCGTGCGGTGCGGTCTTCGAGACGATCAAAGACGATCGGATCAATCCATGCCGTGAAGTTGTTTTCACCAACCGCCTTGAGGAGTTCGCCTCTGACCTGTCCCCACGTCTCGTTCGTCATTCCCGCACCTTTCCCGGCTCTTGTTTGCAAGGCCCCTGCCAGGACCCCCCGATTACCTTCAGTCGCGCCACAGAAAGATGGCGCAGTGCGAATCCTTCGGCCCCAAGACGACCTGTCCCCGTCGTCTCATGCTAGGGGAACCAGCCCCGAGTCTACCACATACTTCTCAGGCTCCGATGCACGGTGCGCATCGGTCGCGTGAGTGGCTGTCGTGATCCTCGAGTCCGGCATTCTGAAGTCGGATGAAGGACCAGAATGAGGCACCCTTCGGCGAATCAATCGCCGGTTGTGTCACCTCGCACGAACGACCGTTCACTCGAGTTCACCATGGTTCAGTTACCCTGGCCCCGACGTGCTCCGACGTGCTGTCTGTCCCCTCGATCCGTCCCCCCAGAGGCACCTGAATCGCCCGCTCAAGCTAGCGGATGCGAAAGCCCCGCTGCAACGACTCTTCGAACTTGACAGTTATGTGAACGAGGCCCGAATCCCCGCCGCCGGAATAGCGGCTTCTGACTCAATGATATTTTCAAAAACAAGAAGGCGCCGCGGTTGCCCGCGGCGCCTTCGATCACACAACCCTTGCGGGTAAATGCGCCGTGTTCAGGCCTTCAGAGCCTTCACACGCGACGAGAGACGCGACATTTTCCGAGCGACGGTGTTCTTGTGCAACACCCCCTTGGTGACGCCGCGCATCAGCTCGGGCTGAGCGGCTTTCAGCGCGTCCTGGGCGACGGCGTGATCACCCGCTGCGATAGCCTCTTCGACCTTGCGGAGGTAGGTGCGGATGCGCGAGCGG
>CAZVQL010000185.1:0-5917 GCA_964629305.1 uncultured Roseicyclus sp.
GAGGCGACGGCCTGTGCCGAGGCGATGGTGATGGCCGAGCGCGTGGCAAAATCCAAGGCGCGGGCGTTCTTCGTGGATGAAAACTGCCACCCGCAAAACATCGCGGTGATGAAGACGCGGGCGGAACCCCTTGGGATCGAGGTGATCGTGGGCGCGCCCGATACGCTCGACCCCGCGGCGGTGTTCGGCGCGATATTCCAGGTACCGGGCACCTTCGGCGGGCTGTCCGACCCCAGCGATGCGATTGCGGGGCTGCATGCGCACAAGGCCATCGGCATCGTCGCGGGCGATCTTCTGGCGCTGACGCTGATCAAGGATCCGGGCAGCATGGGTGCCGATATCGCCGTGGGCAGCGCGCAGCGGTTCGGCGTGCCGCTGGGGTACGGTGGGCCGCATGCGGCCTTCATGTCCTGCCGCGACGCCTTTAAACGCGCCATGCCGGGGCGTCTTGTCGGTGTTTCCATCGACAGCCACGGCAACCGCGCCTACCGGCTGTCGCTGCAAACCCGCGAACAGCATATCCGCCGGGAAAAGGCCACGTCGAACGTCTGCACCGCGCAGGCGCTGCTGGCGGTGATGGCCAGTTTCTACGCCGTCTTCCATGGGCCCGAGGGGCTCAAGGCCATCGCGCAGGCCGTCCATCTCAAGACAGCGCGGCTGGCCGACAGCCTGCGCGCGGGCGGCTATGCGCCGGAGGCGCGCGCCTTCTTCGATACGATCACCGTCCCCGTCGGCGACCGGCAAAGCCGGATCATGGCCGCCGCCGTCGCCCGCGGCATCAACCTGCGCGACGTGGGCGCGGATCGCATCGGCATCTCGGTCGACGAAACCACCACCGACGCGCATCTGGAGGCGGTGTGCAAGGCGTTCGACGTCCCGCTCGCCCCGCCCACGGACACCCCCGCCATCCCCGACGCGCTGCTGCGCACGACGCCCTACCTGACCCACCCGGTTTTCCACATGAACCGCGCCGAGTCCGAGATGATGCGCTACATGCGCCGGCTGTCCGACCGCGACCTCGCGCTCGATCGCGCCATGATCCCGTTGGGGTCCTGCACGATGAAGCTCAACGCCGCCGTCGAGATGATGCCGGTCACCTGGCCCGAGTTCAATTCCATCCACCCCTTCGCCCCCGCCGACCAGGCCGAAGGCTATGCCGAGATGCTGGCCGACCTGTCGGCGAAGCTCTGCGAGATCACCGGCTACGACGCGATGTCGATGCAGCCCAATTCAGGCGCGCAGGGCGAGTACGCGGGCCTTCTGACCATCGCGGCCTACCACCGCGCGAACGGCGATCATGATCGGCGCGTCTGCCTGATCCCCGTCTCGGCGCATGGTACCAACCCGGCATCGGCCCAGATGTGCGGCATGGAGGTCGTCGTGGTGAAGGCCGCCGAGAACGGCGATATCGACCTTGTCGATTTCCGCGCCAAGGCCGAGGCCGCGGGCGACCGGCTGGCGGCCTGCATGATCACCTATCCTTCGACCCACGGCGTCTTCGAGAAGACCGTGCGCGAGGTCTGCGAGATCACGCACCAGTATGGCGGTCAGGTCTATCTCGACGGGGCGAACCTGAACGCGATGGTGGGCCTGTCGCGGCCCGGCGACATCGGCGCGGACGTTAGCCACCTGAACCTGCACAAGACCTTCTGCATCCCGCATGGTGGCGGCGGCCCGGGTATGGGGCCGATCGGTGTGAAGGCGCATCTTGCGCCGCACCTGCCCGGTCACCCGGAAACCGGCGGAACGCAGGGGCCGGTCTCGGGCGCGCCCTATGGCTCGGCGTCGATCCTGCCGATCTCATATGCCTATGTCCGGCTGATGGGGGGCGAGGGGATCACGCGGGCGACGAAGATCGCCATCCTGAATGCCAACTACATCGCCAAGCGGCTGGAGGGGGCTTTCCCCGTGCTCTTCAAGGGCAAGGGCGGTCGCGTCGCGCATGAATGCATTCTCGACACTCGCCCCTTCGCCGAGGCAGGCGTGACGGTGGACGACATCGCCAAGCGGCTAATGGACGCCGGTTTCCACGCGCCGACGATGAGCTGGCCGGTGGCGGGTACGCTGATGGTGGAACCCACCGAGAGCGAGCCCAAGGCCGAGCTCGACCGGTTCTGCGACGCGATGCTGGCGATCCGCGACGAGATCGCGGCGGTCGAGCGCGGCGAGATGCCCGTCGAGCAAAGCCCGCTGCGCATGGCGCCCCACACGATGGAGGATCTGATCCGCGACTGGGATCGGCCCTACAGCCGCGAACAGGGCTGCTTCCCGCCCGGCGCCTTCCGCGTCGACAAGTACTGGCCGCCGGTCAACCGTGTCGACAACGTCTATGGCGACCGCCACCTGGTCTGCACCTGCCCGCCGCTGGAAAGCTACCAGGAAGCGGCCGAGTAAAGCCGGTCGTCCGGGTGGATCGTCGCCGGCATCTTCCCGGCGGTCCGAGAGAAAAACAGAACGGCGGGCCTGTGTAGGGTCCGCCGTTTCTGGTCAGCGCGTCCGCCCGAAGCGGGCGTAGAGACCGTCGAGCGTGTAGGCTTCGCCCACGGGGCCGTGTTCCTCGGGGAAGAAATTCGGGTCTTCGGGCAGGCACCCGCGACCGCAGACCTGGCGCATCGATCCTGAGCGCCCATCGACATGCCAGAGCCGTCCACCCGGCGTGCCGACCCAGCCGTTGATCCCCTGCCGCATGTCGCCTTCCACGTCCTGGATCGAGGGCACCTCGCCATCATACCCGCGGCCCCACGCGGCATGCGTGTGCCAGGACGACACCACGTCCATCCCGTCCACGATCGGCAGCGACGCACAGGAGGCGTGGCCGCCCCAGCTGACCTTGGTCGAGGAATAAGCGCCATTGGGATGGCGCAGGACATAGCCGCAGACCTCGCGGTTGAAGCGCACCGAAAGTGCGTTCATCGATTCCATCAACCCGATCACGAACGCGGTTTCCTGCGTGGATTGCGCCCGTGCATCCCCTGGCAGACACAGGCCGACAGCAAGTATGGCCGACGCCAGCAGCCGCAGAGGTTGGTTCGAAAACAGGGACATCGGGGCATTCCTTCGACGGGACGTGAGGATAGGTTAGGGAATTTTTTCGCTCAATCCAGAAAAACGACATGCTCCGGCTGGACCGGTGGGCCAGAGCGGTTATCTTTGGCTTCTGTGGCCAAGTGACAATAGGGAGTGCCGACCATGTCTCGCATGGAATTCTTCGACATCAAGACCGCCGCAAAGACCGAGGTCAGCACGGATTTCGCAGAGGATCCCGAGATCCAGCTGTGGCTCAAGATGGGGCGCGCGGCGTTCTTCTTCTGTCTCTGGTCGTCCATGGTGATTCCCGTCGCGCTGATCTACTACGCCCGTTTCTGACCGGCATCGGTCGCGCGATCACGGGGAAGGTTTCGCGCCGCTCCCCGCCGAGGCGCGCAGGCTTCGCCAGGCGGCAAGCGGCAGGCGCTGCACCACCAGCCACAACAGGGCCGGGTACTCCACTTCACCGGCAAGCATCCGCATGTAGGCCCCCTTCACGCGTCGTGATCCTGCGAAGGAGCGCGTGAAGAGCGGGGCCATTGTCCGTGAGAAGACGATTGGGCGAAGCAGTCGTGCAATGCGCAGCGACAGTCGGATGTCGCGCGTTTCCGCCCGGTAGATCGCGGCCGCGCCCTCTTCCCGCCCCTCTCGGATGGCGCGCGAGGCCGCCTCGGCCGCCTTCCTGCCGGATGCGAGGGCATGGGCGATCCCTTCGCCCGTGATCGGGTCGACGAACCCCGCCGCGTCCCCGGTCAGCAGGGCATTACCACGGCCCGGTCTGTCCCGGTAATCGCCGAAGGGCAGGAAATGCCCCTTCATCCCTGTCGCGTCCCCTTGCCCCAGCATGTCGGCATAGCGGTGCAGGTTCGCCTTCATCTCCGGATTGCGCGTCTGCAGGCCGCCAATGCCAACGGTGGTCGATCCGAGCTTCGGAAAGCTCCACCCATAGCCCCAATCCGCCGCGCCGAAATCGACGCGCACGGTGTTGGCCGTTTCGGGATCGGTGACGGGCGGCATCTCCTTTTCCAGCGCGAAGCCGATGGTAGACGGATCGAAGGGGCGGCCGAAAAGGGCGCGGGCTACGGACGAGGTGACACCGTCCGCCCCCACGAGCACGCGGTAGCGGATGCGGGTGCCGTCCTCCAGCACGACGAGGTTCGCGGCCAGGTCGATCTCTGCCACCCGGCAGCCTGTCAGGGTGTCCGCGCCCGCCTTGCGCGCCATCTCGAGAAGGTGCGCGTCGAGGGTTCTGCGCATCGTCAGATACATCGGCGGCACCCCGTCCATCCGGCCCATCGGGCGGTCGCCCATGAAGAAGCTGATCGCGCGCCGTTCTTCGAACAGGCCCTCGGGCGGATCGCGGCGGAAGATGCGCCGATACTCCGACAAGGCGCGACCCGTGAAGAGGCCGCCACACAGCTTGTCTCGCGGGAAGCGCGCCTTGTCGATCAGGAGCGTATCCAGGCCGAGGCCCGCCGCGGTCCTCGCGGTCGCTGCGCCGGCGGGGCCGCCCCCGAGGATCACGATGTCGCGCGTGTCGATGCCATCCATGGGCCGCAGCATAGGGGCCTTTCCCCCGAGGGAAAGGTCCGCCGACGTCCCGCTCCGGTCAGGCGGGGAGGTGCGTGTTCTGGCGGACAAAGGCCTCGATCTCGGCCGCGGGCCGGGCGCCGGTCAGGCGCGCCACTTCCTGCCCGTTCCGAAACAGGATCAGCAGGGGAATTCCGCGAATGCCGTAGCGCTGCGACACGTCGCCGTGGACCTGGGTGTTGATCTTGGCCAGCCGCGCACGAGGGGCGAGCGCGCGGGCGGCCTTCTCGAACTCGGGCGCCATCATGCGGCAGGGCCCGCACCAGGGTGCCCAGAAATCGACGAGCAGGGGCAGGGTATCGCGCATCTCGGCCTTGCGAAGCGTCGCGCTGTCGAGATCGCGAACGCGCGGCTCCAGCAGCTTCGCACCGCAGGTTCCGCATTTGGGATGCTCGGACAGCTTCGCCTCGGGCACGCGGTTGACGGTGGCGCAGGACAGGCAGGTCAGGTGGTGGGACATGGCGAGGCCGCAGTTGTGATTGATCTGGTCAATCATCTGGGGATTTTTGCGCGCTCCGCAAGGGCGGGGATGCGCGGCGCATGCGCGCGCTGGCGATGCGTGCCGCTCTTGTCGTGGCATGCGGGGCGGGTGCCGGAAAAGACAAACGCCGCCCGGATTGGGCGGCGTTCGCTTCGCGTTGGTCCGACCGTGCGAGCGCGCGGATCAGTCCGCGGTCTCTTCCTCTTCGGCGGCCGCATCGCTTTCCGCTGCTTCCGCACTGACGAGGCCCGACGGCGCCGTGATGTTGGCGATCACGAAGTCGCGGTCGATCGTCGGACGCGCACCTTCCGGCAGCGCGACGGACGAGATCGTGATGGTATCGCCGATGTTCAGCCCATCGAGGTCGATGGTGATGTGATCGGGGATATCGCCCGCGGTCACGACCAGTTCCACCTCGGGGCGCACCATCGTCAGCACACCACCGCGCTTGATGCCGGGTGCCTTATCGGCGTTGATCACCTCGACGGGAATGAAGAGGTTGACCTTCGAGGTCCGGCGCAGGCGCATGAAATCGACATGCGTCGGCAGGTCTTTCACCACGTCGCGCTGGACCGAGCGGCAGATCACGCGCACGTCCTCCTGGCCTTCGACCTTGAGGTTGAAGAGCGTCGACAGGAAGCGGCCCGCCTTAAGGCGCTTAACCAGGACGTTGAAGGGGATCTGGATCGCGAGCGGATCAGCGCCGCCGCCGTAGACGATACCGGGCACCTTGCCTTCGCGGCGAGCTTGGCGGGCGGCCCCCTTGCCTGTCCCCGCGCGTGCCTCGGCGATAAGATCTGGAATCTCACCAGCCATTGC
>CAZVQL010000186.1:0-5849 GCA_964629305.1 uncultured Roseicyclus sp.
CGTCGACCGTGCTGTCGGGATATTCGATCAGGTTGCGCGCCACCGCGGCAAGGTCACCCTGAACGGCAGGGCGAACAGCGGCACTGTCGACATCGAAAAGCAGCCCACCGGGCAGGGTCACGATCAGGAACTCACCGGTGTTGGTCACGATGATCCCGTCGTTCTCCAGCGATGACCTCAGGTCCTCTGCCTGTTGGTCAAGCATGGTGCCCATCATGCCGCCAGCCATAGCGCCAACTGCAGCGCCGAAGGCGGCATTGCGGCCGCGATCCTCGTCATCCGACGCCGCCCCGAGAAAACCGCCGAGCATGCCGCCGACGATGGCACCATCTCGCTGGCGCTCACCGGTTCCGGCGCATCCCGCAAGACCCAATGCGGCAACCGCGACCACGCCGACACTCCACTTGCGGGCCGTCATGTCGAAACGCCTTTCGATGCGGTCGCGCCGCGAGGGTGCGCCACACGCGCCGCCCCGTGATGCCCTGTCGCACGTGCAAGCGGCGCGACGCCAAAGCGCCTTTGGACGGTTCCAAAACTGAACAGATACGGGTTTCCCACCATCTCAACTCCCCTTTTGCTCCACCGCTACCCTTGAGGGCGCGGGCTCTCTGGGCGAGGAATTCCTCCTCGGTGATGACGCCGGCCTGTTCCAGGCCCGCAGGTTTCCAAAGCTCGGTCGCGGGCGAGATGCCCACTAGGCCGCGGAGATAGGCGCGTTGCGCATCCCCGATCTCCTGCGCGGTGTCGATCCGGTGCTGCTGCATCCGATCAACACCTGGCCTGATGTAGGCCTGCACCCCGAACCACGAAATTACCATTACAAACAAGACACATGGCACCTTGTCCGAACCGCGTATGCCGCGGCTGCGGAAGATGTCGGCCAGCACCGACCGGCATGTCGTCCACAGGTCCAACTCCCCGGCCTGCGGCGGTCGTCGCGGAGCCCATCTTGGCGAGAGCCGTGCGCCGGGCTTGACGCTACCCTGTTCATCACGGAAAGAATGTTCCCATGTGCACAATCTGCTTTTTTCGGTGAGGGCATCATGCTGGATGCGATGGGATGGCTTGCCGATGCATCCCCGAACATGAGGGCCGAGATCGCGCGCCGCTGCGATCAGATCACCGTGCGGGAGGGGCGTATGCTCTACCGCGCCGGTGACCCTGCAGGCGGTATCTTCTGTATCACGACCGGGCGCCTCGAGTTGCACCTGCATCGCTGGGGCAGCGAGCATTCGCTGGCGCATATCTGCGGGCCGGGTTGGTGGGTCGGCGATCTTGCGGCGATTTCCGGAGGGCCGCGCCGGTTCGATGCATCGGTGCAGCGCGACACGCGGCTCCTGCGGCTCAGCCGCGCCGAGATCAGCCGGATCTGCGACCTCTACCCCGAGATGCACAACCACCTGCTGATCATGACCACCTTGAACATGCGCCTCATGATCGACGCGGCGGAGGCCCTCGGCTTTCCCGATCCGCTGCGCCGCGTAGCGGCCTGCCTCACGCGCATCGACCGCAGTTCGCCGGGCTGGAACGGCAGACTGGTCATGACGCAGGGGGAACTGGCCAACATAGCCAACCTGTCGCGCCGCCGCACGAATGCCGCCCTGCAGGACCTTGAGGCCGCCGGCTCGGTTCGGCTCGGCTATGGTGTCATCGACATTCGCAACAGGCAGAGCCTGGACATGCTCGTGGAGGGTGGTGGTTTGGTCGACTGACTGCAGGCCATGAGCAATTTTCTTGTCGGAAATGGCATTGGCGTCGATCCACATCGCCTCGAGGAAAGCCAACTTCAGGGTGAACCGCTTTTCAGGCGGCAGGCCAGGTATCTGTGCCAGACCCCACGCGACCGGAAACCGGGCTACGTCGGGGGCGCTTGGCCGCCTTCGCGATGCAATCGGAGGGGCCACGAACAACAGTCCAGTCCGCGTTGCAGTCGTAGACCCCGTACTCTTCGCCGCGCCACGCGCCGAAGTCCCGTCCTGACGCTGCGCCGCCCACGCCAAGGCTGCCTGGGCTTTCTGAACGAACACCGCACCCAGATTTCAGCCAACGCCGGTCTGGTACGTCTCGCGACGTTCACGGCCATATGCTTTTTGCCAGGGCACTCGGGACAGATGGATAGAAAAGTGGGTTTGCCGGGGGAAACCCACTGGCAATTGAAGTCAGGCTATCGTGTTGTGAATTTGGTAGCGGAGGAGGGACTTGAACCCCCGACACGCGGATTATGATTCCGCTGCTCTAACCAACTGAGCTACTCCGCCAAACCGGAGGCGGAGGTAAGACAGGCCGCGCGCCCCGTCAACCTCAAAAAGCGGATCATCCGGTCGGCAGGCGGGCGGCCGTCACCTCGACCTCGACCTTGAACTCGGGCCGCGTGAAACCCGAGACGATCACCAGCGTCGACGCCGGTAGCCGGGGCATGCCGGCGCACCAGGCATCCCGCGCCGCCATGTAACCGGCCATGTGCGCCCGATCCGTCACGAAGGCGTTGATGCGGACGGTGTCGTCCCGCGCAAAGCCCGCCTCGGACAGGATCGCCTCGCAGGCAGCGAAACAGATATCGGCCTGGGCGCGGACATCCTCGGGCACGTGGTCGTCGACCGTGATGCCGAGCTGCCCCGAGGTGAACACCCATTCAGCCCCCTCGGGGACGTGTGTGCCATGGGAATAGGCCGCGAAAGGTGGCCGGACGGCGGCTGGCACGAGGGCGGCGATGCGGGGCGAGTCAGCCATGAAGACCTCCGTTGAACAGGGTGCAGAAAAGGTGCCGGGCAGTGCCTTGTCCAGAGGCGAGCCGACCGGCGCGCAAAGGAAGCGCGTATTTATTGAGCACAATCACGAAAACAGTCTGTAATATGGGCAGCATGGTCATGGTTGTCTGTCGCTCTGGCGGCCGATCCTTCACCGCCACCGGACACTGCTTAGGCTCCGGCAGGTCATAACCACCACTGTGGAGATTCCAGGGATGTATCGCACCACCGCAATTGCGCTCACCGCCGGTCTGATGGCCAGCGCGGCCAGCGCGCAAGAGCTGACGCAAGTCACCTTCGGCACCAACTGGCTTGCCCAGGCCGAGCATGGCGGCTTTTACCAGTCCGTCGCCGATGGCACCTACGAGGCCTGCGGCCTCGATGTCGAGATCATCTCGGGCGGCCCGCAGGTGAACAACCGTGCCCTCCTGCTGGCCGGGCGTATCCAGTTCCACATGGGTGGCGACATGCTGCAGGCGTTCAACGCCGTCGCCGAAGACATTCCGGTCGTGGCCGTCATGGCCACCTTCCAGAAGCACCCGCAGGTGATCCTGGCCCATCCCGGTGTCGCCGACAGCTGGGAAGAGCTGCGCGACCTGACGTTGTTGATCGGCGATAACGGCTTCACCTCCTACTACCAGTGGATGATCGCCGAATGGGGCTTCACCGTAGAACAGCGCCAGCCCTACACGTTCAACCCGGCGCCCTTCCTTGCCGATGACCAGCTCGGCATGCAGGGCTACCTGTCGTCCGAGCCTTATCTCGTGGAAACCACCGGTGGCTTCACGCCCAACGTCTTCCTGATCGCCGATGCCGGCTTCGGCTCTTACGCGACGACGGTCGAGACGATGGCCTCGACCATCGAGGAAAGCCCCGAGGTCGTGGAGTGCTTTGTCAACGGCTCGATCCTGGGCTGGTACAACTACCTCTACGGGGACAACGCGGCCGCCAACGCGATGATCCTGGAAGCCAACCCCGACATGACGCAGGACAAGATCGACTACGCGATCGGCAAGATGATCGAGTGGGGAATCGTCGACTCGGGCGACGCGCTGACGCTGGGCATCGGCGCGATGACCGACGAGGTGATCGGCGGCTTCTACGAGGACATGGTCGAAGCCGGCGTGATCGAGGACGGCATCGACTGGCAGGCGTCCTACACGACCGAGTTCGTGAACCAGGGCCTCGGCATGGAGCTGCGCCCGCAGTGATGTGAACCAGTTCGGGCGGTCCGCCTTGCGGCGGGCCGTTCCTTTCCCCTACGCTCCGAGGCATCATGGCCGTTCGTCATCACGAGACCCTGCCGCTTGGGCAGCGCCCGCCGCTGCTCAGGCTCAATCATGTCGACAAGATTTTCGGCGGTGACGTGGTCGCCCTGAAGGACATGACGCTTCAGGTGAACCAGGGCGATTTCATCTCGCTTCTCGGTCCCTCGGGCTGCGGCAAGTCCACCGCGCTGCGCATCATCTCGGACCTGATGCACCCCACCCGCGGCCGCGTGGAATGGGAGGGCCATCACGGCCGCGGCGATCTTGGTGTCGTGTTCCAGGAGCCTACGCTGATGCCCTGGGCCACGGTGGCCCAGAACGTCTGGCTGCCCTTTAGGCTGGCCGGGAAAAGCTATGCCGAGGTCAAGGACGACGTGCTCGAGGTGCTGCGCCTCGTCGGCCTCGAGAAGTTTCTCAACGCCTACCCGCGCGAGCTGTCGGGCGGCATGAAGATGCGCGTCTCCATCGCGCGGGCGATCGTCACGAACCCGCGGCTCATCCTGATGGACGAACCCTTTGCCGCGCTGGACGAGATCACGCGCCACAAGCTGAACAATGACCTTTTGAAGCTGAAGGACCAGATCGGCTGCACCGTGATCTTCGTAACGCACTCGGTCTTTGAATCCGTCTTCCTGTCGGACCGCATCGTCGTCATGGCTGCGCGCCCCGGTCGCGTGCTGACCGAGCTCGAGGTCGACGCCCCCTACCCCCGCGGAGAGGAATTCCGCACCTCCGCCGAATATGCCGCCCATGCGCGGCGCGCCTCCGAGGCGCTGAAGGAAGCGATGGGAGAACCCGTATGAGCCTCGCCGACAACCAGACACTGGGGGCCGCCGAGACCCGTGACGAGGACGAGCTGCGCCGTGCCCGCGCAGCGCGCATCGAACGCACCGCGAAATGGGCGCTGCCCGTCGGCATCATGGCGCTGGCCATCCTTGGCTGGGGCTGGATCGTCACGGCCAACGAGATCCCGCACTATATCCTCCCCGGACCCGACAGGGTTTGGGACAGCCTGGTGAACGACTGGGGCATGCTGATCGAAGCGGCCTACCTGACAGGTTGGATCACGCTTCTCGCGTTGCTTCTGGCCGTGGTCGGGGGCGCGGGCCTTGCCATCCTGTTCAACCAGTCAAAGATGCTGGAACTCAGCTTTTACCCCTATGCCGTGATCTTGCAGGTCACACCCGTCGTCTCGATCGCGCCGCTGATCTTCATCTATGTCGACAGCAAGGTCGCGGGGATGCTTCTGTGCGCGTGGCTGGTCGCGTTCTTCCCGGTGCTCAGCTCTACCACGCTTGGGCTGAACAGCGTCGATCACAACCTGCGCGACCTCTTCCGCATCTACGGCGCGAGCCGCTGGCAAAGGCTGCGCTACCTGCAACTGCCCTCGGCGCTGCCCTATTTCCTGGGCGGTCTGAAGATCGCCGGGGGCCTCAGCCTGATCGGCGCGGTCGTGGCCGAACTGGTCGCAGGCACGGGCGGCATGGGATCGGGCCTTGCCTTCCGCATCCAGGAGGCGGGTTATCGCCTCAACATCGCGCGCATGTTCGCCGCGCTGGCACTGGTGGCCGCGATGGGCGTTTTCATCTTCGCAGCCCTCAGCGTGCTGTCGCACCTTTTGCTGCGCAAATGGCACGAAAGCGCCGTGAGCCGCGAGACATGATGGATTTCACCCAACTTCCTCACGGGGACGTGACGCTAACCAACGTCACGATCCCCGCCTGCCTGATCGGGCAGGAGGGCGACCTTGTGCGCACCGATATCTCGATCTCGGGCGGACGCATCGCCGGGCCGCAGCCCATTGCCGTGGACATGAAGGGGGCGATGGTCTTTC
>CAZVQL010000187.1:0-5799 GCA_964629305.1 uncultured Roseicyclus sp.
GTCCATGGCCGGGGACCCTCCCATGGTGAGGTTAAGGAAGGGTGAAGGCGCTGGCGCTTGCGCAGGGCGGCCCGAGCGGCCAGAACGGGCCGGACACATCGCAGCGAAGGGAGGGCGTCATGCCCAAAGGCTACATCATCGGCCATATCACCGTGAACGACCCCGAGGCCTACAAGGAATATGTCGAGCGCGACACGCCGATCCTGCATGCACTTGGCGGGCGCTTCATCGTGCGCGGGGGCCAGGCGCAGGTGATGGAGGGCGAGACGCTCAGCCGCCATGTCGTCATCGAGTTCCCGAGCTACGAGGCCGCGCTTACGGCCTATAACGACCCCGAGTACCAGGAGGTTGCCGGCATCCGCCGCCGCACCGCGGAGAGCGTGATCCTGGTCGTCGAGGGGACCGACGCGGGCTAACGCCCCGCGGTCTTCATCAGGGCGGCGACACGGCCCATCGCCGGGACGCTCGCCATCCCGGGGCCCGAGACGGGCAACTTGCGCCGCCAGTTGGGGTGTTCGTCGATGGTGCCGGGCAGGTTGGTCTGATCCGTCACGCCCAGCACATCCTCAGCCTGAACCGCGACGAGGGCAGAGGCGGTGCGCGCAAGGAAGCCGTGCATCGCGTCGGTGTCCGCGCTGCCCGCCGCCGCGGCGAAAGCGTGGGCCGTGCGGGCGCGCTCGGACAGTTCGCGGGCCTCGACGTCGTCGCCGATGCGCCCGATGGCGCGGCGCGCGCGGATGTCGCCGCCATGTGCCCAGCCGCCGTGGGTGGGCAGGTCGTGGGTGCCGAAGCTGGCGAGCGTCAGGGGCGGATAGGCCTCGGGCGGGGTGGCGCGGCCCTCGTGGTCATGCATGAATTGCAAGAGCCGACACCCGAGGATGCCCGAGGCTGCGAGCGCGTCCTGCAACCCGTCGGGGATATTGCCGAGGTCTTCGCCGATGACCGTGGCGCCCGCGCGGGCGGCCTCGATCCGGACGACGGCGAGCATCGCCGCGCGCGGCATCTGGACATAGGCGCCGGGCAGGCCGGGGGCGACCCAGAAGGCGCGCTCGAAGCCGAGGATATGGTCGATGCGAAGCAGCTTCGCATAGGCGAACTGGCGGCGCAGGGTTTCGGCCAGTGTCTTGAAGTGGCCGCGGGCGAGCGCGTGGGGGTCGAGGGGGGCGAGGTTCCACGTCTGCCCCTCGGGCCCCAGCGCATCGGGCGGCGCGCCGAGCGAGACGCCGCGGGCGAAGCTGTCGCGGTCGGCCCAGGTCTCGGCACCTTCGGGATGCGTGCCGACGGCGAGGTCGAGGTAGAGTCCATAGCGCATGCCTGCGCCGGTCAGGGCGGCCTGCGTGTCGGACAGCTGCCGGTGCGCCATCCATTGCAGCCAGGCGTGGTAGCGGATCTCGGTGTCGGGCACCGTGCCCGCCGCGCCCTCGGGGCTTTGCAGATGGGCGGGCCAGTCCGTCCAGAGCGCACCGTAGCGGTCGCTGAGCGCCTGGTGGGTGGCGAAGCGGGTGAGGTCGCAGCCCTCCTCCGCGGCCCATGTGTCGAAAGCGGGATCGCCTGCGAAGGCGTCGTAAGCCGCGCGCAGGGCGGCGCGCTTGGCGGGCACCTCGCGCGCGTAGTCGACCAGTGGGCCGGTCGCGACGCCCGGCCCGGTCGCGACGTGCAGCGGGTTCAGGCGGCGGCGGTGCGAGGGGGAATAGGGGCTGGCCCATGTGGCCTCGGTCGGGAAGCACGCGTGGATCGGGTTGATGCCGAGGAAACCCGCGCCGGTTGTCGCGAGCGCTTCGCCGGTGCGCCTGAGGTCGTCGAAATCGCCGAAACCGGGGGTGTCGGGCGCGCGCAGACCCCAGAGCGGTGCGGTCACGCCCCAGCCGCGCGGCGGCATGGGCAGGGCGCGCGGCGCGGCGAGGAGGGTCGTTTCGTGGGCCCCTACGCGCAGGACGTGGAGGCCGAGCGGCAAGGGGGGCAGGGATGGGCCGTGGCCTTCGGCCTCGGTGCCGTCCTCCATGGTCAGTGTCCACGCGCCGGGGTCTGCAGGCAGGGTCAGGGCCGCGCCTGCCTCGGCGACGATCCAGCGGGGGAGGGGGCGGGCCGCGTCAGTGGCCTCCAGCGCGGCAAGGCGGTCCTCGGCCTCAGCGTCGGTTGCGACGTCCATGCCCATGGCGGAGAGGAGCGCCAGCGCGGTCTCGCGGCTGGTCTCGCGCACCAGTGCCGTCTGGTCGGTGTAGCGGGGCAGGATGCCCATGGCGCCTGCAAGCTGCGCGATCGGGTCGGTCACGCCTGTGCCTCCAGCACCAGGGCGAGGACGCTGTTGCCGGGGCAGGGGATCGTTCCTGCGGCGGGGCGTTCGACCGCGACGCCCTCTTCCGAGGTGTCGATGCGGGCGACCCAGCCCATGCCGCGCGGGGCGGGGGGAAGCGTGACCTCGGCCGCCTCGCCGGAGTTGAAGACGAGGAAGACGGCCGTCTCGAGTGCCGCGTAGCGCGGTGTTCCAGCGGCGGTGCGCTTCTCGACGCAGAGGAGCCGCCGGGTTTCGTCATGCCAGTCGGCGTCGGCCATCTCGACCCCGTCCTCGCGCCACCAGAAAAGGTCGGGCAGACCGTCGGCCGCGCGCTCGCGGGCGTGCAGGAACCGCTTCTGCCGCAGGATCGGATGGGCGTGGCGGAAAGCGACCAGCGCCGCCACCGCCTCGGCCAGCGCGTCATCCGCGCCGTCCCAGCCGATCCAGCCGATCTCGTTATCCTGGCAATAGGCGTTGTTGTTGCCCGATTGCGTGTTGCCGATCTCGTCGCCCGCCAGAAGCATCGGCACGCCCTGCGACAGAAGCAGCGTCGCCAGCATGTTGCGCTTGCGCCGTGCGCGGGCGGCGCGGATCGCGGGGTCGGCGGTGGGGCCTTCGACGCCCATGTTGTCGGAGTAATTCGCCCCGTGCCCGTCGCGGTTCCCCTCGCCGTTGGCGTGGTTGTGGCGCTTGTCGTAGCTGACCACGTCGTTCAGCGTGAAGCCGTCATGGGCGGTGATCAGGTTGACCGAGGCCGTGGCGGGGCGGCCCGAATGGTCGAACTGCTGGGCCGAGCCGGTGATCCGGTCGGCGAGGCGCGGGACCTGGCCTGCGTCGCCGCGCCAGTATTGGCGGACGGTGTCGCGGAAGCGGTCGTTCCATTCGAGAAACGGCGGGGGGAAGGCGCCCAGCTGGTAGCCGCCCGGCCCGATATCCCAGGGCTCGGCGATCAGTTTTACCCGGGTCAGGACCGGGTCCTGCCGCGCGGCGTCGAAGAAGGCCGCGCCGGGGCTGAAGCCGTCGTTGCCGCGGCGGCCGAGCGTGGCGCAGAGGTCGAAGCGGAAGCCGTCGACATGCATCACCTCGACCCAATAGCGCAATGAATCCATGATCATGCGCAGGACCATCGGGTGATCCACGTTCACCGTGTTCCCGGTGCCGGTGTCGTTGATGTAGTGGCGCCTGTCCTCGGCCAGCCGGTAATAGCTGGCATTGTCGAGCCCGCGGAAGGCCAGCGTCGGGCCAAGTTCGGTGCCCTCGCAGGTGTGGTTGTAGACCACGTCTAGGATGACCTCGATCCCCGCGGAGTGCAGCCGCGCGACCATCTGTTGGAATTCCGAGATGTCGTCGCCGGTCAGGTACCGCGGGTCGGGGGCGAAGAAGCCGAGGGACTGGTAGCCCCAGTAATTCGTCAGCCCCTTGTCGTGCAGGAACTTGTCGTCGACGAAGGCGTGGACCGGCAGAAGCTCGACCGCGGTGATGCCGAGCTTGGTGTAATGTTCCAGCATCGGGTCCGAGGCGAGGCCGAGGAACTTGCCCTTGGGCGAGGCGGCAGGGTGCAGGCGCGTCAGGCCCTTCACATGCGCCTCGTAGATCACGCTGTCCTCGACGGGCGTTTCGGGCGGGCGGTCGTTGCCCCAGCTGAAGCTTGGGTCCACCACGACCGAGCGCGGCATGTAGGGCGCGCTGTCGAGGGTGGAAAAGCTGAGATCATCCTTGGCGATGTCGTAGCCGTAAAGCGCGTCGTGCCAGCGCGGGTGGCCGGTGAGGCGCCGCGCGTAGGGGTCGATGAGCAGCTTGTTGGGGTTGAAGCGGTGCCCCTGGTGGGGCGCGTAGGCCCCATGCGCGCGGTAGCCATAAAGCTGGCCAGGGCGCAGGCCCGCGATATAGCCGTGCCAGACGTCGCCATCCCGCTCGGGCAGCGGGATGCGGTGCGTCTCGCGGCCGTCGGGTGCGAAGAGGCACAGTACCATGCGCGTCGCATTGCCCGAGAAGACGGCGAAGTTCACGCCCTCACCATCGAAGACCGCACCGAGCGGCGCGGCCCGGCCGGCGGAAATCGTTACATCTCTGGTCATCAGCTCTGGATCAGGCCGTCATAAAGCGCCTTGTACTCGGCCGCGGACTGGTCCCAGCCAACCGGAAAGCGCATCGCGTTGCGTTGCATCCTGAGCCACAGATCGGGCTGCCTGTAAAGGCTGGCAAGCCGGTCGAAGGCGCGGGAGAGCGCGTCTGCCGTAATGGGATGCACTTGCAGGCCCGTTGCCGCGCCACTGCGCAGACCCGCGGGCGAGGCGTCGATCACCGTATCGGCGAGGCCACCGGTGTGAGCCACCAGCGGGATCGTCCCGAAGCGCAGGCCGTAAAGCTGCGTCAGGCCGCAGGGCTCGAACCGCGAGGGCACGAGGATCGCGTCGCCCCCTTCGATCAGCAGGCGGGCGAGGTCTTCGTCGTAGCCGATGGTGACGGCGACATTGGGATGCTGCGCGGCACTCAGGAACGCGCTTTCCAGCGCCGCCTCGCCCGAGCCGAGAAGGGCAAGCTGCCCGCCCTCGTCGATGAGCCGCGGCAGCGCGTCGAGCAGCAGGTCCAGCCCCTTTTGATGGGTCAGCCGCGAGACGACGACGCAGAGCGGGCCGTCCGCCTCGGGCAGCTCCATCGCGCGTCTGAGCTGCGCCTTGTAGCGGCGCTTGCCCGCGGGGGTCTTGTAGGGCGGCGACCATGCCTGAAGGTCGACACCGTTCAGGATGCCCGACAGGTCGTGCTGGCGGGCGCGCAGGATGCCCTCCATCCCCATGCCGAACTCGGGCGTCAGCAGCTCGCCCGCGTAGGTCGGGCTGACGGTGGTGATGCGGTCGGCGGCGACAAGCCCCGCCTTGAGCGCGCTGATCTGGCCCCAGAACTCGAACCCGTCCTGCGTCAGCCCCGAGGGGCGCAGGCGTAGGGCGGGCAATTTGCCCACCTCCGCCTTCCCCTGGAAGGCGATGTTGTGGATCGTGAGGATGCTGGCAACGCCTGCGCCCGGGTGCCGCTCGCGCAGGTACCAGGGTGCAAGGCCCGCCTGCCAGTCATGGGCGTGCAGGATGTCGGGGCGCCATTTCGACAGCGCCCCACCCGCGATCTCGGCCGCGGCCCAACTGAGCGCCGCGAAGCGTTCGGGGTTGTCGGGCCAGTCGGCCCCGCCGGGTCGATTGTAAGGGGCGCCCTCGCGGTCATAAAGGTGCGGAGCGTCGAGGATCAGCAGGTCGAGGCCATGGGCCCTGGCCGCCAGCACGCGGGCCGGGCCACCGAAAAGATCGGCATCCTCCCACACGGGTTTCGCCTTGCCGAGTGCGGCCATGACCTTGGGATAGCCCGGCAGAAGCGTCCGCATCTCGACACCAAGCGGCGCCAGCGCGCCGGGCAGCGCGCCCGCCACGTCGGCCAGCCCGCCGGTCTTGACCAGCGGCGCGCATTCCGAGGTGACGGAAAGAACCTTCATTGTGCGGCGGACCACTTGGCGATCATCTCCTCGGTGATAAGCG
>CAZVQL010000188.1:0-5798 GCA_964629305.1 uncultured Roseicyclus sp.
TCCCGTCCATGTTGCTGTCCTTGAGCCAGATATCGAGGATCATCAGCCCCGGCGGAGCTTTGTTCAGCTCGGCCATGCACTCGTCCGAGTTCCCCGCCATGCGCGTGGTGAACCCCTCGTCCTGCAGGATATCGCAGATCAGTTCCCGGATATCGCGCTCGTCGTCGACGACCAGAATGTCGCTCATGCTGTCTCCCCGTGCGGCAGGATGGGCAGGGTGATGCAGGCCTCGGCCCCGGGATGCGCGCCGTCCTCGAACGGCGCGGCATCGCGCAGCTCCAGCGTCCCGCCATGTTCTTCGATGATCTTCTTCACGATGGGCAAGCCCAGCCCGGTGCCCTTTTCGCGGGTCGTGACATAAGGCTCGAACAGCTTGGCCCGATCCGCGGGCAAGCCGATTCCGTTGTCGGCGATGGTGATCACCGCCATTCCGTCTTCCACCCGAAGGGCGCCGCGCAACTGCGGCTCATGCCCGTCGGGCGCACCTTTTTCCTGAAGTGATTCAATGGCCTCGCCGCCGTTCTTCAACAGGTTCGTAAAGGCCTGCCCGATCATGGTCGCGTCAAGCTCGGCCATCACCGGCGTGTCGGGAATGTCGAAGGCGAACCGCACGCCCGGCTGGCCCGCGCGCTGCAGAGTGACCGCGTCGCGCAAGAGTTTCGCCAGGTCCTCGATCCGCGTCTCGGGCTCGGGCATGCGGGCGAATTTCGAAAACTCGTCCACGATCCGGCGCAGGTCGTTGGTCTGACGCACGATGATGCCAGTCAGCTCTTCAAGCTTTGCCTTCTCTTCGCCCTCCAAGCTCTTGGAGTACCTGCGATTTATCCGCTCGGCCGACAGCTGGATCGGGGTCAGCGGATTCTTGATCTCATGCGCGATGCGGCGCGCCACGTCGCCCCAGGCGGCCATGCGCTGAGCGCTGACAAGCTGCGTCACGTCATCGAAGGCGACCACGTAGCCCTCGAGCCGCCCATCGGCGTTGCGCCGCGTGGCCATGCGCACCAGCAGGCTTTCCTGCTTGCCGCTACGGGTCAGCTTGATCTCTTCCTGCACCGCCTCGGCAGTGGATTTCTGCAGCCGGTCGAAGAGCGCCGCGAACTCGGGCACCGACGCCGACAGGCTGAGCCCGCTGTCGCGTTGTTCCACCAGTTGCAGAAGCCGCATCGCCGAGCGGTTCATGAAATCCACACGCCCCCCCTCGTTCAGGCCGATCACGCCCGCCGTCACCGACGACAGGACGCTGTCGAACAGCCGCCGCCGCGCCTCGGTCGCGTCGTTCTGCTCGATCAGCGCGTCACGCTGGCCCTTCAACTGCCGCGTCATCTGGTTGAAAAGGCGCCCCAGCATGGCGATCTCGTCATCGCTGCGCTCTTCGGGGACCCGCACCTCCAGATCGCCCTGGCCCACCCGTTGCGCAGCCCCGGCAAGCTGGCCGACGGGCCGCGACAGGCGCTCGGCGAACCACAGGCCAAGCCAGATCGCGGCCAGCACCATGATGATCGCGAAGCCGAGGTAGAGCAGCCCGAACTCGAACAGCACCCGGCCGCGGTCGGCCTCGAGCTGGCGGTATAGCTGCACAGTCTGCTGCGTCTCGTCGAGCAGCGCCAGGATCTCGCCGTCGACCTCGCGGCTGACATAGAGATACCGGTCGGGAAAGGCCGTCAGCCGCAGAAGCGCGCGGAACTCGTTCTGGGCGCGATCCTCGATCAGGATGACGCCGCCTTCCAGCGCATCGGCCAGCTGCGCATCGGTCGGGCGCTCGTAGTCGAAGAGATAGCTCGCCTCGCCCCGCGCCTGGATCTCGCCGGCACCGTCGATGACGAAAGCCTCTTCCAGCCCGCGCTGGATGCGCGCCTGACCCTGGCTCAACAGCTGGCGCAGGTCGCCATCGCTGAGGAACACGGCCGCGCGGCGGTTGAGGTTGAGGAAATTGGCCAGCGCGACCGTATCCGTCGTCAGGTCGTCACGGTGTTCCTGGCTGTAGGCCGCGGCTGCATCCACCGAGTTGCCGAGCGCGCTCGACACGCGGTCCGAGAACCAGCCCTCGAGCCCCATGTTCACGGTGATCGTGGCAAAGACTGCCACAAGGATCGTGGGCACCAGCGCCACGATGGTGAAAACCCCGGTCAGCCGCAGGTGCAGCCGCGAGCCCGCCGACTGCGCCCGGCGCGATGCCACGATGCGCGCCACCTCGCGCAGCACGAGGGCCGCAACGACGAGGATGTAGATGAGGTCGGCAAGGATGATCAGCCGCAGGCCGGGCGCATCGGCGAATTCCGACAGCGGGCCGAGCACGAGAAAGGTCAAAACGGCCAGGACAGGACCGAGCAGCACAAGGCCGAGCGTCGCCGCGCTACGCACGTTCGGATCGTCCTTGAAACGCCAGACCCGGTCGAGCGGTCCGGCGATTTGCCTGTCCGCGGGATCGTCCACGGTCTGCCCCCCAACTGTTGCGCAGCGCGTTGCGGGTTGTCTCCCGCAGGCCACGCGACTGTTGCGGTTTTACATCAACTTGCGCCGGCGAGTCACGCGGATATCGAGGTCGGTGATCTTTTTTCTCAAGGTATTGCGGTTGATGCCGAGCAGATCGGCACATTTGGCCTGGTTGCCGCCTGTCGCCTCGAGCGCGATCTCGATCAGCGGTGTCTCCACCTCGCGCAAGATCCGGGTGTAGAGGCCCGGCGGCGGCAGCACCCCCCCGTGCAGGTCGAAGTAGCGTTTCAGGTGCTTGGCGACCGAGGCCGACAGCTTGTCGCCCTCGCCCACGCCCATCAGCGGCTCGATCGCGGGTTGGTTGCCCAGCACGGCCTCGACCTCGGGCTTGGCGATCTCCTCGGACTGGCTGGTAACGGTCAGGCGGCGGATGGTGTTTTCCAGCTGGCGCACGTTGCCGGGCCAGGAATAGGCGCGGATCAGGTCCAGCGCGTCGGGCGCGAAACGGCGCAGCGCGACCCCGTCGCGCTCCACCCGCGCCAGGAAATGCGCGGCGAGCAGCGGGATGTCATCGACCCGCTCGCGCAGGGCCGGCACCGCGATGGTCACGCCGCCCAGGCGATAGAACAGGTCCTGCCGGAACTGGCCCGCCTCCATCTTCTCCATCAGGTCCTTCTGGCTGGTGGCCATGACCCGCGGTGCGGCGTCGCCGAAGGCGTCGAGCATCCGCACGATCTTGGCCTGCGCCTCCTCGCTGAAGTCGCCGACCTCGTCGAACAGGATCGAGCCCGACTTGGCGCGCGCCACGATGGCCGACGGCCCGTCCATCCCCTCGAGATCGCTGGCCGAGGCCACGACGAAGGGCAGCGTGCGCCGGTCCGAGAAATCGTGGATCGCGCGCGCGATCAGCGACTTGCCGGTGCCAGATTCCCCGGTGATGAGGACCGGCAGGTCGGTGTTCATCACCCGCGCGACGAGCCGGTAAAGCGCCTGCATCGCCGCCGTGCGCCCCACCAGCGGCAGATCCTCCTGCGCCGAGCCGGGCGCGCTGACGGCGCTCTCTTCGCGCACCGACGAGGCGGGCTTCGCGCGGCGCTTCTGGTCCAGCGCACGGGCCGCCCGTTTCATCAGGTCCGGCAAGTCGAAAGGCTTGGGCAGGTAATCGTAGGCGTCCTTCTCGGTCGCCTGGATCGCGGTCATGATCGTGTTCTGCGCCGAGATAATGATGACCGGCAGACCGGGGCGCTTTTCAGTGATCTGCGGCAGCGTCTCGAGGCCGTTTCCATCCGGCATCATCACGTCCGAGATCACGAGGTCACCCTTGCCCTCGTCCACCCAGCGCATCAGCGTCATCAGGCTCGAGGTGGCATGCACCTTGCAGCCCGCGCGGGTCAGCGCCTGGGTCAGAACGGTGCGGATGGTGCGGTCGTCATCCGCGACGAGAACTGTGCCGTCCATGGGTCAGTCTGCTCCGGATTGCTGCGCCTCTTTCGGCGCGATGGGAAGGGAGACGCGGAACACGGTGCGCCCGGGCACCGAATCGACGGCGATCCAGCCGTCGTGATCCGCGATGATCTTGGACACCAGCGCGAGGCCGAGGCCCGTGCCGTTCTCGCGCCCCGAAACGAAGGGCTCGAACAGGTCCTGCGCGATGTCGGGGGGTATGCCGGGGCCATCGTCGATCACCTCGACCTGCAGCGGCACGGCGCCGCCCGACCCGTCCTTGCGCCGCACCTTGAGCGACAGCTCGTAGAAGGTGCGCAGCTTGATCGTCCCGCCCGAGCGCCCGGCCTCGGCGGCGTTCTTCAGAAGGTTCAGGAACACCTGCTGCAACTGGTCGGGATCGGCCCAGGTCGGCGGCAGAGAGGGGTCGTAGTCATCCTCGATCTGCATATGCGCGGCAAAGCCGATGGCCGCGGATTTCCGTGCGCGGTCAAGCACATCATGGATGTTCACCGCGCGCCGGTCGGGCGGGCGGACATTGCCGAATTCCTCGACCTGACCGAGCAGCTTCAGGATGCGCCGGGTTTCCTCGACGATGAGGTCCGTCAGCTCGCGGTCCTCGCCACTGGCGTTCATGCTGATGAGCTGTGCCGCGCCCGTGATCCCGGCAAGCGGGTTCTTGATCTCGTGCGCCAGCATCTCGGCCATGCCGATGGCCGATTTCGCGGCCGTCTTCGACGACATCGCCCGGTCGAAGCGGCCGGCAAGCTCGCGGTTCTCAAGCAGCACCAGAACGTGATCCGGCTTGTCGGCCAGCGGCGCGATCTGCACGTCGCAGGAGGCGGGCTTGCGGCTGCCCGTTCCCACATCGACCGCGTTGACGAAGAGCGGCGCCGCACCGTCCCGGACGCGGGCGAAGGCCTCTTCCAGCGGCGCATCGACAAAGATCTTGTCCCAGATCGGGCTGCCGTCGAGGCCCTTTTTCGATGCGTTCAGAAAGGTTTCCGCGGCGGGGTTCACGTCGATGATGCGGTCGTCCGCGTCGCAGATGAGCGCCGGAATAGGCAGCGAGGCCCAAAGGCTTGTCGTGGCCTTCGTCATGCCGCATCCCTCTGGGCGGGCACGTGCAACGCATCGGGCAGAAGCGCCAGAACCTCGGCCGGGTCGCGCGCGGTCAGCACGCGGCGGCGCAAGCCCGCGCCGGTGCCGGCCTCGTCCATGTACCAGCCCAGGTGCTTGCGCGCGACGCGGAGCCCCAGGTCGCGGCCATAAAAGCCAAGCATCGCATCGTAATGGCCCGCCACCATGTCGATGAGGGCGCGGCCCTCGGGCACCTTCGGGGCGGGCGCGCCATAGAGCGCCGCCGCGATCTCGGCCAGCGCCCAGGGGCGCCCCTGCGCACCGCGGCCGACCATGACCCCATCCGCACCCGACTGGCGCAGCGCCGCGGCCGCCTCGCGCGGTCCGGTGATGTCGCCGTTGGCGATGACGGGGATGCCCACGGCCTCCTTCACCGCGCGGATCGCGGCCCAGTCGGCGCAGCCCTTGTAGAACTGACAGCGCGTGCGGCCGTGGATCGTGATCATCCGAACGCCCGCCGCCTCGGCCCTCCGGGCCAACTCAGGGGCGTTCAGGGCCGCGTCATCCCAGCCGAGCCGCGTCTTGAGCGTCACGGGCACGTCGACCGCGGCCACCACCGCCTCGATTAGGCCCAGCGCGTGGTCGAGGTCGCGCATCAGCGCCGAGCCGGAATAGCCGCTCGTCACCTTCTTGGCGGGGCAGCCCATGTTGATGTCGATGATCCGCGCGCCCTGCCCTTCGGCGATGCGCGCGGCCTCGGCCATCCAATGCGCCTCGCGGCCCGCGATCTGCACGGCGGTGCGCGCAGCGTCGAAGCCCAGCTCGGCGCGCGCCCGGACCGA
>CAZVQL010000189.1:0-5797 GCA_964629305.1 uncultured Roseicyclus sp.
CCACCCCAAGCCCGTCGCAGGCCGGGCACGCGCCGAAGGGCGCGTTGAAGGAGAAGAGCCGCGGCTCGATCTCGGGGATGGTGAAGCCACTGACGGGACAGGCGAAGTTTTCCGAGAAGGTGATGCGCTCCGGCTCCCCTTCGCCCTCTTTCGGCGCGGTCTCGAGGATGGCGATCCCGTCGGCGAGGTCCAGCGCGGTGCGGAAACTGTCGGCAAGCCGCGTTTCGGCCCCTTCGCGCACGACGATCCGGTCGACGACCACGTCGATGTCATGGCGGAATTTCTTGTCGAGCGTCGGCGGCTCGTCCAGTTCGTAGAACTGCCCGTCGACCTTGACCCGCTGGAAGCCCTGCTTGCGCAGCTCGAGGAATTCCTTGCGGTACTCGCCCTTGCGGTCGCGCACGATCGGGGCAAGCAGGTAGGCGCGCGTCCCCTCCTCCATCGCCATGACGCGATCGACCATGTCCTGCACCTGCTGCGCCTCGATGGGCTGACCGGTGGCGGGCGAATAGGGCGTGCCCGCGCGGGCGAAGAGCAGGCGCAGGTAGTCGTAGATCTCGGTCACCGTGCCGACGGTCGAGCGCGGGTTTTTCGAGGTCGTCTTTTGCTCGATGGAAATGGCGGGGCTCAGGCCCGAGATGTGGTCCACATCGGGCTTTTCCATCATGTCGAGGAACTGCCGCGCATAGGCCGACAGGCTCTCGACATAGCGGCGCTGCCCCTCGGCATAGATCGTGTCGAAGGCGAGCGATGATTTGCCGGAGCCCGACAGCCCCGTGATCACGACCAGCTGGTCGCGGGGAATGTCGAGGTCGATGTTCTTGAGGTTGTGCTCGCGCGCGCCGCGCACCTCGATCTGCTTCAGCTCGGGCATGAGCGGCCCCCTGTTAACCACTCGTCAACACATAGGGGACGCGGCCCGAGTCTCCAACTGAAAAAGAGGAACGTTCAGCGAACATCCACAGGCTTGGCGGCACGATAGGCCAGCGCGGTGGCACCCGCGCCGATCACGCCCACGCCAATCGCCATCGGCAGGCTCGCCCCCGCCCCCAGCGCTGCCAGAACGGGCGTGCCCGCGAAGGTGCCGATATTGCCCAGCTGCGCCAGCGCACCATTGGCCAGCGCGCGGTCGGCATCGGCCTCGTTCAGCCAGGGGACCGCGGCGAACCCGCCGCCCGCGACGATGCCCGAGACCAGGAGACCCAGCACCGACACCGGTGCGGCCAGTGACGGCAGCGCCAGCGCGGCGGCAAAGACCGCGGCCATGGCGATGAACCCGCCCGAGACGAGATGCGCGGGCGCGACCAGCCGGGCAAGCGGCCCGGTGGCAAGCGACCCGGCGATGCCCGCAAGCGGCAGGACAGCCGCCAGCCATAGCGCATCCAGCGCGGTGGGCAGGTAGGTGACGAGCGCAAGAAACAGGAAGGCATAGATGCCGTGGCCCAGCGCAGGCGCAAACAGGCGCGGCGTGCGGTAGAGCGTGACGTGATCGGACAATCGCGGGAGCGGCCGCCGCTCGGCCACGACCCCGCGGGGCAACATGCGCCACAGGACCACCCCCATCAGCGCGGCGAGGCCCGCGTGGACACCGTAGACCGGCGCAGCCCCCTCGCCCACCAGAAGGGCGGCCAGCGCGAAGCCCACGCCGAAGAACGTGGCCCAGAGGCCCATCACCAACGCGCGGTCCCTGGGCGCGCTGAGCGCGGCCATCAGTGTCGGGATCGCCACGACGAGCACCAGGTGCCCCGCCCCCTCGACCACGCGCAGCGCCATGAGCAGCGGGAAGGGCGGCAGCAGCGCCTGCCCCATCCCGGCCGCCGCCGAAATCGCCAACGCGATCAGGATCGCGCGCCGCGGCCCGATGCTGGCCGTGACGCCCCCGGCATAGACGCCGAAGAGGATGCCCATGACCGCCACGCCGGACACCGCAAAGGCCACCGGCGCGCCCGGGTATGCGACGGCCAGCGCCCCCAGTGTCAGCGACACCTTTGCGAACTGGCCCGCCGCGATCAGCCCGGTCAGGTACAGCGCCGCGATCAGCGCCCATGGCGTGCGCTCGGGCAGGTGCGGGATCGCCCTGTGCCGGTCGGTCGGTGCGGTCATGCGAGCACCGCGGTGGAGGGGGCGGACAGCATCGGGCGGCTTTCAGGTCTGCGCGGTTCAGCCGCTGCTATGCCGCGCCGATCTGCCGGTCAACTGCGCCTCGTTTAGAGACGGCGGAAAACCGTAGCTTTGGCAATTCGGTGTCCTGCCTTAGCCTTTGCCCGAAATATGATTCTCCCGGAGCCATTTCATGCGCCGCTTTTTCATCGCCGTGGTCACCTTCGCCCTGTTGCCCTTCGTGGCCCTTGCCCAACAGGCGGACCGACCCAACACGATCCTCGTGCTCGACGCCTCCGGCTCGATGTGGGGGCAGATCGACGGGGTGAACAAGATTGTCATCGCGCGCGATGTCATCGCCGAGATGCTGGCCGAGATGCCCGACGAGACCTCGCTGGGGCTGACGGTCTATGGCCACCGTGAACGCGGGTCCTGCACCGATATCGAGACGATCGTCTCTCCCGCGCCCTTCACGCAGGATCGCATCCTCGAGGCGGTCAATTCGATCAACCCGCGCGGACGTACGCCCATGGCCGATGCCGTCGTCGCCGCCGCGCAATCGCTGCGCCATACCGAGAACCCGGCCACCGTGATCCTCGTCTCGGACGGGATCGAGAACTGCAACCCCGACCCCTGCGCCATCGCCCGCGAGCTTGAGGCAACGGGCGTCGGGTTCACCGCGCATGTGATCGGCTTCGACGTCGCCGCCGAGCCCGAGGCGCGCGCGCAGATGCAGTGCATCGCCGAGGGCACGGGCGGCATGTTCCTGACCGCCGACAACGCTGCCGAGCTTGGCGCGGCGCTGCAAACCGTGGTGGCGGCGCAACCCACGCCCATGCGCCTCGAGGCGCGCGTGGACGAGACGGACACGCTCGTCACCCGCCCCGTCAGCTGGCGGATCATCGGCGAGGGCAACACCATCGTCGCCGACGGGCTTCAGGGGGCGACGGTCGATTTCTCCTTCGACGCGGGCCTCTACACGATCGAGGCGACGCGGAGCGAACCGTCGGGGCCCGTCACCTACAGCACCAACGTGGTCATCGAGGAAGGACAGACCGACCTCATCATCCTGCGGATGCCACAGATCGTGGACCCCTCGCTCGTGACCTTCACGGCACGGGTACAGCCCGACATGTCGGTGCCCGCCTCGCCGCTCGACTGGACGCTCTACGATGCCGCGGGCGCGGTGCTGCTCGGCCCGGTCGAGGCGCCGGGGGGCAACGTGCAGCTTCTGCCGGGCGACTATCGCCTGTCGGTGCTGCGCCGCACCCAAGGCACGACGCATGAGGCGCGCTTTACCGTCACGCAGAACCAGCCGCAGGAGGTGGTGATCCCCCTGCCCGCGCTCCTGGTCGACGTGACCTTTACCGCGCGCCTCGACAGCCCCGAGGGCGAGGTCATCACCGATCCGGTGATCTGGGACGTGGAACCGGTGATGTCGAACCCAGCCACGAGCAACCCCGCGACCGTCCAGCTGACCCGCGGCGCCTACCGCGTCACCGCCTACTGGACCGCGCAGGAGGTCGAGCAGACCGCTGATTTCGTCATCGTGGACCAGCCGCGCGAGATCGTGGTGGTCTTCGAGGCGCCCCTGCCGCGGGCGACGCTCACAGCACCCGAGACCGCCGTCGCAGGCTCCACCGTCGAGGTGGGCTGGACCGGCCCCGATGCGCAGAACGACTATCTCGGCGTTGGTGCCCAAGGGGCAGAGGGCAGCGACCGCTGGCAGAACTTCACCTACACCCGCGATGGCAACCCGGCCTCGCTCACCATGCCGATGGAGCCGGGGCCGCACCTGATCACCTATTTCCTAGACGATGGACGGACGCCCATCGCGACCGTGCCGATCACGGTGACACCCGCGGCGGCCAGCCTGACCGCGCCGCCCACCGCCACCGCGGGATCGACCATCGAGGTCGGTTGGACCGGACCGGATTATCGCAACGATTACATTGGGATCGGGGCCGCGGATGCCACGGGAAGCGACCGGTGGGAAAACTTCGCCTACACGCGCGACGGCAGCCCGGCGTCCCTGCTGGTGCCGACCGAACCGGGCGCCTACATCATCCGCTACTTCGCCGACCAGGACCGCACGCCGCTGGCCGAGGTTCCGATCACGGTGACCGAGGTTCTGGCCTCGATCACGGCGCCCGACACGGCGACGGCAGGCTCGACCATCGAGGTGGGCTGGACGGGGCCCGACAACCGCAACGACTACATCGGGATCGGGGCTGTGGGCGCAGACGGCAGCGACCGGTGGCAGAATTTCACCTACACCGAGCGGGGCAATCCCGTTGAGCTTCTGGTGCCGACCGAACCGGGGGCCTACGTCATCCGCTACTTCCTCGACCAGGACCGCGTCGCGATTGCCGAGGCGCCGATCACCGTGACCGAGGTCGCAGCCTCGATCACAGCGCCGCCCACGGCGACCGCGGGCGCGACGATCGACGTGGGCTGGACCGGGCCGGACAACCGCAACGATTACATCGGGATCGGGGCAGCAGGTGCGGATGGCTCCGACCGTTGGGAGAACTTCACCTACACCGAGCGGGGCAATCCCGCGCAACTGGTGATGCCCACGGAACCCGGCGCCTACGTGATCCGCTATTTCCTCGACCAGGACCGCGTTGCCATCGCCGAGGCGCCGATCACCGTGACGGCGGTCGCGGCCTCGATCACCGCACCACCGACCGCCATCGCGGGCTCGACCGTCGAGATCGGGTGGACCGGGCCAGACTACCGCAGCGACTATATCGGGATCGGGGCGGCAGGCGCGGACGGCAGCGACCGGTGGGAGAACTTCGCCTATACTGAGCGCGGCAACCCCGCGCAGCTGGTGATGCCAGTGGAACCGGGCGCCTATGTCATCCGCTACTTCATGGACCAGGACCGGGTCGCCATCGCCGAGGTACCGATCACGGTGACGGCCGTAACCGCGACGCTGAGCACCAAGGACCCGGTGGCAGCGGCAGGCACGGTGATCGAGGTGGAATGGACCGGCCCGGATTATCGCAGCGATTACATCGGGATCGGCCCAGCGGGTGCCACCGGGAGCGACCGGTGGGAGCGGTTCGTCTACACCGAAAGGGGCAATCCCGCAGAGCTACAACTGCCCGAAGCGCCGGGGGCTTACGTGATCCGGTATTTCATGGACCAGGACCGCACACCGATTGCGGAACTGCCGATCACGTTGCGATAAAGAAAAAGGGCGGCCCACCGCGGCCGCCCTGTTCTTTCGCGCCTCTCAGCGCCGTCAGATGTGGATCACCCGGTCATAGGCGTCGAGCACGCTTTCGTGCATCATCTCGCTGAGCGTCGGGTGCGGGAAGACGGTTTCCATCAGGTCCTCCTCGGTCGTCTCCAGCTTCTGGCCCACGACATAACCTTGGATCAGTTCCGTCACCTCGGCCCCGATCATATGCGCGCCCAGAAGCTCGCCGGTCTTGGCGTCGAAGACGGTCTTTACCATCCCCTCGGGCTCGCCCAGTGCGATGGCCTTGCCGTTGCCGATGAAGGGGAAGCGGCCGACCTTGACGTCATAGCCCCGTTCCTTGGCCTTCGCCTCGGTCAGGCCGACCGATGCGACCTGCGGATGGCAATAGGTGCAGCCGGCGATCGACTCGGGCTTGATCGGGTGGACCTTGTTCTTACCCGCGATCAGTTCGGCCACCATCACCCCCTCGTGGGATGCCTTGTG
>CAZVQL010000190.1:0-5788 GCA_964629305.1 uncultured Roseicyclus sp.
TCAACTCGGCCTTGAACGAGCAGCCGACGCCGCAATAGGCGCAGGTGGTGATGACCGAGCGCGTGGGCGTGCCCAGCTCGATCACGCTCTTCTCCTGCAGCGTCGCAGTCGGGCAGGCCTGCACGCAGGCCCCGCAGCTGACGCAATCGGACGACAGGAAATCGTCGCCTGCCCCGCCCGCCGACACGCGGCTGTCGAAACCGCGGCCTTCGATGGTCAGCGCGAAGGTGCCCTGCACCTCTTCGCAGGCCCGCACGCAGCGGTTGCAGACGATGCATTTCGAGGGGTCATAGGAGAAATACGGGTTGCTGTCGTCCTTTGGCAGCCACTCCGGGTTCGCCTCTCCGCTGGTGTCGCGCGCCGCGAAATGGGTGCGCATGCCGTCTGCGGGGGCCTCAAATCGCACGTCGCGCAGGCCGACGGCACCGGCCATGTCCTGCAGCTCGCAATCGCCGTTGGCCGCACAGGTGAGGCAGTCGAGCGGGTGGTCGGAGATGTAAAGCTCCATGACACCCTTGCGGATCTTCTTCACCTTCTGCGACTGCGTGCGCACGACCATCCCGGGCGCCACCGGCGTGGTGCAGGAGGCGGGCGTGCCGCGCCGCCCCTCGATTTCGACCACGCAAAGCCGGCAGGAGCCGAAGGCCTCGAGATTGTCCGAGGCGCAAAGCTTGGGGATCGACATGCCCAGCTCGGCAGCGGCGCGCATAACGCTGGTGCCCTCGGGCACGGTCACCTCGAAGCCGTCGATGGTCAACGTGACCGGCGCGCCCTCTTTCGCGGGCGTGCCCATGTCGCGGTCGTCATCCCAGGGAATGATGAAATCCTTCATTCTGCGGCCTCCCGTGCCACGGCGAATTCCTCGGGGAACTGCTCCAGCGCGCTCATCACCGGGTAGGGCGTGAAGCCCCCCAGCGCGCAGAGCGAGCCGTCTTTCATGGTTTCACACAGATCGACCAGAAGCGGCACCGCGCTGGCGTCGCCCTGCCCGATCCGGTCGATGGTTTCCACGCCGCGCACCGCGCCGATGCGGCAAGGTGTGCATTTCCCACAGGACTCGATGGCGCAAAACTCCATCGCGAAGCGCGCCATGCCCAGCATGTCGGCCGTGTCGTCGAAGACCACGACACCGGCATGGCCGATCAGCCCGCCCTGCCCGTCGAATTCCTCGTAGGCAAAGGGCGTGTCGAACTTGCCGGGCGCGAAATAGGCCCCGAGCGGCCCGCCGACCTGCACCGCCTTGACCGGTCGCCCGCTGGCCGTGCCGCCCGCGATGTCGTTGACCAGCTCGCCCAGCGGCATGCCGAAGGCGGTTTCGAAAAGGCCGCCGTGCTTGACGTTGCCCGCGATCTGGATCGGCATCGTGCCCTTGGACCGGCCAAGGCCGAAGCCCGCGTAATGCGCCGCGCCCTTCTCGAAGATTGCCGGAACGGTGGCGAGCGAGATGACGTTGTTGACGACCGTGGGCCGCCCCATGAACCCTTCGAGCGCGGGGAGCGGCGGTTTCGCGCGAACCACCCCGCGCTTGCCCTCGAGCGAGTTCAGAAGGCTCGTTTCCTCGCCGCAGACATAGGCGCCTGCACCCACGCGGATCTCGATATCGAATTCATGCGATGCATGAAGAACGTGCCCGAGAATCTTGTTTTCGCGCGCAATTTCGACGGCGCGGGTCATCACCTCGATGGCGTCGGGATACTCGGACCGGATGTAGACATAGCCCTTGGTCGCGCCCACGCCGAGGCCCGCGATGATCATCCCCTCGATCAGGGTAAAGGGGTCGCCCTCCATGATCATCCGGTCGGCGAAGGTGCCGCTGTCGCCCTCGTCGGCGTTGCAGACGATGTATTTCTGCGGGGCCTGCGCTTTCTGCACAGTTTCCCACTTGATGCCCGTCGGGAAGCCCGCACCGCCTCGGCCGCGGAGGCCGCTTTCCTTCACTTCGGCGACGATCCCCTCGGGGCCGAGGTCGATCGCGCGGCGCAGACCGGCAAGGCCGCCATTGGCCTCGTAGTCGGACAAGCTGAGCGGGTCGATCAGGCCGCAGCGGGCAAAGGTCAGGCGCTGCTGGCGCGCGAAGAAGGGGATGTCTTCAACCGCGCCAAGGCTCTCGATGCTGCCATCGAGAATGCCCGCCACATCGCCGGGCTTGACCGGGCCATAGGCGCGGCGCTGGCCGTTTTCTTCAATCTCGACAAGCGGTTCCAGCCAGATCATCCCGCGTGTGCCGTTGCGGATGACGGCATGGCCCGCAGCCTCGAACGCGGCGGCGACGGCATCGGCGCCAAGCGCGCGGGCGGCGGCATCACGGGGGACATAGACCTTCATGCCGAGACCTCTGCCAGCAGGGTATCCGCCTCGACCCGCCCCTTGAGCGCGCCATCGACCATCGCGGCGGGCCCACAGGCGCAGAGGCCAAGGCAATAGACCGGCTCGACCGTCACGCGCCCGTCGGGCGTGGTGCCGTGCCAGTCGAGGCCCAGCTTGCCCAGCACCGCCTCCGACAGCGCATTGGCGCCGACCGCCTGGCAGGCCTCGGCCCGGCAAATCTTCACGACATGAACACCGGCGGGCTTGTCCTTGAAATCATGGTAGAAACTGACGACCCCATGCAGTTCCGCGCGCGTGATGTTCAGCGCCTCGGCGATGGGCCCGTGCGCTTCGGACGGGACGCAGCCATAGGCCTCCTGCACGGCGTGCAGGATCGGCAGAAGCGGACCCTCGAGATGCAGATGCGCCGCGATGATCGCGTCGATCTCGGGCGGCGGGGCGGCTGTGGTCGTCATGGCGGGCTCCGGAACAGTGCCGCCAGCATCGCGGAATTCAATCAATAATCAATATCGTAATTCCGTTGATTGATTTGATTTTCGAATGGAACAGGCGCGACACTTCAGGTGCCCCGAGCGACGCGTCGCGGCTCGCTACCCGGCCAGATCGGCCGCTTCGCACAAGAGCGCGTCGAGCACGGGCGTGTGCGGCTCGCGCCAGGGCGCGACGAGGCCAACGGTATGAGCCACGTGCCCGCCCGCGATCGGCACGATGGACAACCGCTTTCCCGAGGCCAAAAATCGAGCCATGTCAGAGGGTAAGATGGTAACCCACCCACCTTCTTCGACATGGGCGGCCAGCACGACGGTCGAGTTCGATTCGACCAGCGCCTCGGGCGTGACGTCGGCCTCCATGAAGCATTGGTTGATGATGCGGCGGTTCTGCATGTCGGGCGTCAGCAGGCACAGCCGCTCACCCGACAGGTCGCCCCAGGTCACTTCGGTCTCCAGTGCCAGCGGGCTGTCGGCATGGCACACCAGCGTGTAATGCTCCGTATAGATCGGCGCCGTGGTGACCCGGCCGAGCGGCTCGTTGTCGAGGTAGGAAATCCCGGCATCCACCTCGAGATTTTCAAGCATTTTCAAAATCTCCGAGGAGTTCCGCGACAGGATCGTGAACCGCACGTTCGGGTGCGTCTCGGCGAAACGGGCCGAAAGGCGCGCGGCCCATGTGAGGGCGGTGGGGATGACGGCCAGCCTCAGGTGCCCGGACAGGCCATGGCGGCTGACGCGCATCTCCTCGCGGAAGGTGCGGCTGTCGCTGACAAGTCGCCGCGCCCAGACCAGGGCGCGCTGTCCTTCGGGTGTCAGCCCGCCGTAGCGCGAACCGCGGAAGATCAGCTGGACGCCCAGCATCTCCTCGAGTTGCTTGATGCCGGTGGATAGCGTCGGTTGCGTGATCCCGAGGGTCTCGGCCGCACGGCCGAAATGCCCCTCCTTGGCCACCGCGATGAACATTTCGAGCTTGTTGATCATGCCCCAAGAATTGCAATCAAAGAGGTGTCAATCAATCGGAATCTTCAATCGCGCAAGCCGGCCTCTCGCAGGCGCCGGGCGATCTCGGCGATGTGGGCGGGGCCCGTCTCGCAGCAGCCACCGACGATCGTGGCACCCTGCCCGACCCAGGCCATGACGTGATCGGCGTAAACCTCGGGCCCCATGTCGCGGCGCGCGGCCAGCTTGTCCGACGTCGGGCGGTTCTCGAGAAACGCCTTGGTGATCATGGTGAAGCCGTTGGCATAGGCCCCGAAGGGCAGGCCCGACCGCGCGAAGATCTCCAGCGCGGGGGGCATCGCCTCGGGTGCCGAACAATTGGCCAAGACGGCCGCGGCCCGGCCGTCAGACAGGATCGGCAGCACATCGGCCACCTTCTCGCCCGAGCGCAGGCGCGTTCCGTCCTCGTCATCGAGCGTGACCGACAGCCAGACCGGCAGGCCGGTCGCCGCCTCGGCCGCCCCGACCAGCGCGGTTTCGGCATGCGCCAGGGACGCGACGGATTCGAACAGGATCAGGTCCGCGCCCGGCGCGACCATCCGCGCCATCTCGGCATAGAGCGGCACGGCGGTCGCGGCATCGGGGTGCAGTTCCGGCCGGTAGGTTGCGGCCAGCGGACCGATAGAGCCCGCTATGCGGCCCCTCCCATGTGCGTCGCGCGCGGCCCGCGCCTCGGCCAGCGCGGCGGCGTGCAGCGGCTCGAACAGGTGCTCCAGCCCGTCGGGGGCCAGCCGGTCGCGGTGGATCGCGTAGGTGTTCGTCGTGGCGATATCGGCACCTGCGGCGAAGTAATCGGCGTGGATCTCCTGCAAGAGACCGGGATGATCCATCATCGCCCGCGTGGACCAGAGCGGCGTGGGCCTGTCGCCCGCGCGCGCGACCATCTCCTGGCCGATGCCACCGTCGAGCAGCGTGATTGTCATGGTGACCTCTTCCTTCCTTGGCTGCCGTGGCATGTGCCCGTCACGAGGCGGCATGCGGTTCGTCGTGGGTGAGGGGCGGACGCCCCTGCCCGTTTGGATAAAGGCAGCGGCATCGCCCGTGCGAGATCAGTTGCATATGATGCCTCCCGCCCTCAATGGGATTTCCGATGCGCCCGGTGGTTCTGCACGCCGTCTGGCAACAGGGGTGCAGGTGGCGTTATGGCGCCAACCGGGGCTGCCCGCTTGGTCTGATTTCAGGCAGATGGCGGTCGATATGGTGCGCCAGGCGCGATGCCACCGGTCCATGCGCAAACGCGCCTGCCGCCTTGACTGATCCGCCGGGCACGGTTACCTCCCGAAACGGAGGCGGGCATGGTGAAATGGTATCACACGAGCCTTCCAAGCTCTTGGTGCGGGTTCGATTCCCGCTGCCCGCTCCAGCCTCCCCCCTGCCCCGTCACGCCGCCAGCGGCTCGACCAGATCGGCGCCTTCGGCCCGGTTCGAGTTGACGCGTGGGTCGACGCGCCAGCGGTCGTAGTAGTCCTCCGGCGCAGGGCGCATCAGGGGGGCGGCCTTCTCGCCCGTCTCGCCCAGCCAGCGCGCCCAATCCCCGGGGGCAAGGCGCACGGGCTCTCGGTGGTGGGTCTCGGACATCCAGTCGCTGGCGCCCGTGGTGACGATGGCGACGGTCGTCATGGGCTGATCGCCCTTCGTCCACTCCTGCCAGATGGCCGCGAAGACCAGCGGTGCGCGGTCCTTGGGCACGAAATACCACGGCAGGCGGTTGCCGCCCTCGTCCTTGGTCCATTCGTAGAACCCCGTGGCCGGCAAAAGGCAGCGGCGCTCGCGAACGGCGGCGCGGAAGGCGGGCTTTTCCGCGATCGTCTCGGCGCGGGCGTTGATCAGGAGGGGGCCGTCGGTGGGGGTCTTGTACCAATGCGGCAGGAACCCCCAGCGCATCGGGCGCAGGCGCCGACCGCCCTGCCCCGCCGTCACCACGGCCACGGCCTGCGTGGGGCAGATATTGTAGCGCGGCACCTCGGGCA
>CAZVQL010000191.1:0-5788 GCA_964629305.1 uncultured Roseicyclus sp.
GATAGCGTAGAGCCAGTTATTTAGGGTATTCATCATCAGATCTCAGACATCGAAAAGGGCAGGGGCCGCGGAGGCGCGCAACGATCTGTATGTTCTTCGCTAGCCGCCTTGGCGCTACTAGCAGCGATGGTCACCAGCTGAGGTTTCACCATGGTGATCGGGATGCCCTCGTCATCAGATCTTCGCCGCGACGAAGGCGAAAGCCACTTTCACGATCTCAAATACCGCCATACCTCACCCCCCTAACTTTTCTTTCTCAGACACCGTTTGTGTGCCGAGAGCCTACTTAACAGCTGTTAAGTTATGCCATGCCAGCCGCACGCGATCGGAGTTTAACAGCTGTTAAGCCGCGTTCCGCCGGCCAATCAATGCCATGACCATTGGGCCACAGGAAAACTCGCCTGCCGCAGCTTTGGCAGTCAGAGCTCGCAAGTATCCACCAGGCGATCTTATGTCGGCGAAGCGTTCCAGCATGGCAGCAACGACGATCGACGCTTGCTCCGGACCCATGAACCGCTGTGCTTCTTCCCATGCAGACGCACTGATCCCCATGGCTGGCCGCACATGGCACGCCGCATCGAAAAGCTGATGCCAATGCCGGATCTCACCTTGGTAGAAGGTCTTAAGCGAGGGGCATGCCGCTATCACTAGGTGGAGCGGGATCTTTGGCAGATGTCTTGTGTCCTGTTCATCAACGTCAGCCACCGGCTCATTCGTATCCACATCTGGCACACCCGCCGCCGCCCCGCTTTTTTCTAAAGCAGGTTCAAGATCTATAGATTCTTTATTTGAATTATGATGGTGACGCTCAGATTGGGCATCATTGGTGTTCATTTCTTCTGTTTCAGGGCCATCAATGATGTTGCGTGCCTGGTCAAGGAGAGCTTCAAGATCGGCTCGATAGGCCGCGAGGTCCTCAATTGAAAGCTTGCGGCGAAGCGCGCGGGCTGTGAGGGCAGCCTTGTCGCGAAGCTGATCCCAGAAGCCTAGGCCTGGCTGCATCTCGTCTCCGAACTCGGCGAGGGCCGCGAGATCGCGTCGCATGAGGCTTACGACCTCTCTGAGGCGCCTGACGCGCTCCTCAGCCTCACGTACGGCCTCTGCGGCCCGTGCTATCTCCTCAGACTGGCAGTAGAGCGGGGAAAGATCGAAGCCAAAGGCGACGCGGTCTTCGCCGTGCTTGCGGACGTAGCGCTTCCCATTGGGGCTATCGCGCCGCTGGAGCAAGCCAGCCTCGACGAGACGCGCGAGGTGACGACGCATCGTTGAGCACGGCATGCCATTGAGGCGCTCGCAGATTGCCTTGTTCGAGGGGAAGACGACCATCTCGGCGTTCCCGCCAAGCGCATCGTCCGGAAAGAAGCTGAGGAGCCCCTGCAAAACAGTCAGATCACGTTCCGAGACCCCAAAGGCCGCTTGCGCCTTGGAGAGCTCGCGCAGGAGTTCCCACTTGTTAACGGGTCTGGCCGGAACAGATGCCTCGGGTCGCTCGATGACGCGCAAATGAGCGTGCGAAATCGGCCGCATAAACGGCGAAATTGGTGTGTACTCCATGAAAATGTTCACGAAGACAAAAATTCTAGGGCCCGCGAATCGCTTTGCGCTTGCGGGGTAGGGGCCAGAACGCTACATTCAGAAGTGCGAAAACTGAGATTTTGTAGCGGGCTGATCCCGGTGCGAAACCTTACAAAGGTCTCGTGAAGCTAGCTTCTCGGGGCCTTTTTCTTTTTGCCTGTATCGTGCCTCCTTCTTGTTGGTTGCTCTTCCTCAGTCTCCTGAACGCTTCCAGCGCTCATGAAGCTCGGTAATCAGCTTTGGGGCATTGCCCTCCAACCAGCTGATAAAATCAGGTTCATCCGTAGTCAGATCGAGTTTAAGCTGCTTGCCTTGGCGGCCGGTCTTGACCGTCGCAGCTCCGACACCGGGGATCGCCAAAGCAGGCACGCCTTTTCTAGACGGGCTTGCTTTCTTCTCTGCGCTCTTCGCAGCTGCCAGAACTGCGAGAAACGCACGCTCAGAAACCTCATCGACCGAGCCGGAACTTTCGGACTTGGCTGCATGAGCTACGGCTTGCAGTTGGTCTCGATCACCGTCGTAGGCACCCAAAGCCTTTTTGAGCTCTTCCCATCTCGGGCGACCAATCCCGGGAGCCGCACCAATTGCCTGGATGAGTTCCTCGCCGACCGTCCGAACGACACTCAAGAGTTGTGAAACCCCAGCTTCGTGGAGGTTAAGGACTTCGGCGACACCTCGATTGGTGCGCTCAGCCCCTTCCAAATGATCACCGTCCAGAAGTGCCGTCGCAACGAGCGCACGCTCAATAAAGCTCAGATCACGACGCTCTTGGTTCTCGAGAAGCTGATCTCGAAGCGCTTGATCACCTTCAACCTCTGTGACGATGGCTCGAACTTTGATACCGAGTTCGCGACATGCTTCCAAGCGTCTGCGGCCATAGATCAGGTTGTAGCGATCGCCTTCCAGTGGGCGGACCAAGACAGGCACACGCTGACCGTTCTTGGAAATAGAGTTCTTCAGGCCCTCAACTTCAATCTGAAGCCTGTCATCCAACCGTCCTTCGGTAACAATCTGCGCCGGATCGATCTCAAAAACACCGCCACGCAGTCGGCGCCCTTCAAGAGCGTCAGGAGCGTTGCGAAGGGTCTGCAGCGGCAGGCCAAGTTTAGGCTTTCTTGCCATTCCGCCCCCATGTGTTCTGGATGATTTCAGCGATCTCATCGTTCACTGCGTTCATAGATTCGATCGCACGATCAAACGTCTGACGCGTGAAGTCCTTCTTGTCAGCTTCGTAGAGCGTTTGCTTGGTCAAGCCGGCATCAGAAATTGCGGTCGATTCAACCATGTGATTGGTCAGGACCGACCTCCCAAACAGCCCGCGAATGAAGGCGATGACTTCGGTTTGTGGCGCGTCGCCGACTTTGTATCGCGTTGGCAAGAAGCGCAGCCAATCGAAGCGCAAATTTGCGCCTGCATCCCTGATTACTCCCAGGAGATCCGCCGTCATTCGCAGGAATTGGGACATCGACATAAGGTCAAGCATCTGCGGGTGAACCGTCACGAGGACGCCCGAGGACGCGGAAAGTGCTGACATCGTCAAGAAACCAAGCTGCGGCGGGCAGTCGATCACAACAACGTCGTAGTTCGCTTCAACACTATCGAGTGCGTCATGAACTCTCGCGAAGAACGCCTTCGCTCCGCCTCGCTGGATAGCAGCAGGCGTCTCGTGCTCGAACTCCATGAGTTCAAGGTTGCCTGGGATGAGATCAAGGCCGCGAATGTAAGTCTTGCGGATCACTTCGGAGATCGGAACCGGATCGTCGTAGCGAACGGCATCATAGAGGGTTCCGCCCTCCATGAGGTCGAGTTCTGGCTGGATTCCGTGAAGAGCCGAAAGAGATGCTTGGGGGTCGAGATCGATCGCAAGAACTCTGTACCCCTTGAGCGCCAAGCGCTGAGCGAGGTGAGCAGACGTCGTCGTTTTGCCGCTTCCGCCCTTGAAGTTCACCACTGAAATGACTTGAAGCTCGTCACCGTCGCGACGCCCAGGCACGTAAGTTCCAGACTTTTTTGCGTTTCCTTCAAGCGTCTGCCGGATTTCCCAGATATCGTCGAGCGTATAGCGGCGATGACTTCCCGCCGTCGTCTCGACGTCAACGATCTTTCCTTCTCGATGAAGCTTCCGAAGATAGGTATGGTCGACGCCAAGGAGCTCAGCAGCTTCGCCGCTGGTCAAAGTGCGCATCACCTTCTTTGCATCCGGTGGGAAGTGCGCAGCGCGCTGAGCATGCAGGTTCGACGCGAGAAGTTCCGCGTAGTGCCCGATGGCGATATCTAGATCCTGTTCTGCTTCGCTCATGTCTGCCCCGATCCGTGGGCGCGTTTTTTATGTGACCGCGCGTTATTTTTCGAGACTATTGCCCGACCAGCCAGATTCGTGCAAGCACTTTCTAGATTTAGTGGCAATCCGTTAAGCCAACACAAGTGTCGTGTTCACAGGAGCCCCAACTTTTCCGCACGCTCAAGCAGCATTTTGACCGAAGACGGCTGCCAGCTAGTACGGCCTCGAGGGGTGCGCTCACGCATCGATTCTAGCCGGTCGCAGATCGCCTGCAGTGTGATTTCGGGGTCCGAGCCTTTGATGGCAGCCACGATAGCTGGCAGGCGGTCATCGGTTTCGCGGCGTCCGGCGCGGCCAAGCACTTCATCTGGTAGAAACCCGTCGCGGACATAGGCTTTCACAGCACGGAGTAGGCGGCTTTGGGTCCAGTGCCGGTCGTGGGGCAGGGGGCCATTAATGATTCGCAAAACATCTTCCCAGGCCATATCCGGCCGCAGGCGTCGCACGTGGGGCACCCAATCCTGCGCGGTTTCGTTCAGGCGCTCCATGTAGCCGTCCTGTCGTGCCAGCCGCACCTTGCGCAGCGCGGCGGGGTCTTTGGTGCGAAGCCCAGGATTGCCACCAACGCGCCCTTTGGCGCGCGCAGAGGCAAGCCCGGCCTTTGTGCGCTCACGTATCAGCGCGCGCTCGAACTCGGCCGCGGCGCCCAGAACCTGCAATGTGAATTTTCCTTGAGGGGAGGCGGTGTCGATTGGATCCTGCAGCGAGCGGAAGAAAGCTCCCTTGGCCTCCAGACGTTCGATCACCTCCAGCAGATGCGACAGGGATCGCGCAAGCCGGTCGATCCGCACAACGACCAGCGTATCGCCGCTCTGGACGCGTTCGAGCAAACGCGCGAGTACAGGACGCGCGCGATTGCCGCCTGAGGCGTGCTCTTCAAAGATCTCGGCACAGCCCGCAGATTGCAGCGCCTCAGACTGGGGCAGGGGGGTCTGATCCTCCGTGGAAACGCGGGCATAGCCTATCAGGGGCATGAAAACGGGGCCGATTGCAATTTCATATGCCGTTACTAAACGACCGTTTGTAAACGGATGCAAGGGCGCTCTCTGTGGCCCTGCTCAACAGAAAGCCCTTGGTTTCTATACAGTGAGCGCGATCAGAGAGCCCTCGCCGACCATCGCCTGTGCGTGCTATATAAGGAGCGTGAGCGTACTCTGACAAAACCCTTGGGTAATGTGCAGAATTCCAGTATTTTGCACATATGAAGCCTCAAGCGCCTGCGTTGCATGATGAATCGGACGTTCTCTTCCTCGACGCTGAGGAGGTGGAACAGTCGTCCGAGGACGATCTTTGGTTCCTGCCCGGTCCCATGGAAGAGGAGCCGGATTATCTGCCGCCGGGACCACGGGCCGAGCCGCGTGAAGCGGCGGTCCTCGACGGCTGAAGCGCGGCCCGGAAGGATGGCGGCACAGGTTAGCCCTGATCGAGGCTGCCGACCTCAGCTGGTTCGCGGGTGACCGCATCGGCCCGGATCGGCTGGCGCTCTGGATCTCCATGCGCTTGTCCGGCGTACAGGACGACACTGCCGCGCTCGCGCGTGTCGGTTGGGCGGTGCGGCGGCTATCCGGTGGGCCAGGACCGGAGGTAGACTTTTCCGCCTTCCTTGACCGCCGCGACCCCGAGAACCTCGCGGATGAGGCCGAACCTTTTGCGGATCGCGCAGGCGGTTGGCTGGACCTTACGGCGCAAGCTTCCGAGTTGCACCCGATCACCCGTGCTTGCTTGGGCTTTCACCTCTGGAGCCTCGCGGGACTCGGGCAGCAAGGCGATCGAATGGAGGCGGCCGTCACAGCTGCGCGGATCGCGGCCAGCGAGGGCAAGGGAGCAGTCTTTGCACCTCTGGCAATGGGCGGTGCAGGGGGGCTACGAGTG
>CAZVQL010000192.1:0-5779 GCA_964629305.1 uncultured Roseicyclus sp.
GATGCTGATGGCCCGTTACGAGCCGATGCAGGTGGTCTGGGCGCGCTATGCCGGCATGATGCTGGTCGTCTCGCTCCTCCTCGCCCCCCGCCTCGGCCCGCTTCTGAGGACGCGGCGGCTGGGCCTGCAACTGCTGCGCTCGGCCTTTCTCTTCGCCGCCACCATCTCGTTCTTCACCGCGATCTCGCGCATGGACATCGCCGCGGCGACCGCCGTCATGCAGGTCCACCCTGTCCTACTGACCCTCGGCGCGGCCCTCCTCCTGCGCGAGCCGTTGGGGCCACGCCGGATCGCGGGCATCGCCGCGGCGCTGACGGGCGCGCTGATCGTGATCCGGCCCGGCTCGGACATCTTCACCTTCACCGCCTTCCTGCCGCTTCTGGGGGGCATCTTCTACGCCTCCTACGCGTTGACCACGCGGTTTCTGGGCCGGGACGAGCCGATCCTGACCTCGTTCCTCTACACCGCGATCATCGGCACCATCGTGGCGAGCATCCTGACCGTCCCGGTCTGGACGACACCCACCCTGCCCGACGCCGCGATCTTCCTGGCACTCGGCGCCGTGGGCGCGGCCGGGCAGTTCCTCCTGATCCGCTCGCTCACCGTGGCCGAGGCGGGCGCCGTGGCCCCCTTCGGCTACGCGGGCGTCGTCTTTGCCACGGTCTGGGGCCTTCTCCTCTTCGACGAAGTGCCCGACATCTGGACCCTTCTGGGCGCGCTTGTGATCGTGGGGGCCGGGGTTTATGTCTGGCACCGCGAAACGCGCCTGCGGGCCGCTGCGGCACGCTGAACGCCGCGCGGCAAGCGGCACCAATCCCGGGGGAGGCGATGGCCGAAGGCCGCACCGCATGGCTGGACTGGACGGTCGACCGTAGCGTGCGGGCGCTCTTTTGGGCCGGACGCCGACTGCCCTACGGCCCGAGGGTCGCGATGATGGGGGCGGTCGTGCGCGCGATCGGCACTGTCAACGGGTATCGCAGCCGCGCCGAAGAACAACTGGCCATGATCTTCCCCGACATGTCCGCCGCCCAGAGACGGTCCGTCGCGCGCGCTGTGCTCGACAATTTCGGCCGCACCGCGATCGAGAACTATTCACCCGGCGACCAACTCGCCCGCGCCACGGGCTGGCAGCCGCACGGCCCCGGTTTCGCCGCCTGCGAAGAGGCGCGCGCCGCGGGCAAGCCGATCCTCTTCGTGTCCGGTCACTACGGGAATTACCAGGCCGCGCGGGCCGCGATGAACGTGCGCGGGTACCAGATGGGCGGCCTCTACCGCCTCATGAACAACCCTTATTCGAACGCCCACTACGTCGCCTCGGTCGAGGGGGTGGGCGGCCCGGCCTACCCGCGTGACCGCCGCGGCCTTGCAGGTTTCGTCAAGAACCTGCGCGACGGCGGCCAGGGCGCGATCCTGATAGATCAGTATGTCTCCGGCGGCGCACAACTCGATTTTCTTGGTCAGCCCGCACCCACCGCCGTGTCGGCCGCCGAGATGGCCCTGAAATACAACACGCTTCTGGTCCCCATCTATGCCGAGCGACAGGAAAACGGGCTGGATTTCGATGTGACGGTCGAGGCCCCGATCCCTCACACCGACGCCGAGACGATGACACAGGCCCTGAACGACAGCCTCGCCGCACGGGTCCGCGCGCATCCCGAGCAATGGTTCTGGATCCATCGCCGCTGGAAACCCGAGCGGCAGGCAAAGGCGGCCAGCGCCTGAAGGGAAAAGCGGTCGTGGCCTCGGGCTCAGTTGCCCTCGACGAGCCGCGCAGCACCCAGGATGGCGCCATAGCCGGCCTGCTGCACGATCACGACATGCGGCTGGTCCGACTGCGGCAGCACGGAGAAATTGAACGGGGCGTCGCCGTTCCATTCCCCCACAACCTGCCAGGACGTGACCACGTTGTAATGCGAGCCCACCGTGCCGGCGCGTTCGCCGCGATTGATTTCGACCTCGGCATGCGGAATGTAGCTGACCACCTGCACCACCATATCGGGACGCGGGGGCGGCATGTGGGCCACCGCCTCGATCCGATACTCATCTGCGCCCGGCTCGACCGTCAGCGTGACGGGATCGGGCAGCGCATTATGCGCCTGGATCAGATCGGCGACCGCCATGGGCCGCGCACCGATGATCCGGTCCTGTCCGCCGATGATCATCTGCGGCGTGTAGACGACCGTCGATCCTGCGGCGTGACCGTATCCGTGCTGGCGCTCGGTGAATTGCGGCGTGGCGAAGATGTCCTCCCAGCCGATGTAATCCCAATAATCCACGTGAAGGGCCAGGGCGATCACATCGTCGCGCATCGACAATTCGCCGATCAGCGCATCCGCCGGCGGGCAGGCCGTGCAGCCCTGAGAGGTGAACAGCTCGACCACCACCGGTCCATCGCCCCCATCCGCCACGGCTGCGCTCGCCATGAATGCGGCCATCAACGCGCCGCCCATATGTGCCACTCTGCTTGACATCATCACATCCGTTCTGCGGTCCCCATGTAGGGCTTACTTAGGGGGTCCCGACCTCTTGTTCCAATCAAGCGTTCGCGAGAGCGCATTACAACCATCGACGCGTGCGCTCCAGGTAGCTGTGCGCCTCGGCCCCGAAGGCGCGGCGCAGCCCCGCCTCCTCGGGCAGGATGAACCGCCGCTCAAGCACCATCGCGAACGCGAAGGGCAGCACCACCCCGCTCAACGCACCATGCCACATCACCGCCCCCGTCAGGATCGCCAGCATCCCAAGATAGATCGGGTTCCGGCTCAGGCGATACGGCCCCTCCACGATCAGCGTACCCGGCTCGTGATGCGGCTCGATCGTCGTCTTCTTGCGCCAGAACCACAAGGCCGCCCACAAGATCACCGCCACGCCCGCCAGCGACAGCACGACACCGGCCCCCTGCCAGACCGGCCCGAAAAGCCGGACCAGCGGCAACCAGCCCGCCAGCAGCCAGGCCAGCACCAGCCCCAGCAACAGCCAGATCGGCGGAAGGTCGGGAAACCCTTTCAGCACCAGCGCCTCCGTTGCGCAACTTGGTCAAGCGCCACGCTAGCCCCGCGCCATCGCCCCGGCAACACGGCAGGCCGCACCATCACGCAGACGCGATGGCCGCCCCAGGGCGATCCACGAAAAAAGGGCGACCGCATCGGCCGCCCTCTTCGTCTCAGGCATCTTGCAAGGGCCAAGGCCCCGCTCACTCCGCCGCGACAGGCGCCTTCGCCAGGTCGCGCAGCACGTAGTGCAGCACGCCGCCATGCTCGATGTACTCGATCTCGATCGCGGTATCGATCCGGCACTTCAGCGTGATGTCCTTCTTCGACCCGTCGCCATAGGTGATCGTGGCCGTCGTCTCCATCAGCGGCGTGACCGCATCCAACCCGTGGATGTCGACCGTCTCGTCCCCCTTCAGGCCCAGCGACTTGCGCGTGTCGCCCCCGGTGAACTCGAAGGGGATCACCCCCATGCCCACCAGGTTGGAACGGTGGATGCGCTCGAAGCTTTCCGCGATCACCGCCTTCACGCCCAACAGCGCCGTCCCCTTGGCCGCCCAGTCGCGCGAAGAGCCCGCGCCGTACTGCTCGCCGCCGAAGATCACCAGCGGCGTGCCCGCCTCCTGGTAGGCCATCGCCGCGTCGAAGATCGAGGTCTGCTGACCGTCCGGCCCAAGGGTATACCCCCCCTCGACCCCGTCCAGCATCTCGTTCTTGATCCGGATGTTGGCGAAGGTGCCGCGCATCATGATCTCGTGGTTGCCCCGCCGCGACCCGTACGAGTTGAACTCCCGCGCGGGCACCTGGCGCTCGGTCAGGTAACGGCCCGCGGGCGTCGTGTCCTTGAACGAACCGGCCGGGCTGATGTGGTCGGTCGTGATCATGTCGCCCAGGATCGCCAGAACCTTGGCCCCCTCGATGTTCGAGATCGTGCCCGGCTCCGCACCCATGCCCTGGAAATAGGGCGGGTTCTGGATGTAGGTCGAGGTCGCCGGCCAGTCATAGGTCTCCTGCTGGGGAACCTCGACGCCCTGCCACTTCTCGTCACCCTTGAAGACATCCGCGTATTTCGAGCGGAACGCCTCGCGCGTCACGGTCTGCTCGACCAGCTCGGCCACCTCCTGGCTCGTCGGCCAGATGTCCTTCAGGTAGACGTCCTTGCCGTCCGGCGTCTGCGCGATCGGGTCGGTGGCGACGTTGATGTTCATGTCACCGGCCAGCGCGTAGACCACCACCAGCGGCGGCGAGGCGAGGTAGTTGGCGCGCACATCGGGGCTGATCCGCCCCTCGAAGTTGCGGTTGCCCGACAGGACCGAGGTCGCGATCAGGTCGTTGTCGTTGATCGCCTTCGAGATCTCGGGCTGCAGCGGGCCCGAGTTGCCGATGCAGGTCGTGCAGCCGTAGCCCACCAGGTTGAAGCCCACGGCATCCAGGTCTTCCTGCAGCTCGGCCGCTTCCAGGTAGGCCGAGACGACCTGCGACCCGGGCGCCAGCGAGGTCTTGACCCACGGCTTCCGCGTCAGGCCCAGCGCCCGCGCCTTGCGCGCGACAAGCCCTGCGCCGATCATCACGTAGGGGTTCGACGTGTTGGTGCAGGAGGTGATCGAGGCGATCACGACCGACCCGTCACGCAAGGAATAATCCTCGCCCTCGACCTTCGCGGTTTTCCGCGGATCGATCAGCGCATCCGGCGCCGGCCCTTCCGCGGCCATGTCGGTCGCGGCCAGCGTCTCGTCCTCGCCCCGGAATTCCGAGACCACGTTGAAGAAGGCTTCCGATGCCTGGTCGAGCGCCACGTAATCCTGCGGCCGCTTCGGCCCCGAGATCGCGGGCACGATCGTGCCCATGTCAAGCGACAGCGTATCGGTGTAGACCGGCGCGTAATCCGCGCCGCGCCAGAAGCCGTTTTCCTTGGCATAGGCCTCGACCAGCGCGATCACCTCTTCCTCGCGGCCGGTGTTGCGCAGGTAGCGGATCGTCTCGCCGTCGATCGGGAAGAAGCCGCAGGTCGCGCCGTATTCCGGCGCCATGTTGGCAATCGTCGCGCGGTCGGCCAGCGGCAGACGGTCCAGGCCCTCGCCGTAGAATTCCACGAACTTGCCCACCACGCCCTTCTTGCGCAGCATCTCGACCACTTTCAGCACCAGGTCCGTGCCGGTCGTGCCTTCCATCATCGTGCCCGTCAGCTCGAAGCCCACGACCTCGGGGATCAGCATCGAGATCGGCTGCCCCAGCATCGCGGCCTCGGCCTCGATCCCGCCGACGCCCCAACCCAGAACGGCCGCGCCGTTCACCATCGTGGTGTGGCTGTCGGTGCCCACCAGCGTATCGGGGTAGGCCACAACCTCGCCCGACTGGTCCGCATCGAACCACACGGTCTTCGACAGGTACTCCAGGTTCACCTGGTGGCAGATGCCGGTGCCGGGCGGCACCACGCGGAAATTGTCGAACGCGGTCTGGCCCCACTTGAGGAACGTGTAGCGCTCCATGTTGCGCTCATACTCGCGGTCCACGTTCATCTGGAAGGCGCGCGGGTTACCGAACTCGTCGATCATCACCGAGTGGTCGATCACAAGGTCGACCGGGTTCAGCGGGTTGATCTTCTGCGGGTCGCCCCCCAGCGCCTTGATCCCGTCACGCATCGCGGCCAGGTCCACGACCGCCGGAACGCCGGTGAAATCCTGCATCAGCACGCGCGCCGGGCGATAAGCGATCTCGCGCGGGTTCTTGCCCCCCTGCGCGGCCCATTCGCTGAACGCCTTGATGTCATCGACGCTGACCGTCTTGCCATC
>CAZVQL010000193.1:0-5739 GCA_964629305.1 uncultured Roseicyclus sp.
GGAACACCTTCCAGCCCAGCCGCATCAGCTGGTCGTAGCGGTAGCGCGGCACGATCGCCTTCACCATCGCGAAGAGGAAGAAGAAGAACGCCATCTTGGCGACCATCCAAAGCGGGCTGTCCGGGATAAAGGGGATGGGCGACAGCCAGCCGCCGAAGAACAACAGCGTGATCAACGCGCACATCAGGAAGATGGCGATGTATTCGCCCGCCATGAACAGCAGGAAGGGCGTGGACGAGTATTCCACCTGGTAGCCCGCCACCAGTTCCGACTCGGCCTCGGGCAGGTCGAAGGGGGGGCGGTTGGTTTCCGCCAAGGCGCTGATGAAGAACAGGAACACCATCGGCAGATGCGGCAGCCAGTACCAGCTGAACAGGCCCCAATCCCCGTCCTGCGCCGCCACGATATCCCCGAAGTTGAGCGATCCGGTCGAGATGATCACCCCGATGATGATCAGGCCGATCGAGACCTCGTAGGAAATCATCTGCGCCGCCGAGCGAAGCGAGCCGAGGAACGGGTATTTCGAGTTGGACGCCCAGCCGCCCATGATCACGCCATAGACCTCGAGCGAGGACATGGCGAAGACGTAAAGGATGGCCACGTTGATGTCGGCCAGCACCCAGGTGTCGTTGAAGGGGATCACCGCCCAGGCGATGACGGCCAGCACGAAACTGGTCATCGGCGCCAGCAGGAACACCGGGCGGTCGGCGCCGGCGGGGATAACCACCTCTTTCACAACGTATTTCAGCGCGTCGGCGACCGTTTGGAGCAGGCCGAACACCCCCACCACGTTGGGGCCGCGCCGCATCATCACGGCGGCCCAGATCTTGCGGTCGCCATAGACGAGGAACAAGAGCGACACCATGACGAAGCCGATCACCAGCAGGCTTTGCGCCGCCATGATCGTCATCAGGCCCAGCGTGGTCGAAAAAAAGCCGTCCATGGGTCGTTCCCTAAACCGTCGGTATCCCCTGTTCGGCGCACGCGGCCGCCACTACTTCGGCGTCGAGCGTCTGCAACCCCCGCGGGAGCGCCGGCGAGATGGTGTAAACCGCATCTCCAACCCAAACGCCACCCTGTTCCTGCACATTTGTGCGGACATGTCGCGCAAAGCCGAAGCCGCGGATGAGTGCGTATTGCGCAGCGGCGCAGCGGGCGTAAGCAGCCACGTCGTCGCGGGTCGCCACACCGGTCATCTGGACGCGGAAGTTCACCAAATCGTCATCCAGAAGGCGCGTATCCACGCCGTCATAGGTGGCAGGCGGTGCGGTTCCGGGCCGCGGACCTTCGCCCGCGACACAGCCTGAAAGCGTCAGGCCGAGCGCCACGGCAAGCGCGGCCCGCACCCCGCTACTCCGCCGCGATCCGGGTTTCGGCCCGCGCCTTGGCCATCGCGCTGAGTTCCGCCATCAGGCTCGAGGCCCGCGCGATGGGGTTGGTCAGGTAGTGATCACCCACCGCCTGCACGAAGCTCGCCTCGCCAAGCGTGCCGAGCGGCAGCGCCTCGCCCTCGTTCTCGGGGACCTCGTCGATCATCGCCAGATGCGGCACCTCGGCCACCATTGCCCGGCGCAGCTCGGCCAGCGTGTTCCAGGGCTGCGTCGCGCCGATCTCGGGCGAGAGTGCGCGCAGGATCGCCCAGTTCTCGCGCGCCTCGCCGGGCGGGAAGCCCGCGCGCAGCGCCAGTTGCGGCCGCCCCTCGGTGTTGACGAAAAGCCCCTGCTCCTCGGTATAGGCCGCGCCCGGCAGGATCAGGTCGGCGCGGTGCGCGCCGCGGTCGCCGTGGCTTCCTTGGTAGATCACGAAAGCGCCCGGCTCGATCTCGATCTCGTCCGCGCCGAGGTTCCAGATCACGTCCGCCCCCTCGACCGCGGCGGTCATGCCGCCCTCGGTCACGGCGCCCACGTCCATGGCGCCCACGCGGCCCGCGGCCGTGTGCAGGACCAACAGGCCCGAGCCCGTTTTCTCGGCCACCGCCTGGGCATGGGCCAGCACGGCCTCGCCATCGGCCTCGCGCAACGCGCCCTGCCCCACGACGACCACGGACGGCACGTCCTTCACGGCACCGAAGTCACGCTTGGCCAGATCGGCCAAAGCCTTGCGGTCGGTGCCCATGTGCTCGACGTCATAGGTCAGATCCACGGCCTCGCCAATCAGGGCGACATTCGCGCCCTTCAGCCATGCCTTGCGGATGCGCGCGTTCAGCACCGGGGCCTCGGCCCGCGGGTTGGTGCCGATCAGCAGGATGTATTTCGCGTCGTCGAGATCCTCGATCGCCGCCGTCCCGACATATGCCGCGCGGTTGCCCGCGGGCAGCTTCGCACCGTCCACACGACACTCGACCGCGCCGCCCTGCCCTTCGACAAGCTGCTTCAGCGCATATGCCGCCTCGGCCGGGACAAGATCGCCGACAAGGCCTGCCAGCTTCGACGCGCCCTTGATCTTGGTGGCCGCAAGCGACAGCGCCTCGCCCCAGCTGGCGGCGCGCAACTTGCCGTTCTCGCGGATATACGGGCGGTCCAGCCGCTGGCGGCGCAGACCGTCCCAGATGTAGCGGGACTTGTCCGACAGCCATTCCTCGTTCACGCCGTCATGGTTGCGCGGCAGGATGCGCATGACTTCGCGCCCCTTGGTGTCGATGCGGATGTTCGAGCCCAGCGCGTCCATCACGTCGATCGACTCGGTCTTGCTCAGCTCCCACGGACGGGCCGTGAAGCTGTAGGGCTTCGAAGTCAGCGCGCCGACCGGGCACAGGTCCACGATATTGCCCTGCATCTCTGAATCGAGCGTCTGGCCGAGGTAGCTGGTGATCTCCGAATCTTCGCCGCGCCCGGTCTGGCCCAGCTCGGGCATGCCAGCGACCTCGGTGATGAAGCGCACGCAGCGCGTGCACGAGATGCAGCGCGTCATGGCCGTGCCGACAAGCGGCCCCAACTCCAGCTCGGTCGCGGCGCGCTTGGGCTCGCGGTAGCGGCTGAAATCCACGCCGTAAGCCATCGCCTGGTCCTGCAGGTCGCATTCGCCGCCCTGGTCACAAATCGGACAGTCGAGCGGGTGGTTGATCAGAAGGAACTCCATCACCCCTTCGCGCGCCTTCTTGACCATGGGGCTGTTTGTCTTGACCACGGGGGGCTGCCCCTCGGGGCCGGGGCGCAGGTCGCGCACCTGCATCGCGCAGGAGGCGGCGGGCTTGGGCGGGCCGCCCACGACCTCGACCAGGCACATCCGGCAGTTGCCGGCGATGCTGAGACGCTCATGGTAGCAGAAGCGGGGGATCTCGATCCCGGCCTGTTCACAGGCCTGGATCAGCGTCATCGCGGGGTCGACCTCGATCTCCCGACCGTCGATGATGATCTTGCGCAGGTCGCTCATGGGGTGCGGTCCTCTGTCCGGCGCGGGCGGCTGGTCTGGTCACATGCGCCGCCCGGCGCGTTCACGGTTGGCCCGCTTTTAGCCCCCGCGAAGCAGTCTGCCAATGGGCGAGCCCGCGGCGATTTCGTCGCGCCCCACGCGGCAGGCCCCTTCGACATCCTCGTCGTTCATCACGCCGCGTTGCGCGAAATAGGCGCGCGCAAGGCCGATGTAACGCTCCTGTTCTGTGTCGTTCTCGACGTACTCCGTCACCTCGTCACGGCTGAAGCCAAGCGACATGGCATGGGTGGCCAACCCGAGAAGAAAGGCATTGGCGGCCAGGTTGCGCCGTTCGATCGTGGGGCAGGTCCGTTCGATATGTCGCCCGATCGTGATCGCGAGCAGGCCGTTGTGCAGCCGGTCGTCGTTGCGCAGAGGGTCGAACTGATCCGCCCGCGCGGCCCCGACCGTGGTCAAAAGGCCCGTCGCCGTCACCAGCAAGGAAATCGCCAAGACCTTGGCATAAGTGTTCATCGTGCTGTCGCCTTGTTACGCATGGTCCCACCGTCGGAGATGGGGCCCGGACCCGCGGTTATGCAATAACAAGAGCGATGTCGGCACGATGCAAGGCGGAGGATCGCCGATCTGCCTGTCCGTCAGATGCAGCGCATCAAAGCCGCACACCCCAGAAGGTCACGATCAGCCAAACGAGTCCGACGACAAAGACGACCGAGAGGATGCCGTAGAAGGCCGCCTCCATACGTTCGGGTGTGTTCAACGCCATGGCCACTCCCGAGGCGACCATCGCACCGACGACGACCCCGAGGATCGAGCCGCCGATGCCCCACGTGTATCCCAACAACATACCAGTCACGCAGCAGGCGAAATAGATGATCGCCAGCCCATACCAATACAGACGCGTCATGATCCGCTGCCCTTTAGCCTTGCCCCTTGCCGGTCTCGTTTGTGGTTGGACCGTTCCTTGGAGCGAAGAATAGGGAATCAAGCGATTTTTCGCAACGACATGCCGCCACTGGCACATGCCGGATGTGGCAGCGATGCAGCAATTGAAGCGTTCTGCGATGTGATGGGGTGCTGCTAGCGTTCCGCGCAGCGCCCCGAGACGATCGGCTCACCATCGTCGGTCCGGCTTACAAGCCAGTCGCCGGTCGCAGGGCTCAGCACCCAGTCGACGTCCGAAAAGCCGGTTTGGTCGATGCAATGACGCGTCGCCTCATACCGGGCGCTCTCGCGGGCCTGGGCGACGGTCGCACCGGGCGCACGCACAAGAATGGTGAAGTCGCGCCGCGTGTCCCCCGTGCTCAGGCGCGCGTCATACGGCAGACCGACACTCTGGGGCCCCTGGTCGCGCAATCCGCAGCCTGCGGTAACGAGAAGGGCAACCCCAAGCCCAAGGATCATCGTGGTGCGCATCATGGTGCTGGTCATCGCTGTTCCGCCTGCCTGCTCTTGACGGGGCGGCACACCGCCCGACCCTGCCTGCATATCCGGCCCTTGCCCCGGGTCGCAAGCCCCGACGACCGTCGCGGCTTACGTGCCCACCGTCCGTCCGGCCTGCAGGACCCTCCGCACCCGTGCGACCACGCCGGCAAGACCGCCCATCAGTTCGGGCGGCGGCCCGTCCTCGGCCGCTTTCTCGGGTCGGGTTGCGGGTTGGGCCGCGCGCAGGCGGTCCATCGTCTCGCGTTCAAGCGTCTTCGCGTCGACATGTCCGTAGCACATGATCCCCTCCGGGCGGTTTCGCGTGGTGCCGATCCGGCTTGCTCAGCAAGATTAGCCCCTCGTGCCGCGAAGGCCACCCCTCGTGGCGATCAGGCAGCCGGCACCTGCGCGAAGGTGAAGACGTCGTCGGTCGGGCCGTCCTGCGCCAGGCGCTCGACCATCGTGCGCGCCTCGGTCATCTCGGGGATATGCCCCGCCGGAACCCACCAAAGCGCATGGCCGCGGGTTGCGTCCGGGTCGAACCATTCCTCGGCCCGGCGAAAGAACGCGCCATGGACGGTCTGGTAGACATAGTCGCGCAACGCCTCGGGGGTTTCCCAGACCGAGAAGGACGCGATCAGCCGGTCGTTGCCGATGAACAGGGGCCAGCCCGCCGCCACGGCCAGTTCCGCCTCTTCGCCGCTGCGCCAGACGAAACCGGGGCTGCGCTCGGCGAGCGCGTTGACCTTGGGGACGGCATTGACGAAGCCCGCGACCTTGTCGTCACCCACCGGGGCCAACAGCGTGGCCCAGTTGAAATGCGCGATGTGACGCGCCGCCGTCACTCTGCCGCGATCTCGACCGTGCCGCCGCGTTTCACGCGGATGCGATCCTCGATCTCGTGGCGGAAATGCCGGATCAGGCCCTGGATCGGCCAGGCCGCCG
>CAZVQL010000194.1:0-5694 GCA_964629305.1 uncultured Roseicyclus sp.
GCTGGCCGAGGAGGTTTTGCCGCGCATCTCGGCGCTGGAGGACGAGTTCGATGGGCTGAGGAAGGGCCGCACGGGGCGGCTGCATATCGCGATCGAGTGCCACGCCTGTTTCGACTGGCTCTTGCCGGTGCTCGAGGCATTCCGGGTGTCCTGGCCGGATATCGACGTGGACATCCGACCCGGGCTGCAGTTCGAGGCGCTGCCCGCGCTGCTGCGCGAGGAGGTGGATTTCGTGGTGTCCTCGGACCCTGAAAACTTGTCGGGCGTCGATTTCACGCCGCTCTTCGATTACGAGCCGGTCTTCGTCTGCGCTGCGGATCATCCGTTGGCCGATAAGCCGTGGATCGAAGCCGAGGATTTCGCCGACCAGGCGTTGATCACCTACCCGGTGGAGCGGGCGCGGCTGGACGTGTTTTCGCAACTTCTGTTCCCCGCGGGGGTCGAGCCGAAGTCGATCCGGCAGGTGGAGTTGTCGGCGGTGATCCTGCTTCTGGTCGCCTCGGGGCGGGGGGTGTCGGTGCTGCCTGACTGGGTGGTGCGGGACACCGGCAAACACCCCTCGCTGGTGACGCGGCGGCTGACCGAGGGGGGGATCACGCGGCGGCTTTACGGGGCGACGCGGGCCGACGATACGGCCAAGCCCTTCATGGCGCAGATGCTGCGGCTCTGCCGGACCGAGCCGCCGAAGCTGCAGCGCGCATGACCGGGCGGCGGCATCCGTTCCTCGACCATCCGACGCCCACGGCGGTGGCTCATCGGGGTGGCTCGCTGGAGGCGGAAGAGAACACGATGGAGGCCTTCGCGCGGGCCGTGGCGCTAGGCTACACGCATATCGAAACGGATGTGCATGCGACGCGCGACGGGGTGGCGGTGGTGCATCACGACCCGACGCTCGAGCGGATGACGGGTGAGACGGCACGCATCGCCGATCTGGATTGGGCCGATCTCGCGCGCATCCGCACCAAGGGCGGTGCGGCGATCCCGCGGGCGGATGAGCTGTTGGCCGCGTTTCCGCGGCTCAACATCACATTCGAACTGAAATGCGACCGGGTGGCGGGGCCGCTGGCCGAGGTCATCACACGGGCCGACGCGCTGCGTCGCGTCTGCGCGGGGTCCTTCGCGGCGGCGCGGACGGCGGCAATGCGCGAGTTGCTGGGGCCGGAGCTGTGCTGGTCGCCCGGGCAATCGGGGGTTCTGGCGCTGTGGCTGGCGGGCCATGGCCTGCCGATGCGTCGGCCGGGATTCTCGGTGGTGCAGGTGCCGCCCAGCCACAAGGGGATCGCGGTGGTCACGCCGCGGCTGATCCGGGCCGCCGCGCGGCGGGGGATCGACGTGCAGGTCTGGACGGTGGACGACGAGGCCGAGATGGGGCGGCTTCTCGACATGGGCGTCGGCGCGATCATGACGGATCGGCCCACGGTCCTGCGGCAGGTGCTGGAGGGGCGTGGGCAGTGGCACGGGGGCGCGTGACGGCCCCGGATCAAGCCGCTTGGCATTCGCCGGTGCTGCCACTATACGCGCGGCCTGACCGGACGGAGTGACGACATGCAGGGCAGCGCGAACCTCAACATCATGCTCAAGGCCGCGCGCAAGGCGGGGCGGAGCCTCGTGAAGGATTTCCGCGAGGTCGAGAACCTGCAGGTCTCGTCCAAGGGGCCGGGCGATTTCGTCAGCAAGGCCGACCGCGCCGCCGAAGAGATCCTGCGCGACGCGCTGATGGAGGCGCGGCCGAACTACGGGTTTCTCGGCGAAGAGGGCACCGTGATCGAGGGCAAGGACCCGACGCGGCGCTGGATCGTCGACCCGCTCGACGGGACCACGAATTTCCTGCACGGCATGCCGCATTGGGCCGTGTCCATCGCGCTGGAGCACAAGGGCGAGATCGTCGCGGGCGTGGTCTATGACCCGGCCAAGGACGAGATGTTCTATGCCGAGAAGGGCGCGGGTTGCTGGCTGAATGACAGCAAGCGCCTGCGCGTGTCGGGGCGCAACAAGATGATCGAGAGCGTCTTTGCAACCGGCGTGCCCTTTGGCGGGCGCAAGTACCTGCCCGCGACGTTGCAGGACCTGGCGCGGCTGATGCCCGCCTGTGCCGGCGTGCGGCGCTGGGGGTCGGCGGCGCTGGACCTCGCCTATGTCGCGGCGGGCCGCTACGAGGGGTATTGGGAGCGCGGGCTGAATTCCTGGGACATCGCGGCGGGTATCCTGCTGGTGCGCGAGGCGGGTGGTTTGGTGGCGCCGATCCGCGAGGGGCAGGACCTGCTTTACGACGGCAATCTGCTGGCCGCGGCCGAGCCGATCTTCGACCAGTTCGCCAAGGTGATCCGCGAGCGGGACTGACGCGCGCCGCGACGACCGGGCGCGGGTGTCGACCGGGTTTGCGTATTTTTGGAAAGATGAAGCCGGGGGCGGTCGCTTAGCCGCGCTCTGGCACGAGTTGCTGCACGACGCCCGCGAGCATCAGGTAGAGCGATGTCGCCGTCACCACCGCTGTCAGGGGCGGGAAGGGGGCGAAGTCGATCCAGGCGGCCCAAGCGATGGACGCCGTCCAGATCAGGGCGACGGGCAACGTGATCCAGCGCCAGCGCGCGGTGCGCACGGGGTGCACGAACTTCAGGTTCAGGAACTGCGCGACGCAGAGGGCCACGACCAGGCCCAGGATCACCTCCCACGGGGGGACGATCACCAGGAGCGCCAGCGCGACCATGTTCCAGCATCCGGGGAAGCCGCGGAAGGATTTATCCTCGGTCTTCATGCGGGTGTCGGCGAAGTAGAGCGCCGAGGCGAAGGGGATGAGCAGCACGACGATCCAGCCCGACCAACCGGGCAGAAGGCCCGACCCATAGAGCGCGTAGGCCGGGATCATCACGTAGGTCAGGAAGTCGATGATCAGGTCCAGGAGCACGCCGTCGATGACCGGCGCGTTTTCGGTCACGGCGTATTTGCGGGCGAGCGGCCCGTCGATGCCGTCGACCACGAAGGCGACGGTCAGCCAGATCGTCATCATCGCCCAGTCGTGCTGCACCGCCTCGAGAAGCGCCAGCATGGCGAGCGATGCTCCGATCGCGGTGAAGAGGTGGACGGAATAGGCCCTGATGCGCATTTGCCCCAATTGCCGGGTTCAGGGGGCGAAGGCAACAGGGGCGTGACGGTTTTGTGATGTCACGCCTTGGGATGGGCGTTTGCGTAGACCTCGAGCAGGCGGGCGGTGTCGACCGCGGTATAGGCCTGCGTGGTGGAGAGAGAGGCGTGGCCAAGGAGTTCCTGGATCGCGCGCAGGTCGCCGCCGGCGTTCAGAAGATGTGTCGCGAAGCTGTGGCGGAGCGCGTGCGGCGTGGCGGTCGCGGGCAGGCCCAGCTGCATCCGCGCCTGTTCCATCACCTTGGCGATCAGCCGTCCGTTCAGCGGCCCACCGCGGATGCCGCGAAAGAGCGGCGTGCCGGGGGCGAGGTCATGGGGGCAGAGGGCGGCGTAGCGGGCTACGGCAGCGCGGGCAGCGGGCAGGACGGGCACCTCGCGTTCCTTGCCGCCCTTGCCGCGGATGCGCAGCGTATCGGTCATCGGCAGCGCGCCTGCGTCGAGCGACAGCGCCTCGGACCGGCGCAACCCGCAGCCGTAGAGCAGCGTCACGACGGCCACGTCGCGGGCCGAGACCCAGTCGCGGGCATCTTGCTGGCCGACGGTTTCGAGCATGTCGGCCGCGCCCTCGACACTCAGGGGCCGGGGCAGGCGGCGGGTGTGCTTGGGCGCGCGCATCGACAGGATGGCGGTGGCGTCGAATCCCTCGCGCTCGGCCCACCAACGGTAGAAGGCCTTGACCGCCGAAAGGCGGCGCGCAAGCGAGCGGGGGCCGACGCCCCGGTTGCGTTGCGCGGCCATCCACGCGCGCATGTCGGGCGCGCCGAGGGTTTTCAGGGCGTCCGGGCCGGGCACGCCCCCCTGGTGCTCGGCTTGAAACGCAAGGAAATCGGCCAGGTCGCGGGTGTAGGCGTCGAGCGTGGCGTCGGACGCGTCGCGCAGGCTGCCCAGGTCGGTTAGCCAGCGCTGCATCAGGTCGCGGGAGACGGGGGCGAGCGCAAGGCTCATGGGTCTAGCCCAGCCAGCGCTTCATCTGCCGTTCGAAGACGCCCGCGAAGAAGGTCAGGAGGTCCGTGCCCTGGCTGGCGCGGAACTGGTGCGGGTCTTCTGCGCCCATCACGAGAAGCGCGGGCAGGCGGCCCGGCCCAAGGTCGAGCACCATAAGCGCCTCTGACTTGATCCATGCAGCATCGGCACCGAAAATCGCCTGGCTGCCATCGCCGACCTGGCGCAGCGTCACCTGACGGTGGGGCACGGCGCGGCCGCCGGTCACGTAATCCTGCACGAAGCCGGGGGCGACGACGGTCAGCACATCCTCGAGCTTCTGGATATGCGGCGCACTGGTGTTGGTGGCATCCGCACTTTCCAGCACCAGGCGTACGCGGTCGACCCGGAGGGTCGCGGCGACGTCATTGGCGAGTGTCTTGAGGAAGTCGGTGAATTCCGTCTGGTCGAGAAGCGACAGGATCGCGCGGTGGATCTGGTTGGTGCCGGCGAGATTCTCGTAAGCCGCGGCGATGACCGAACGGTGGGTGTCTTCCAACCGGTCGAGGCGGTTTTCCAACCGCTCCATGGCGATGCCGCGCATATCGACGATATTGCCGCCCATCTGCCGGTCGTTGGCCGCGATGATCGCGCGCATCAGGTCGCGATCGTCAAGGATCAGGTCGGGATCGTTCAGGATACGATCCCGCCAGTCATCAGTGCTGCTGGCCAGTCCTGCCAGGTGGTCGACTTCTACGCTGCTCACCGTTCGTGCCTCTTTGGTGGTCTTTTTGGTGTTTGCGGGACCCTACACCAAAGTCACAGGATTTTCTGCCCCGTTTTTTCCCAATCCTTGAGGAAGCCCTCGAGACCCTTGTCGGTCAGGACATGTGCCGCCATCGACTTGATCACGGCGGGCGGTGCGGTGGCCACGTCGGCGCCGATCAGGGCGGCCTGTTTCATGTGGTTCGCAGAGCGGATCGAGGCTGCGAGTATCTCTGTGGAGAAGTCGTAATTGTCATAGATCTCGCGGATTTCCGCGATCAGTTCCATGCCGTCGAGGTTGAGATCGTCCAAGCGCCCGATAAAGGGCGAGATGAAGGTCGCACCCGCCTTGGCGGCCAGCAGCGCCTGGTTGGCCGAGAAGCAGAGTGTCACGTTGACCATGCGGCCTTCGCCCGACAGCACCTTGCAGGCCTTGAGCCCGTCCCAGGTGAGCGGGACCTTGATGGTGATGTTCTCGGCAATCTTGGCCAGCTCGCGGCCCTCGGCGATCATGCCCTCGGCATCGAGGGCCACGGTTTCGGCCGAGACGGGGCCTGCGACCATCTCGCAGATCTCTTTCGTGACTTCCTTGATGTCGCGGCCCGACTTGGCGATCAGCGAGGGGTTCGTCGTGACGCCGTCGACCATGCCCAGATCGTGCAGCTCGCGGATTGCATCGACATCGGCGGTATCCACAAAGAATTTCATGGCGGTCCCTTCCTTTCGCGGATCGGTCATGGTGAGTTGCGGGTCTTCTAACGCAGCCACCTCCGGGCGGAAAGAGATGAGCGACAGCTATTTCGAGGAGGGCGCCCTTGTCGGCGTGCTGACGCCCGAGCCGATCGACCGCGTGCTCGACTACCGCGC
>CAZVQL010000195.1:0-1175 GCA_964629305.1 uncultured Roseicyclus sp.
GGCACCACCGGCACGCCCTCGGCGTGGCAGATGCGCAGCGCGGTCGCGACCTCTTCGGTCGAAGCGGGCAGGACGACGGCGAGCGGCGGACACTTGTACGCGGTCAGCGCGTCGCATTCGTAGGCGCGCACTTCCGCGTCGTCGTGAATCACCGCGGCCGAGGGCAGTTCCGCGCGCAAACGCGCCACGATCCTGTCTTTGCGGGATAAAATACCCGTGTCCGGTGCCGGCATCTCCATGGCGCGCCCTCCTCGTTCGCGATGAATTGGTAAAGAAATATAACCAATCTGGCCCTGTGGCAATGAAAATCAGCCTGAGACATCAGCGCACGTTGCGCCAAGAGGGCATGACGGCGCATCTGGCGTCATGGATTGGATCAAGGTTCTTCACCTCCTCGCCGTGCTCGGCTGGATGACAGGCATCTTCGCGGTGCCCCGCGCGATCATCTTCTGGAAGCGCGAATACGCCGCCTCGGGCGCATTCGGGCCGACGGGCGATCTGACGATCCGCATCTATCGCTTCTCGCTCGGCCTTGGCGTCATCGCGATCCTGACGGGGCTCTGGCTCGGCTGGTTCTGGGGCTACCCGCTCTGGGTCTGGACCAAGCTGGGCATCGTCGCCTTGCTGGCCGCCCACTACGGCTGGACCGGGCGGCTGGTGCTGCGCGCACGCAAGGGCATCTTCACCGAAAGCGATTTCTTCCTGCGAGTCTTCAACGAGGTCAGCGTTCTGGGCGCCATCGCCGTACTGATCATCGTGGTGTTCAAACCGTTCTGACCCGGTCACCGGTTTGTGACGGGCCTTGGGGGCACGATCTGTGGCATGAAGCAATCATGCGCCAGTTGTTGACCCTTGCCGCCCTTTGTCTCGCCGCTTCGCCGGCCCTCTCCGACCCGGCCGAGGTTGTCGCGGCCGAAGCGACGCAAGCCGGCAATAATTGGCGGTTCGACGTCACGATCTCGCATCCCGAGACGGGATGGGACGACTACGCCGACGGCTGGCGGGTCGAGGGACCGGACGGGACCGTTCTGGGCGAGCGCCCGCTGGCGCATCCGCATGTCAACGAGCAGCCCTTCACCCGGTCGCTGTCCGGCGTCGCCATCCCCGAGGGCCTCGATCGCGTGGCGATCCGGGCTCGGACCAGCGTTGAGGGCTGGGGGGACGAGACCTTTCTC
>CAZVQL010000195.1:1275-5668 GCA_964629305.1 uncultured Roseicyclus sp.
ATGATGCCGCGCAAGCCGCGCAAGGCGAAGGCCGACCAGGTCCCGCACCGCTGCCACCGCTGCAACGGAACGGGTGCCGCCCCCTGCCGTACCTGCGGCGGGTCGGGCAAGCTGATGCGCGGGGCCGACCGGAACGGCTACCCGCAGTTCGGGCGGTGCGAAGGGTGCTACGGTCGCAAGACCACGCGCTGCCCGACGTGCAACGGACAGCTCTTCATCTAACGCGCGCGGCTCAGCGGCGCCCCTCGCGCAACCAGCCTGCGACCGTCAGCGCCGCGGCCAGCAGCAGGAACAGCCACGCCGAGATCAGCGGCGTCACCGTCACGTCGGTCGTAAGATAGGCCTCACGCGTGGTCAGGCCGATCCAGCCGCGCCCGTTCGCCGTGCGCCCCTCGGCCACGCGACGGATGTCGGGCATCCCGTCCTCCAGACGCATCACCGCACCCGAGAGCGGCTCGGCCAGCGGTTCCAGCCTGTCGGCGCTGGCGATGGTTTCCTCGAACTCGCGGGGCGCTGCCGGACCGAGCGCGATGACGGTTTCCCGCTCGCCCTCTCGCAGGCGGTAGAGCCCCTGCTCGGCCCCGTCGATCTCGGCGGTGAAACGGCCCGGCGCGGTCTCGTTCAGCACCACCTCGGTCTCGCTGCCATCGGGCGCGGTCACGCTGAGCGCGCCAACGGTATCGCCAAGCGTCCGGCGGGTCACACGGATCGTCTGTCCGTCGGCTTCGGCGACCAGGGCCTCTTCCTCGAGGTCCGGCTCGCCCATCATCCAATGCGCCAAGCGGCGCAGCATCTCAAGCTGCGGGCCACCGCCTTCGAAGCCGCGATCCCAAAGCCACGCATGATCGGAGGCCAGAAGCGCCACGCGCCCCTCGCCCACGCGGTCGAGCATCAGAAGCGGCACGCCGCCGTTGCCGGTCATCACCGTCTGGCCCGCCTGTTCCGTCACCTCGATCTGCCGCATCCAGCGGCCCCAGGGCTGGTCGCTGTCGGTCAGCGGCTCATGCGCGCCTTCCAGACCTGCGGTCACCGGATGGCGTTGGCCGAGGTCCGAGATTTCGGGCAGGAAAGGCGCCTCGATCACCCGCGCGGTCGGCCGCCCGGGCAGGATATCGGCCAGCGGCGTGCGGTAGAGCGAAGCCGCCGAGGCGTAATCGGGCCCAGCAGCCAGCAACAGCGCCCCGCCGTCTTCGACGTAGCGGCGGATGTTGTCGATGTAGAGCATCGGCAGGATACCGCGCCGCTGATAGCGGTCGAAGATGATCAGGTCGAAATCGTCGACGGCCTCCATGAACAGCTCGCGCGTGGGGAAGGCGATCAGCGACAGTTCCGTCACAGGCACGCCGTCCTGCTTGTCCGGTGGACGCAGGATGGTGAAGTGGACGAGATCGACCGAAGGGTCGGATTTCAGCAGGTTCCGCCAGGTCCTCTGCCCCGGATGCGGCTCGCCCGACACCAGCAGCACCGAAAGCCGGTCGCGGATGCCGTTGATCTGCACGACGGCGGCGTTGTTGCGGTCGGTCAGTTCGTCCTCGGCCTCGGGGATGGTGAACTGCACCACGTTCTGGCCCGCATGTTCCAGCGTCAGGGGCAGTTGCAGCGTCTCGTTCGTGGGCACCTGGAAGGTGCGGCTCTCGCCCCCGTCGATCGCGATCGCGATCTCGGCGCGGCCAGAAAGACCTGCGGGCACCGCACCTTGATCCTCGATCCGAAGGGTCATCATCAGCTCTTCGCCGATGATGCCGAAGGCCGGCGCGGTCTCGATCACCAGCCGCCGGTCCCAGTCGCTTTCGCGCCCCGTGATCAGCGCATGCAGCGGCGCGGGCAGGTCGGGCACAAGCTGCGCGTCGTGCAACTGCCCATCTGTCACGAGGATCGCGCCCGCGATGCGCGCGCGCGGCTCTTCGGCGAGCATCCGGTTCAGTTCGGCCATCAGAAGCGTGCCCGCGTTGTCCGGTGCATCCGCGACGGTCGACAGGCGCATCTCCATCCCCAGCGCGGCGATCTCGGCCTCGAGCGCCTCGAGCGCCGTGGCCGTCTGGTCGGGTCGGTCGGCGATGCGCTGGCTGGCGGATTGGTCGGCCACGACGAGGACGATGTCCGACAGCGGCTCGCGCTCTTCGGATTGCAGCGAGGGATTCAGAAGTGCCGCCAGCAGCGCCCCCCCCGCCAGCAAGCGGAAGGGCCACCCGGCAAGCCCGCGCCAGACCGACAGCGCCACGATCAGCAGCGTCGCTGCCCCAAGCGCCCAGATCAGCGCCATCGGCAGAAGCGGATCGAAAAGGATCGTCTGCGCCATCGCCTATTGCCCCAACCTGTCCAGCAGGGCCGGAACATGGACCTGGTCCGATTTGTAGTTCCCCGAGAGGACATGCATCACGAGGTTCACGCCGAAGCGCAGCGCGATCTCGCGCTGGCGCTCGCCGGTCGTGCCGCGGCCCACGGGATAGAGCGCGCGGCCTGTCTCGTCCTGCGCCCAGGCCGCGGCCCAGTCGTTGCCGCCGATCAAGACCGGCGTAACCCCGTCGTTAAGGTTGCGGAACGGCATCCCCTCGACCTGTTCGGCATCGGGCGGTGCCGCCTCGACCCAAACATCGCGGGACAGGTGGCGACCGGGGAAATCCTGCAGCAGGTAGAAGGTGCGCGTCAGCACGTGATCGGGCGGGATCGGCTCGAGCGGCGGAATGTCGAGCGGGGCGGCCAGCGCGCGCAGGCGCCGTCCCTCGGGCGTGCCCGAGCCGAAGCCGCCGATATGCGCGTCGCGCGTGTCGAAGACGATCATGCCGCCCGAGCGCAGATAGTCGTTGAGCCGCCGGTACGCCGCGGCCGAGGGCAAGGGCTGATCTGGCGTGACGGGCCAGTAGAGCATCGGGAAAAAGCTCAGCTCGTCACGTTCCAGGTCGACGCCAAGGGGCGGCGCAGGCTCGACCGAGGTGCGCTGCCAAAGCGTGTTCGACAGGCCCTGAAGGCCCGCGCGCGCCATCTCGTCGATCTCGGCGTCGCCGGTCAGCACATAGGCCAGCGTCACCTCGGACGTGGCAAGCAGCGCCAGCTGGTCCTCGGGGCTGAGCCCGCCCTCGGTCTGCGCCTGCCCGCCCTGCGGCAGGGTCAGCACAAGCGCCAGCACCGCGGTGCCGCGCGCCAGCCCCGAGAGCCGCCCGGCCAGCCACAGCGACGCAAGCGCATCGATCAGCAGAAGGATCAGCGCGGCGCTCAGGAAAGCGGCCATCAGGTCGGTGGGCGCAATCACCTCCATCCCCTCGACGGGGACCCCGGCGGGCCAGCTGGCCGCGGCCAGCACGGTGTCGGCGGTGATGACATTGCGCGCGATGCGCCGGTCCTCGGACGCGTAGAGCCCGGGCAGGAGATCTGCCGACAGCGGTGCCTCGGCCAGCATGGCCCCTTCGACGCCCGGGCGCGTGCCAGCGTCGCGAAGCGTGCCGAAACCGTCCAGAACTTCCTCCGGAGTCCAGACCGTGCCTTCGAGGTCGGCGGCCTCGGGCGTCGCGGGGCGGGTCGAGATCGCCAGCCGCTCCAGCATCTGCACGAAGAGGCCCGAAAGCGGCAGGGTCGACCACTCGGCATTCGCCGTCACGTGGTAGAGCACGACCGAGCCCTGCCCGAGGGCCGCGCGGGTCACCAGCGGCGTGCCGTCGGTGAGCGAGGCGATGGTGCGTGCGGCCAGTTCCGGGTCGGGCTGGGCCATGACCTGTGCGCTGACCTGAACGTCCTCGGGGATCGCAAGGCCGAAGAAGGGCGAAGTGTCGGGGAAGGGCCGCAGGCTTTTCGGCTCCCCCCAGCTCATCGCGCCGCCGACGCTGCGCCCGCCCTCGCGCAAGCGTACGGGCATCAGCGGCCCCGCGGCATCGCGGGCGACGTCGGACGCGGCCAAACGCGGACCGGCGAAGCGGACGAGAAGGCCCCCGTTTTCGACCCACTCGGTCAACGCTTCGTCCTCGTCGGGCGAGAGCGTCGCGATATCGGCCAGGATGATGACGTCGGGGCTGGCCAGAAGCATGTCGCCCAGCGCGCCCTCGATCAGGTCTGCGGTCGGCTCCAGCGCCTGGCGCAGGTAGTGCAGCGGCGAGAGCAGCGCCTGTTGTTCATCGTCGGCCCCAGCCGAAATCAGCGCGACCTGACGGCGCTGAAGCGCGTCGTCGGTCAGCGCGACGGCGCCCGCGCCGCGGATGCCCGCGACTTCGAACCGGGTGATGCGGTTGCGCAGTTCGGGTGGCAGGTCGAATTCCACCTCGGCCGCGGTCGCGCCCGCCTCGAAACCGGCCGTCGCGCGGGCCAGGTCGCGCGGGATACCCGCGGGGTCGAGGCCGTGGGCGATCACCTCGACGTTCAACGGGGCCGCCTGCCCAAGGCGGGTGACGGTCGCGCGCACCGC
>CAZVQL010000196.1:0-5605 GCA_964629305.1 uncultured Roseicyclus sp.
GGTGCCGATAACGGTGATCCGCAGGTCCGAGCGGTTCAGCGCAAACGGCCCGCTGTCGGCGGGCACGACATCCACCGTGCCGCGGATCGTGCCGCCCTCGCGGCGCGTGACTGCCTCGGACACCCAGATCTCCGGGTCGCGATGTTCCACCACGACCGTTTCGTCGTTCCCGGTCGATGGCATCGGCGCCGAGACCGTCACCCGCAGCCCGTCCGAGATAGGCTCGATCGCACAGGTCGCGTCGCCCGCGCCCGCCTCTCCGGCGGTGAGCGGCCGGTCCGACAGCGCCAGCCCGATCTCGCGAACACGGTTCGTCTCGGGCGGTAAGACCCCGTCGAGGTCCAGTGTCACAGGCATGCACACGTCGAGGCAGACACCCATCTCGACACGGCCCGCTATTTCGACCGTTCCGTCTTCGCTCAGCGCAAATTCGACCGGCAGCACCACATCGTCGCGATACCCGATCGAGCGTATGCCGTTGGTAAAAAAGACTTCGGGCCGCGGCCAATGGATTGCCATGCCTGTGATGCCGTCAGCCTCGGTCAGACGCAGAACCGTGGGCACCCCGCCTTCACCCGGCGCGCGCCAGTAAGTCTTCCACCCCGGCGCAAGGGCGATGTGGATCGCGGCCATGTGGTTGCCGTTGGGCAGCCGCCAGCCCGGCATGAAAGAGACCTGCACCACGTCATCCGCCGAACGCCCCTCGAACTCCGCAAGGGCGGGCGCCGCCGTCAGGGCGGTTGCACAGGCAAGAAGCGTGGCAAGGGATTTGCGGGCAGCGTCGATCATCCAGTTGGAGCTAGGCAGTCGGGACTGAAATGGAAAGTCACGTTTTGGCGAAGCGCCCGTGTCTGTGACCACGTTGCCGCGCCCTGCTTGATTGCAGGGGGGGCAAGCCCCATCCTCTCCCCCATGACCGATGCTTCCGCACCACTCGAAGACCTGACTGGCAAACTTCTGATCGCGATGCCCGACATGGGCGATCCGCGCTTTCATGGCAGCGTGGTCTTTCTGTGCGCCCATTCCGGCGACGGGGCGATGGGTTTGATCGTCAACAAACCCATGCCGGATGTCCGCTTCTCCGACCTGCTTGACCAGCTCGAGATCGAGCATGGACCGGACACGCGCGATATCTCGATCTGCTACGGCGGCCCGGTGGAGCTGCGGCGCGGTTTCGTGCTGCATTCCGCCGAGTATCACGGCGATCGGGACGAGCGCCTCGGCGTCGACGACCGTTTCGCGATGACCGCGACCCTCGACGTGCTCGAGGATATCGCCCGCGGCACAGGCCCCGCAAAGGCGCTGCTGACGCTGGGCTACGCGGGCTGGGGCCCCGGCCAGCTTGAGGGCGAGATCCGCGAGAACGGCTGGCTTACCGCAGATGCCGCGCCCGACCTGGTGTTCGGCACCCGAATGGAAGGCAAGTGGGAGGCGGCGCTCGCCTCGCTCGGCGTTTCGCCTCTGACTCTTTCGTCCGAGGCCGGCCATGCCTGACCCGACCCCTGATCCGAAAGGACAGCACATGAAACTTACCGTCATCGGCGCAAGCCGCGGCATTGGCCGCAAGGTCGTCGACTATGCGCTTGAGCGCGGCCACACGGTGCGCGCCGTCGCCCGGAGCGCCGCCGAGATGGGGATCGAGGCCGAGGGGTTCGAGGCCATGCCAGGGGACGCCACTGACCCCGCGCTGCTCTCCCGCGCGGTCGAGGGGGCGGATGCCGTGGTCCTCGCCATCGGTGCGCCGCGAGACCTGCGCGTGATCAAGCCCACGACGCTCTTCTCGACAGTCACCCAAGCGCTCATCCCCGCGATGGAGGCGGCTGGCGTGAAACGCCTTCTGGCCGTGACCGGTTTCGGCGCTGGCGACAGCGAGGCGAAGCTTTCGACGCTCGAGAAAATCCCCTTCAAGCTGCTTCTCGGCCGCGCCTACGCCGACAAGGCGATCCAGGAAGAGCTGATCAAGGGTTCGTCGCTAGACTGGACCATCGCGCGGCCCGGCATCCTCAACGACAACGCGATGACCGGAAAATACAAGGTGCTGGTCGAGCCCGAGACTTGGCGACAGGGCATCATCAGCCGCGCCGACGTGGCCCATTTCCTCGTCCACGCCGCCGAGGAGGGCAGCCACATCCACAAGACCCCGGCCATCCAGCGCTAAGATCTGCCCCGGGGCGGCAAGGCGCTTCGAAAGGTCTTCCCCCCATCTCGGCCAATGCGCGTTACGGGTCTTGGTCGCGCGGGCTCCAGCCTTGCAGCGCGTCACCCTCGCCCAGCTTCGGCGCGGGCCGCTCCAGCGCCACCTCGGCCCCCGAGAAGCGGAAGGGCGGGCGCACGCCCGGCACGCCGTCCAGCTCGATCCGCGTGCCGCGTGCCTGCACCTGCGGGTCGGCAAAGACCTCGGCCAGGTCGTTGATCGGCCCCGCCGGTACCCCCTCGGCCTCGCAGGCCGCCAGCAGATCGGCCTTGGCCCAGGTCAGCGTCGCCTCCGTCAGCCGGCGGGTCATCTCGTCGCGATGCGCGATCCGGTCGGCATTGGTCAGGTAATCGGGGTCTTCGGCCATGTCGCCAAGGCCAAGGATGCCGCAAAGCCGCCGGTACTGCGCGTCGTTTCCGGTCGCGATGATGATCCAGCCATCGGCGCAGTCGAAGACCTGGTAAGGCGTCAGGTTCTGATGCGCGTTCCCGATCCGCTGCGGGGCCGCGCCCGTCGTCAGGTAATTCATCGCCTGGTTCGCCATCACCGAGACGGCAGTATCCATCAGGCTCATGTCGATATGCTGGCCCGTGCCGGTCGCCTGCCTCAGGTGCAGCGCCGCAAGGATCGCGTTGGCCGCGTAGAGCCCCGTGAAGATGTCCGTGACGGCAACGCCGACCTTCTGCGGCTGCCCCTCGGGCGCGCCGGTCACCGACATCAGCCCGCTCATGCCCTGGATGATGTAATCGTAGCCCGCCCGGTGCGCATAGGGCCCGGTCTGCCCGAACCCGGTGATCGAGCAGTAGATCAGGCCGGGGTTTATCGCGCGCAGGCTCTCGTAATCGAGCCCGTATTTCGCGAGGCCCCCAAGCTTGAAGTTCTCGATCAGAACATCCGCGCCCCGCGCAAGTTCCACGACCCGCGCGCGCCCGTCCTCGGTGCGGAAGTCAGCGGTGACCGACCGCTTGCCGCGGTTGCAGGCGTGGAAATAGGCGGCCGACCGGTCCCCCTCGCGCTCTACGAAGGGCGGCCCCCAGCGGCGGGTGTCGTCGCCCTCGGGCGCCTCGACCTTGATCACTTCGGCACCGAGATCGGCCAGCGTCTGACCGGCCCAGGGGCCGGCCAGGATACGCGCCAGTTCAAGGACGCGAACGCCCTTCAGCGGCGCGGTCATTGCGCGGCGAGCGCCGCATCGATCAGGCCCGAGAAATCCTCGTAACTCATGTTCGAGTGCATCTCGCCGTTGATGACGAAATGCGGTGTGCCGGGGATGTCATGCACCTCGCGGTTGGCCGTGTCGTGTTCGATCAGCGCCTGCGCCATAGCCGCATCCGTCAGGCAGGCGTCGAGCTGCTCGTTGCTCAGGCCAGCCGTACGCCCGATCCGGCGCAGGTTCTCGGCGACATCGGCGGGGGCCCCTTGGGTCCATTCCGCCTGCCGCTCGTAGATCAGGTCGACGACGCCGAAATAGCGCGTCGGCCCGGCGCAGCGCGCGACCATCCCGGCCCAAAGGCCGAAGCGATCGAAATAGACCTCGCGGTAGACCAGCCGCACCTGTCCGGTGTCGACGTAATCGGCCTTGAGCCGCGGGAGGGTGTTCTGATGGAATGTCCGGCAATGCGGACAGGTGAACGAGGCGTACTCGATCACCTCGACCGGCGCGTCGGGGTCGCCCAGTACCATCTCGACGATCTCGGGCGTCTCGCCCATCGCGCCTGTGGCCTCCTGCGCGTTCGCCGGCTGCGGCAGAAGCGGCACGCTGCCCTGCTCGGGGCGCAGAAGCGCGTAGGTTCCGACGGCCATGGCGCCTGCTCCGGCGCCCATCAATAGGGTCCTGCGATCCATCGTGGATTTCTCTCCTTAGGCTTTTCGCGGGGTTAACACGTTTTCGGCAAGGCGGGCGAGGGCCTGTTTCAGGCCTGCGTCCTCGATGCCCTCCATTCCTTCCAACGCGCGGGCCAGCCGCGCGGGATCGGGTTTCGGGGCGGGCTTCGGCGCGGCTGGGCGAAAGGCGACCTGCCCGTCGGCGAAACCGGTCGGAGCGGTCTGGGTGATGTGCACATGCGCCACCGCGCGGTAGCCGTAGGTGGCGTTCACCCGCTCGATCATCCGCTCTTTCTGCATCTCGAGCACCGGCGCATTCGCACCGGTGGTCAGCACCACCAGCGTGCCGCCGAAACCGCGCCCGTAGGTGATCTTCACCGGCCGCGCGATCGCGGCAAGGTCTTCGCCCACGATCTCGGACCAATGGGTCAGAAGCTTCGCCTCGCCGAAGCCGCGCTTCTCGGCGGGTGCCTTCAACTCGCGCGACAGAAGGGCCGCGGCCGTCTCGAAGCCGCGCATGCGGCGCCGGGGCGGTTCGGTCTTCTGCTGTTTGGGTTTGCGCGGCATGGGTTGCTTTCCTCGGCTCACGGGCAATCTATGCCGTAACGCGATGCTAACCAATAACAGGCGGCGAAGGGGCAGATAAACCTTGCGTGACGGGTTATCCCACGGCTTTTCCGACGACGCACCGGCGGCGATGCTTTTGCCGTGGTACGACCGACACGCGCGCGCGCTTCCGTGGCGTACCGGCCCCGAGGCGCTGGCGGCGGGCGAACGCCCCGACCCCTACCGCGTCTGGCTGTCGGAAATCATGCTCCAACAGACGACCGTGGCCGCCGTGCGCGACTATTTCCACCGCTTCACCGCACGTTGGCCGACCGTGACGGCGTTGGCGCAGGCCGAGGATGCCGATGTCATGGCCGAATGGGCGGGCCTTGGGTACTACGCGCGGGCGCGCAACTTGTTGAAATGCGCCCGCGTGGTGGCCAGCGATCACGGCGGCATCTTCCCCGATACCGAGGATGGGCTTCGCGAGCTTCCCGGCATCGGCCCCTACACGGCGGCGGCCATCGCCGCCATCGCCTTCGATCGGCCCGCCGCCGTCATGGACGGCAACGTGGAGCGCGTCCTGTCACGCCTCTTTGCCGTCGAAACGCCGCTGCCCGCGTCCAAGCCCGAACTGCGCGCGCTGGCCGCGCGGCTGACGCCCGACACCCGCCCCGGCTGCTATGCGCAGGCTGTGATGGACCTGGGCGCCACCATCTGCACGCCGAAGTCGCCCGCCTGCGGCATCTGCCCGGTCATGTCGCTCTGTGCGGCCCGCACCCTTGGCATCGCTGCCGACCTTCCACGCAAGACGCCGAAAAAGGCCAAGCCCACCCGCCTCGGCATCGCCTATCTTGCCCGGCGTGAAGACGGTGCCGTGCTGCTGGAAACCCGGCCCGACAAGGGGCTGCTCGGCGGCATGCTCGGCTGGCCCGGCACCGACTGGGCCGAGGACGCGCCGCAGGATGCGCCCCCGCTGGACGCCCGCTGGCATGATCCGGGGCTGGAGGTGCGCCACACCTTCACCCATTTCCACCTGCG
>CAZVQL010000197.1:0-5447 GCA_964629305.1 uncultured Roseicyclus sp.
CGGCAAGCGTGTCGTTGCCGTCACCGCCCTGCAACAGGTCGCGGCCCTCGTCGCCACTCAGGACGTCGGAACCGGTGCCACCGAGCAGCGTGTCGTTGCCGTCGCCGCCGGTCAGCGTGTCGTTGTCGGCCTCGCCGTCGAGGACGTCGTCATCGCCCTCGCCGAACAGCATGTCGTCGCCCGAACCGCCGAAAAGCGTGTCATTGCCCTCGTTGCCATGCAGCCAGTCGTCGCCGCGGTCGCCGAACCCAACGTCATCGCCGGTGCCCAGCCAGATCTCGTCATTGCCCGTGCCACCGACAGCCGTGTCATTGCCGGCACCACCGAAGATGGTGTCATTGCCCGTACCGCCGTCGAGGCTGTCGTTGCCCGCCCCCCCCAAAAGGGAATCGCTGCCGCCCTGCCCGACGATCAGATCATCGCCTTCGCCGCCGTCGATCGTGTCGCTGCCGTTCGGGACGATCAGATCGGACACCCGCACGAGGCTGACATTGTCGATGGCCGCGCCGAAATTGTCCTCGCGGCCGAGCCCCTGAAATTCGAGCCGGTTGGATCCGTCGCCCGCCCCGCCGATCAGAACGAGCCTGATGCTCTCGAAATCGGATTCGCCGACATTGCTGGGATCGATGGTCGCAACCAATTGGCCGCCCCAGAAGACATTCACGATGTTCTCGTCGGGACCGGCAGACGTCAGGAACTGGCTGTCGCTCACATCGAAGGTCAGGCGGTAGGCCACGCCCTCCTCCACGCCCGCGACATTCTGGCCGACGCGGTTGTTGCCTGGAGAGGCCTCGAGATCGAGCCAGTTGTGGCCATCGGTCGCGACCTGGCCGGCGCGCTCGTCGTTGTGCACGTCGATCTCGTTGCCGCTGGTGTCGGTCCAGCCGGGGATCACCCCGTCGGTGGCGACGAAGCCGTAGCTCGTCGGGTGCAAGCCGGTCGTATCCTCGAAAGAACCGTTGACGATCAGGTTCGGCCCGAGCGACGCGCCGGACAGGGCGGCATCGCCAAAGAGCATGTCGTTGCCGCTGCCGCCCTGGATCGAGTCGTTGCCCGAGCCCGCGAAAACCATGTCCTCGCCCAGGCCCGCAATGATCGTGTCATTGCCTGCACCTGCATCCACGATGTCGTCCTGAGGCGCCTGGTTGGGCAGCAGGGCGTCGCCCGCGTCGATCCGGTCGCCGTCGGGATCCCCCGTGTAGTTGATGTCGATCAGGTTGGCGGTGGCGTCCCCCTCGACAATGCCATCGAGTTCCAGCTCCGGCGCAACGACCGTCGCCTCTCCCGATCCGAACCCGCTGGAACCTTTGTCCGCGAACGTGAAGTCGACCTTGCCCGTCAACTGTTCACCCTGCGTTTCGATCCGGATCTCGCCGACATCGACGAACGGGCGACCGGTGGACGGGTTGATCAGGCTCACCTCCTGCGAGAGACCGCTTGAAAAATCGACTGTGACGGTCCCCAGAACCGTGACGTCGTCTTCGGCGAAGAACGTGATCGTGGCGGGCGCACCATCGGTCGACTGCAGGGTCAGGCTGGTGGGATCAACCGAATCCCTGAACTCGAAAAAGATCGTGCCGGTGCCACCCGGTTCCATTGCAGGGGTCGATCTCGAAATAATCTGCTGCGTCATCGTAGTGCTCCAAGTCTTGACGAGGAATGGCCTCGGAATTTCATCGCGCAGGACTGACACAGCGTCAGGCTGGCTGCCGGATCGGCACGGTTTTCGAAATAGGGATTGCTAGAGGGACGAACCCAAGCCACCAGGCGGTTCATGAACTCGCACAGTATCCATCATCACTTCCTCCTACTGGCGGCGTCCGCGATCCGCGGAGCCGAAGACACCATTTTCCAAGCCAGACCCGACGATGACGCAGTCGGGAGCGACCTGCACTAGCCTCGATTTTGGTGGTGGGAGATGGGCTGCGCCAAAGGCGACCCCGTCACCGGGGACGTCCCCGGTGTTACAGCGCTCGGTCGGTCGCTCACGCAACCTGACGATCACACATCTCCCGCACCATTACCGATGCGTTTCGTGCGGTCGCCCCCATGACCTACAGACATCGCCCCCCAGTTGGGCTGTCGTCTGATAGCCACATTTCTGCCACCACAGAAAGGGAAAATTTTGTGAAAGACGTCAGGAATGCGGCGCGCCTTGCCAGATTTGCGTCTTTTTGTCAGCGTGCCCGTAGCCGATTGTCCCTGATTGCAAGACAGTGATCTTTGGCACTCTCCTGGAGCTATTGAAGAAATCGCTTTGCACAAAGGGTGATGGCGGGCCTGTTCGCTCAAACGCGCGAAAGGTCATCCGCTCGCCATTGTTCGCCATGTGGCAACGATGCGGTGATCCGAATCCGGAAACAGTGTGTACCAGCCGCCAAAGCTTCGCCGCATTCTCGACACGCTCAATTGAAGGGCGAACGCCTCAAGGTGCCGAATCGAGCCACGGAGCGGGAATCGCTCCCGGTCCTCTGAACCGGTCTGTTGAGGGGTGGTACCCGTGGCCGGACTCGAACCGGCAAGCCTTGCGGCGGCGGATTTTGAATCCGCTGCGTCTACCAATTCCGCCACACGGGCCTCGACCGTTTGCCTACGCCGCGCCGGAGGCGTCGTCAATCTATCAAGATGCGATTGAGGGCCTTCTCGGTCTGGTGGGCCAACGCCCGATTTGCTAGGCGATGGCGATGTTCCGGAACCCCGACCGGGCCCGGACGGCACGAGGAGACACGCGCATGTCGGTGCAATCCACCGAGGCCTTGACCACGTCCCAACGCCTGACACAGCTTGCGAGCGACGCCGAGGGCGAGGCCGTGACCCTCGCCTGGATCCTCGATCAACTCAAAGAGCGCGCGTTCGGCCTGTTCCTGCTGGTCCTCGCCCTGCCCTGTTGCATCCCCTTCCTCTACGGCATTCCGCAGATCGTCGCCCTGCCACTGCTGTTCGTCTCTGGGCAAATCATGCTTGGTCGACGCCTGCCGTGGCTTCCCGCGCGGCTGGGCGCGCGCACGGTGACGAAAGAGGGGCTCACCAATCTTGCCCGGCGGGCCGAGCCATGGCTGCTGCGGATCGAGGCGGTCAGCCGCCCGCGGCTGATCGCACTGACACGCGCGCCGCTCGACCAACTCGTGGGGATTGCGCTGGTCCTGTTCAGCGCCTCCATCCTCGTGCCCCTGCCCGGCACGAACACGGTGCCGGGCATCGCCGTCGTGATCGTATCCATGGGATTGCTGCAGCGCGACGGGGTTCTGGTGATCCTCGGCGGGATCCTGGGCACGGCATGGATTGCAACGCTGATCGTGGCGGGCGCAACGCTCACAAGCCTGCTCCGGGCATGGCTCGGCCTGTGATGCGCTGCCGTACGGGCTAGGCTTGCCTGTCCTGCGCAGGTATGTGCAGAACGCCCGCGCCCGGAACCGGAGACGACCGCATGTCACGCACCACCCTGATCGCGCTTGCCGCGCTCGGCTCTGCCGGGATGCTGCTGGCCGCCTTCGGATTCCAGTATCTCGGCGGGCTCGCGCCCTGCGCGATGTGCCTGTGGCAGCGTTGGCCGCATGCGGCGGCCGTGGTGATCGGAGCGTTGGGCATGGCCCTGCCCCGTGCCGCCATCGCCGCGCTCGGCGCGCTGTCCATGGCCATCAACGCCGGCATCGCGCTGTTGCACACCGGGGTCGAGCGCGGCTGGTGGACGGTCAACCTGAGCTGCACGAGCGGAACCGAGGACCTCGGCGCGATGTCGATGGACGACCTGCTGAACCCCGAGATCGGCGGCGGCATCGTCATGTGCGACGAGGTCGCGTGGGAGATGCTCGGCCTGTCGATGGCGTCCTGGAACGGTATCGCCTGCCTCGTTCTCATGGGGCTCTGGATCGCCGCCGCGCGTGCTCGCCCCGCTCAGTGATAGGTGAATTCACCCGTCACGTTGCGCCATTCCCCCGGCGAGATCATCTTGCGATGCACGAAGCGGACCGAATGCAGCGGTCCCTCGATCGCATCCTGCCAGAACTCGATGAACTCGAAGAGCTTGGGGTAATCCGGGGCAAGGTCGTAGTCCTGCCAGACGAAAGTGTTCAAAACGCTGCGGTAATCGGGCATGCGGTAGATCATTTCAGCCGTGGTCAGCCCGTACCCCTTCAAGAGCAGCTCGGTCTCGGTTTCGCGCATGGGGCACCTCTCATGTTGCCTCTTCCACGCGTCCAGAGTGCCGGTGATTCATTAAAAATCAACGAAAAGAATATGTTGGCAGTCACATCCGCTGGCTGCCAAGTGAACCGGCCCTCGGCCATTGCACCCTATATCCGGGCCAAGTATACTCCGTCACAACAAGATATAGAGCATTCGTGACAGACAGGCCCAGCACGTGAGCGACACGCCCGAACCCCCTGAAAACGATACAGAATCCGGCCCCGAGCGGGTGCCCTACCACGGGCCCTCGATCGATATCGCCGCCGAGATGAAGACCTCGTTCATCGACTACGCGATGAGCGTCATCATCTCGCGTGCGATCCCCGATCTGCGCGACGGTCTTAAACCGGTGCACCGCCGCATCCTGTTCGCGATGCACGAGACGGGGAACACGCACGAGAAACCCTATCGCAAATCCGCGCGCCCCGTGGGCGACGTGATGGGCCAGTATCACCCGCATGGTGACAGCGCGATCTACGACGCGCTCGTCCGGATGGCGCAGCCGTTTTCCATGTCGCTGCCGCTGCTGGACGGTCAGGGCAACTTCGGCTCCATGGACGGGGACAACCCCGCGGCCATGCGCTACACCGAAGTGCGGATGGACGCGCCCGCAGCCTACCTGTTGGCCGATATCGACAAGGACACGGTCGACTTCCAGGACAACTATGACGGCAAGCAGCAGGAACCGACCGTCCTGCCCGCGCGCTTTCCCAACATGCTGGTCAATGGCGCGGGCGGCATCGCCGTCGGCATGGCCACCAACATCCCGCCCCACAACCTGGGCGAGGTGATCGACGCCTGCCAGGCGCTCATCAAGCAACCCGATCTGAGCTCGGAAGAGTTGATCGAGTACATCCCCGCCCCCGATTTCCCGACCGGCGCGCTGATCCTTGGCCGCTCGGGCGCGCGCAAGGCCTATCTCGAAGGGCGCGGCAGCGTCATCATCCGCGCCAAGACCCGCGTCGAGGAGATCCGCAAGGATCGCTACGCCATCATCGTGGACGAGATCCCCTACCAGGTGAACAAGGCCTCGATGATCGAGCGCATCGCGGACTTGGTGCGCGAGAAGAAGCTGGAAGGCATCTCCGGTGTCGCGGACGAATCCGACCGCATCGGTGTGCGCGTCGTCATCGAGCTGAAGCGCGACGCGACGCCCGAAGTGGTGCTGAACCAGCTTTTCCGCTTCACGCAGATGCAGACGAGCTTTGGCTGCAACATGCTGGCGCTGAACGGCGGCAAGCCGGAACAGCTGACGCTGCGGG
>CAZVQL010000198.1:0-5437 GCA_964629305.1 uncultured Roseicyclus sp.
GCGGAATTGGCGAGACCGCGATGATGATGGTCAGAAGGGTCTGCGCCGGTGCGAAGATGCCGCTGAGACCGGCCAGCATCATGATACCGCCACCCCCGCCGATCACCGAGTTGCCGGGCACGTTCACGATCACCGCCAGCGCGACATAGCGGTGCCGCAGGGCAAGGCCGACCGTGCGGGGCGGTGCGCCCTCGAGAAAGAGCGCCAGCCGGTCGCCCGGGGGAAGGGCCACGGCGCGCTCCATCAGGGCGGCGGCCTTGCGCAGCCGCAGGAGCGTCAGCAGTTGGACGAGTGTCTGGCCGGGCAGCAGGCGCCCGACGACATAGGCCAGCATCATCGACACGACCGTTGCGGCGTAGACAAGCGGCGCGATGGAGGCGCCGAAGGCCGTCAGCAGGGCAAGGCCGATCTCGGCGCCCGGCACGAAGGGAATCGCCATGAGAACGATATAGGCCACCATCCCAAGCATGATGCCGCGATGAACCTGTATCTCGACCGAGGGCATGATCGTCATGTCGAGCGCATCGCGCACCCAATGCGCCGCCCATGTCCCTGCGACGGCCACCGCGACCAGCAGCAGAACGCGGAGCGCGATACCCAGGGGCGTCAGGCCGGCTCCGCCCGATTGCGCGCCCGTCACCCGGAGGCCGCTGTGACGGGCGTCTCGGTCAGCGTGCCGGTTCCGCTGCCGGTGATCTGGTGGGTCCAGTACCAGCGGCGCGTCGTCCAACTCATGTCGACCGTGATCTCGTCACCGGCCACCTGGCCGTGCCAGACGACCGTGTGGGGCGCGGTGGAGCAGCGCGTGGTGACGGTGAAATGGACAACCTCGCCCTCGGTCCATGTCTGGTAGTCGGTCCAGCCGAACTCGCAGTAGCGTTCGCAATCGACGGATTGGAACTGGCCATCGACGAAGCGAAGGACGTCGGTTTCCTCGGCGCCGTTCTGGTCGATCGTGGCGGAGATCGCGAAATCCATGCCGTCGAGCGCATGGCCCGGCTGCCAGTCGGCCGCGGGAACCGCGAGGTCGGGCATGTCGGGTTTCATCACCGAAACGGTTGCGGTGCCCGTGCCGAGCACGGCGACGATCATGGCAAACGCCTGCACAACGGGCGACATCGGCACCTCCGGTTTGAAATGAGTGACAACGCAATGCGCAAACCTAGCCCTTAACGGGTCCTGTGCATAGCCCCGCGCCGCGCTGCACCGGGGGGCGGGGGGTCGCAAATCGCCGATGATGCGGCGTTGCGGCGACGGCGCTGCACCGCAGCGAATGCGAAGCCTTGGGAATCGCGGTCGCATCGCGCGAAAAAGGGGGTGCCCCATGCTGAACGTCCTGTCGGGTGTCTGGGCCCTGATGCTCGGGATCATCCTGATCATGCTGGGCAACGGCATGCATTTCACGCTCATCGGCCTGCGCGGCGGGATCGAGGGGTTCTCGGCCGCGGAGCTTGCCGTCGTCACCTCGGGCTATTTCCTGGGCTTCCTGTCAGGCGCGCGGCTGACGCCCACGCTGATCCAGCGGGTCGGCCATGTGCGCGTCTTCGCGGCGCTGGGCAGCTTCATGTCGGCGGGGCTGGTCGCCTTCACGCTTCTGTCCGAACCCTGGGCCTGGACGATCCTGCGGGTGCTGATCGGCTTCTGCATGTCGGGCATCTACGTGGTCGCCGAGAGCTGGCTCAACAACGCCTCGACCAACGAGACGCGCGGCAAGGTGCTGTCGGCCTACATGATAGCGCAGACACTGGGCATCATCGGGGCGCAGTGGCTGTTGACGCTGGGCGATGCGGCCAACTCGGCGCTGTTCATCGGGGCGTCGATCCTCGTGTCGATCTCGTTTGCGCCGATCCTTTTGTCGGTGACACCCGCCCCCGCGGTCGAGGTCGCGCGCCCGATGTCGCTGGTGGCGCTCTTCCGCAGCTCGCCACTGGGGACGGTGGGTATCTTCCTGCTGGGCGGGGTCTATGCGACGCAATCGGGCATGGGCGCGGTCTTTGGCAGCGAGATCGCGTTGTCGGCCTCGGAAATCGCGCTTTTCGTGGCGATGCTGTTCGCGGGTGCGCTGGTGTTCCAGGCCCCGATCGGCTGGCTTTCGGACCGGCTGGACCGGCGGCAGGTGATCCTTGGGACAGCTGTCATGGGGGCGGTGGCCTGTAGCCTTGGCTGGCTGGCGGGCAGCGGTGTGCCTTGGCTCGAGGGGCTGGGCCTCTGGCCGCTGATGGCCTCGGCGCTGCTGGCGGGGGGCATGACCACGCCGCTTTATGCGCTGCTTCTGGCCTACACCAACGACTTCCTGCCGGCCGAGGATATGGCCGCAGCTTCGGGCGGGCTGGTCTTTACCTTCGGGCTGGGTGCGATCCTGGGGCCACTGGCGACCGGCTGGGCGATGGAAGTGGCCGGGCCCTATGCCTTCTGGCTGGTGCTGGGGGCGACCTTTGCGGCGATGGCGGTTTACGCGCTTTACCGCATGACGCAGCGCCCGATCGCGGCGCCCAGCGAGGAAACCGACAGCTACCTCGGCGTCTTGCCGACATCCTCGGTCGTCGCGGTGGAGGCGGCGGGCGTCTGGGCCGCCGAGAAAGCCGAAGCCGAGCGCGCCGAGGAAGAGGCGGACGGTCAGGCCGCCTGAGCCGTCAGAGCGTCATGTGCCGGGCGCGCGCGCCACGTTCGATGGCCGCGGCGTGCAGCCGGTCGATGTTGAGCGTGTGGCGCAATTCCTCGAGGAAGCGCAGCTCGGGCTGGGCCAGCATGCCGTCGGCTGCGGCCACGTCGCAGCTGATGGCATAGGCCGTCTCGTAGAGCTTCTCGGGCAGCGCTTCGGTCACGAGGCCGAAAAGGGCATCGAGACCGTCTTCCTCTTCGAAAAGGTCGAAGACGGTGTTGGCGACCTGCCGCATCCGGTCGGCGTCGTATTCTGCGAAGACGGGCAGGTGATTCACGATCTGCTCGATCTTCACCAGTTCGGCGGTGCGGATCGCCTCGTCCGAGACGGAAACGGCCACCATGACGGCGACAAGGGCATCTTGGGCGCTGATCTCGGACATGGGGTGCCTCCTGCGGTTGCGGGGTATTTATTGACCTTGCCGCGCCCGCACAATAGGGCGAGGGCGCGCGGGCAATCGGGCCCGGCACGAGACGGGACATGACAGCGATGACCACCCTCCGCGATGCCGCGATGACCTCCAAGGCCTGGCCTTTCGAAGAGGCGCGCGCGGTGTTGAAACGCTACGAGAAAGCGCCGCCGGAGAAGGGGTATGTCCTGTTCGAGACGGGCTATGGCCCCTCGGGGCTGCCGCATATCGGGACCTTCGGCGAAGTTCTGCGCACGACGATGATCCGCCGCGCGTTCGAGGTGATCTCGGACATCCCGACGCGGCTGATCTGCTTCTCCGACGACCTCGACGGGATGCGCAAGGTGCCGGGCAACGTGCCGAACCAGGACGCGCTGCGCGAGCACCTGCAAAAGCCGCTGACCAGCGTGCCCGACCCGTTCGGCACGCATGACAGCTTCGGCGACCACAACAACGCGATGCTGCGGCGGTTCCTCGACACCTTCGGGTTCGAGTACGAGTTCTATTCCGCGACCGAGTTCTACCGCTCGGGCCAGTTCGACGAGGTGCTGAAGCGCGCCTGTGAACGCTATGACGCGATCATGAAGGTGATGCTGAAATCGCTCCGCGAGGAGCGGCAGCAGACCTATTCGATCTTCCTTCCGATCCACCCAGAGACGGGGCGCGTTCTGTACGTGCCGATGAAGGAGGTGAACGCGAAAGATCACACGATCACCTTCGACGATGAGGACGGGCGCGAGTGGACGCTGCCGGTCACGGGCGGCAACGTGAAGCTTCAGTGGAAGCCCGATTTCGGTGCGCGCTGGGCCGCGCTGGGCGTCGATTTCGAGATGTACGGCAAGGATCACAGCACGAACACGCCGATCTATGACGCGATCTGCGAGATCCTCGGCCAGCCCGCGCCGCATCATTTCACCTACGAGCTGTTCCTCGACGAGAACGGGCAGAAAATCTCCAAGTCGTCGGGCAACGGCATCTCGATCGACGAGTGGCTGAGCTATGCCTCGACCGAGTCGCTGAGCTACTTCATGTTCGGCAAGCCGAAGACCGCCAAGCGGCTCTATTTCGACGTGATCCCGAAGGCAGTGGACGAATACCACCAGCAGCTGCGCGCCTATCCCGGCCAGACGGTCGAGCAGCAGCTGGCGAACCCGGTCTACCACATCCACAACGGCAACGTGCCGGACAGCACGATGGTGGTGCCCTTCGCGATGCTGTTGAACCTGGCCAGCGTGTCGGGCGCAGAGGAGAAGGAGAAGCTTTGGGGCTTCATCCAGCGTTACGCGCCTGATGCCTCGCCCGAGGGCAATCCCGACCTGGACCAGGCCGCCGGGTTCGCGATCCGCTACTACAATGATTTCGTGAAGCCCACGCGCCAGTTCCGCCTGCCGACCGAGCAGGAGGCCGCGGCGATGCGCGAGTTGTCCGAGTGCCTCGGCGATGCCGAAAAGGCGCTCGACGTCATTGCGCGGAAGAACGCGCAGGAGGGGGTCGAGGCCGATCTTCCCGCGGTCAACTGGCACGACGACGAGTTCCTGCAGTCGATCGTCTTCGCCATCGGCAAGACGCATGGGTTCGACCCGCTGCGCAGCTGGTTCTCGGGCCTTTACGAGGTGCTCTTGGGTGCCAGCCAGGGCCCGCGCTTCGGCGGGTTCATCGCGCTTTACGGCATCGAGGAAAGCCGGGCCCTGATCGCGCAGGGGCTGGCGGGCGAACTGGCCGCGTGACGCGATGGCGGCGGGTGGGACATATCCGCCGCTCTTCACGCTGAAGCCCGTCGCGCGCGAGGTCTGGATCGTCGACGGGCCCGAGATCGACTTTTACCGGATGCCGTTCCCGACCCGGATGACGGTGGTTCGGCTTGCTTCGGGCGATCTCTGGCTGCATTCGCCGATCGCCTTTTCGGGCGATCTTTTGCAGGAATTGCAGGAGCTTGGCCCGATCCGCCACCTCGTCGCGCCGAACTGGATCCACTACGCCCATCTGCAAGACTGGGCCGATGCGCTGCCCGGTGCCGCGACCTGGGTCGCCCCCGGTGTCGAGGCGCGGGCGGAGGGGCAGGGGGTGAGGCTGCGCGCGGATCACCTGTTGGGTGACGCGGCACCCGACGACTGGACCGCGGAGATGGAACAGATGATCGTCGCGGGCTCGCGCCTGCACCGTGAGGCGGTGTTCTTTCACAAGCCCAGCCGCACGCTGATCCTGACCGACCTGATCGAGAATTTCGAGGCGGGCAAACTGCCCTGGCACCTCAGGATCGTGACCAAGGTCGCGGGCAACCAGCACCCCGACGGCTCGATGCCGCGCGACCTGCGGCTGACCTACGACAAGGCGGCGCTGGCGGCCTCGGTCCGGCGGATGATCGG
>CAZVQL010000199.1:0-5198 GCA_964629305.1 uncultured Roseicyclus sp.
CTTCGTAGTTCTGCACGCGGGTGCGGGTGCCCTCGGTCACCTTGAAGCCGACGCGGATCGTGTCGCCGGCCTTGAAGTCGGGAATGCTCTTCCCGAGCGAGGCGATCTGTTCCGCCTCGATCTGTGCGATCAGGTCCATCTGATGCGCTCCTATCTTTGCCCACGGTTTACCCGCGGAGGTGTCATGGCCTTGCGCCGAGAGCTCTGATCTTCGCCCGGGTCCGCCTTGGCCCGCATCCGCGGGGCGCCCGTCAGAGGTCGTCTGACCGTTTCTTGTCGTCTGGCTTCCGTTTTCGGCGTTGCGCAGAAGAATGCGGAACAAACGGAAATCCCGCCGGAGTTGCCTCCCGCGGGCGTGGGCAGCGTATAGGCCGGGTTGTCTGCCGGATCAAGCCGATTCCACGTGGCTCAACCGTCCTTCTTCGCGGTATGGGCGGCCCAGAGATCCGGGCGCCGCTCGCGCGTCAGGCGCTCGGCTTCGGTGCGGCGCCATTTCGCGATTTCCCCGTGGTTGCCTGACAGAAGAACGGGCGGGATCTCGCGCCCCTTCCACTCCCTCGGCTGGGTGTATTGCGGATGCTCCAGCAACCCGTCGGCAAAGCTCTCTTCCTCGGTCGAGGCCGCGTTGCCCAGCACGCCGGGGATCAGCCGGACGGTCGCGTCGATCAGAGCTTGGGCCGCGATCTCGCCGCCCGTCAGGACGAAATCACCGATCGATATTTCTTCCAGCGCGAACTCTTCGATCACGCGCTCGTCCACGCCCTCGAACCGCCCGCACAGAAGCGTCATACCCTCGGCCGCCGCGAAGCGCCGCGCATCTGCCTGCGTGAAGGGCTTGCCGCGCGGTGACAGGTAGACGCGCGGCCATCGCGCGGGATCATTCGGTATGCCGACCGATGCCATCCCCAGCGCGCGGCCCACCACGTCGGGCTTCATCACCAGACCCGCGCCCCCGCCCGCCGGCGTGTCGTCCACCTGCCGGTGCTTGCCGGTGCCGAAGGTTCTGAGGTCGATCGTTTCGAGCGCCCAAAGCCCCTGCTGCAACGCCTTGCCGGTCAGCGAGGCGTCGAGCACGCCCGGAAATACGCCGGGAAAGAGCGTGATGACCTTGGCGCACCACGCGCCCTTCAGGCGCGGTCGGTCGGTCATCAGCTCCCGCGGTGTGGCGCTGGCCGAGACCGCGAGGCGGCCATGGGATCTGGACGGCGTGTCGGACATGGCGCTGCGATACTCACGCCGTACCGTTTCGGCAAGGGGCACCGGTCGATCATCGCCCCTGCGGATGCTGGCCAAGGGAGGGCAGCCGTCATAAGACAGCCGCATGATGCGTCGCTTTCTCAATGCATTGCGTGGCGGCCAGGCCGGTTCCGGTGTCGCAGATGCCGCTGCCTCCGCGCTGACCCTGTCCGGGGGGCCGCGCCTGGTGCGTACGCGCTCGCCCGCGACGCGCGGCGTCTGCCTTGTGACGATGGCCCGGAACGAGACCGAGGTGCTGACGCATTGGGCCTGGCACTACTGCCGCCTGCTGGAGGCGCCGAAGTTCGTCATCCTCGACGACGCCTCGGACCCGGGCATGGTCGAGACGGTCCGCGCGCGCGTCCCCGGGGCGGATATCGACGTCATCCGCCTGCCCGAGGGGCCATTCTCGGACCAGTACAAATCGAACGCGCTCTCGTCACTCGCGACCGTCATGGTCGAGCGCTACGCCACCGTGATCACGACCGATGCCGACGAGATCGTCGCGCCCATCGGACCAAATCGCGATCGCCCGTTCGAAGAGCTTCTGCGCGAGATACCGCATCCCTTCGCGGCCCCGATCGGGATCACCCCGATCCATGACATCGAGCGCGAGGGGCCGTTCGACCCACTGCGTGCGATCGGTGCGCAGCGCAGCGTGGGCATGCTCAAGGCCGTCTCGACCAAGCCCGCCATCTGGCAAGGGGAGCCTTGGGTCTTCAGCCCCGGCCAGCATGCTTTGCGCCAACGCCGCGTGCCGGTGACCACGGCGCTTGGCCTGATCCACCTGAAATTCATCGACGCCGATCTTCTTGCCGCGCGCCAGTCCGTGCGGCACGGGCGCGAGATGTCGGAGGCGCAGGGCGAAGACCTCGCCCGGCATTGGCGCATGGACCCCGCGGCGATGCCCGGGATGCGGGTTTTCACGGACGCGGCCAAGCTGCGCGACGGGCCCCGCCTGCTCGATGCGCTGCCCGGCTTTCTGGAACGGGAATTCACCAGCGCCGATGGTGCCCATTATATCCGCAACTTGCAGGGCGAATTGCGTGGATCGCTCGACGGGCTGCTCTGATACCCGTCAGGCAAGGGCGGCGTGCGGCCCCTGTGGCCGGACTGTGCATCGTTGCATGTTGCGGGTGGCGTGAAAGGGCTTAAGTGGAGCGTCTCGGAGATCAAAACCCATGTCCAGCGAGGATGCGTGACCCAACCGATCCTGACCGTCGATCACCTTGAAAAGACCTATGGCGGAGGTTTCCGTGCCCTCGATGCTGTCTCGCTCGAGATCAAGGCGGGCGAAATTCTTGCGCTGCTCGGGCCCAACGGGGCAGGCAAGACGACGCTGATTTCCGCCATCTGCGGCCTGGTGCAGCCGACCGGCGGCAAGGTGAGCGTGGGCGGCCATGACACGGTCACCGCCTACCGCGCGGCGCGTGCGCTGATCGGGCTGGTGCCGCAGGAGATCAACCTCGAACCCTTCGAGAAGGTGATCAACACCGTCCGCTTTTCCCGCGGGCTCTTCGGCAAGCCGCGCGACGACGCGTTTCTCGAGAAAATCCTCCGGCAGCTCTCGCTCTGGGACAAGCGAGACCAGCCGATCCGCTCGCTTTCGGGCGGCATGAAGCGGCGTGTGCTCATCGCCAAGGCGCTCAGCCACGAGCCGCGTGTGCTGTTCCTCGACGAGCCCACTTCGGGCGTCGACGTCGAGCTGCGCCGCGATATGTGGGAGGTGGTGCGGCAGCTGAAGGAGGATGGCGTCACCATCATCCTGACGACCCATTACATCGAAGAGGCCGAGGCGATGGCCGACCGCATCGCGGTCATCAACGGCGGCCGCATCCTGCTGGTCGAGGACAAGGACGCGCTGATCCGGCGCATGGGCCGCAAGGAGATGCGGATCGAGTTGAAGGAACCCATCGGCCGGGTTCCCGCGGCGCTGGAGGAGTTTGGCCTGACGCTGGAGCAGGACGGCTCGCGGCTTGTCTACAGCTATGACACGCGGGCGAGCCGCACGGGGATCGTGCGGCTTTTGTCGGCGGTGGCGCAGGCCGGGATCACGGTGGCCGACGTGGAAACGCGGCAAAGCTCGCTTGAGGATATTTTCGTGGGACTGGTGTCGGAAAAGGAAAGCGCATGAACCTGCAAGCCACGATCGCGATCTACCGTTTCGAGATGGCGCGCACCTTTCGCACGCTGGCGCAGTCGGTGATATCGCCCGTGCTGTCCACCTCGCTCTACTTCATCGTTTTCGGCACCGCGATCGGCAGCCGGATCGATGAGGTGGAGGGGGTGAGCTATGGCGCGTTCATCGTGCCGGGGCTGATCATGCTGACGGTGCTGACGCAGTCGATCTCGAACGCCTCGTTCGGCATCTATTTCCCGAAGTTCATCGGCACGATCTACGAATTGCTGTCGGCGCCCGCCTCGTTTCTCGAGATCACGGCGGGCTACGTGCTGGCCGCCGCGACCAAGGCGCTGGCGATCGGGCTGATCATCCTGGGGACCGCGTTCTTCTTCGTCGATCTGCAGATCCAGCACCCGCTCTGGATGATCACCTTCCTCGTGCTGACCTGCCTGTCCTTCAGTCTCTTCGGCTTCATCATCGGCATCTGGGCGCAGAATTTCGAGCAATTGCAGCTCGTTCCGCTGCTGGCGGTGACGCCGCTCGTGTTTCTCGGCGGGGCCTTCTATTCGATCTCGATGCTGCCCGAAGGCTGGCAGACCGTGAGCCTGTTCAACCCGGTGGTCTACCTGGTGTCAGGCTTCCGCTGGTCCTTCTTCGGGATGGCGGACGTCGCGCTGGGCTGGTCGATCCTGGCGATCTGCGGGTTTCTCCTGGGCTGCATCCTGACGATCGGCTGGATCTTCCGCACGGGCTGGCGGTTGCGCCCCTGACCCAAAGGAGCAGCTTGGGCCGCGTTCCTTTCAGGTCGCTTCGCTCCGCGGGTCTTTTTTGGCGCCTCCGGCGCGGAGGGCTCTGCCCCCATCCCTTCGGGATTCCCCCGGAGTGTACCTGCCAAGATGAAGGGACCGGTCAGTCGAGGAGGCCCTCGGGCGGGTCAATGATGACGCGGCCTGCCGAGAGGTCGACCGTGGGGACGGCGGCGCGGGTGAAGGGTACAAGGACGGAGCCCTTGAGGCCCGGGCCGCGCAATTCCAAAAGGTCGCCTGCGCCGTGATTGAGGACGGCGGCGACCTTGCCGAGGGTCACACCGCCGGTGTCCAGCGCCGTGAGGCCGATCAGGTCGGCGTGGTAGAACTCGTCATCGGGGAGCGAGGGGAGCGCGTCGCGCGGGGCGTAGAGGCGCGTGCCGCGGAGCGCGTCGGCGGCTTCCTTGGTGGGGACGCCGGAGAGGCGGGCAGCGAAGCCGGATTTCACAGGCCGGGTGAGGGTGATCTCGAAGCTGCGCGCGCCGTCCTCGGTCGAGAGAGGGCCGTAGGCGGCGATGTCCGCGGGTTCGGCGCAGAAGCTTTTCAGCCGCACCTCGCCGCGGACGCCGAAAGCGCCCGAGATGGCGCCGACGCAGACCCGGTCAGTCATGACCGGGCCCGCGTTTGACAGAGGATGCGGGACGCATCACCGGGCCGATTACTCGGTGGCTTCCGCCGCGGTTTCCGCAGCGTCTTCAACGGGTTCCTCGGCGGCCGGGGCAGCGGCTGCTTCAGCGGCGGCAGCGGCTTTGGCGGCTTTCTCCTCGGCGCGTTCCTGGGCTTTCTTGCCCGGCTCGGCCTTCTTGGGGTTGGAGCGCTCTTTCTTCTCCAGAACGCCCGCGGCCTCGAGGAAGCGGCTCACACGGTCGGTGGGCTGGGCGCCCTGGTCGAGCCAGTGCTTGATGCGCTCGACGTCCATCTTGATGCGGTCTTCGCTGTCCTTGGGCAGGAGCGGGTTGTAGGTGCCGAGCTTCTCGGCGAAGCGGCCGTCGCGGGGCATGCGGCTGTCGGCGGCCACGATGCGGTAGAAGGGG
>CAZVQL010000200.1:0-5192 GCA_964629305.1 uncultured Roseicyclus sp.
CATCTCGACCCCTCGGGGACGACCCATGCCTATGCGCGGGCGGCCAAAATGGGCGGGGCCGAGATCGTGCTGCACACCAAGGTGCTCGAGACCAATCCCCGCCCCGACGGAACATGGGACGTGGTGACCGACAAGGGCACCATCCATGCCGAGCACGTGGTGAACGCCGCAGGCCTCTGGGCGCGCGAGGTGGCGGCGATGGCGGGCTGTTACCTGCCGCTTCATCCGATGGAACACCAGTACCTCGTGACCGAGGAAGTGCCCGAGATCGCGGCCATGATCGACGCGGGCGGCGAGCATCCGCACGTGATGGACCCGTCTGGCGAAAGCTACCTCAGGCAGGAGGGGCGCGGGCTGTGCATCGGGTTCTACGAGCAGACCTGTCGCCCCTGGGCCGTGGATGGCACGCCCTGGGGCTTCGGGCATGAATTGCTGCCCGATGATTTCGACAAGATCGAGGCCAGCATCGAATTTGCCTATCGCCGCTTTCCGGTGCTGGAGCGTGCGGGCGTCAAATCGGTGATCCACGGCCCCTTCACCTTTGCCCCCGACGGCAACCCGCTGGTGGGACCCGTGCCGGGCCTGCGCAATTACTGGTCGGCTTGCGGGGTCATGGCGGGCTTTTCGCAGGGCGGCGGTGTTGGCCTGTCGCTTGCGCAATGGATGGTCGAGGGCGAGCCCGAGCGCGACGTGATGGCGATGGATGTCGCCCGGTTCGGGCGCTGGATCGGGCCAGGCTACACGTTGCCGAAGGTGATCGAAAACTACCAGACGCGGTTCTCCGTGGTCTACCCGAACGAGGAACTGCCGGCCGCCCGGCCCCACCGCACGACGCCGATGTACGACACCTTCGACGCCATGGGCGCGGTCTGGGGACAGCAATACGGGCTGGAGGTGGTGAACTACTTCGCCGGGCCGGGTGAAGCCCGGTATGAAACGCCCTCTTTCCGGCGCTCCAATGCCTTCGAGGCGACCGCGCGCGAGGTCCGCGCCGTGCGCGAGGGCGTGGGCATCAACGAGGTGCAGAACTTCGGCAAGTACCGTGTGACGGGCCGCGATGCGCGGGGCTGGCTCGACCGGATCATGGCGGGCCGCATCCCCGCGCCGGGGCGGCTGTCGCTGACGCCGATGTTGTCGGAGAAAGGCAAGATCATCGGGGATTTCACCGTCTCCTGCCTGTCGGAGACCGAGTTCCAGCTGACCGGAAGCTACGGCGCACAGGATTACCATTTGCGCTGGTTTGACAGATGGTTGGAGGGTGATGTTCATGTTCAGAACATCTCGGACACGCGCACCGGCTTCCAGATCGCGGGGCCGAAGGCGCGCGACCTGCTGGCCGCCGTCGCCCGTCAGGACGTGGGCGACATGCGCTTCATGGATGTGCGCCGCCTGACCATCGGTCTTGCCGACGCCATCGTGCAGCGTGTCAGCTACACCGGCGATCTGGGCTACGAGATCTATGTCGACGCGATGGAGCAACGTGCGCTCTGGCAGGCGCTTTGGGACAAGGGGCAGGCCTTCGGGATCAAGCCCTTCGGGATGCGCGCGATGATGTCCCTGCGCCTCGACCGTGGCTTCGGGTCCTGGATGCGGGAGTTCTCGCCGGATTACACGCCCGCTGAGACTGGCCTCGACCGGTTCATCGCCTGGAAGAAGAGCACGGATTTCATCGGCCGTGCTGCGGTCGAGGCAGAGCGCGTGACCCCGCCGGAGCGACGGCTCGTCACCTTGGTCGTGGAGGCCGAGGATGCCGATGTCGTGGCCTACGAGCCGATCTGGCTGGATGGCACGGTTCAGGGCTTCTGCACCTCGGGCGGCTATTCGCACTGGACCGGGCAGTCGGTTGCCATGGGGTTCCTGCCCGCAGACCGGATCGCGGACGGTTTGGAGGTGGAAATCGAGATCCTGGGCCAGATGCGCCCCGCCCGCGTGATCCTGGCACCGCTCTGGGACGATCCGCGGATGCGTGCCTGACCGTGCGCTCCCGCCCGCGACACGGATGCCTTCGGCATCGGTCGCTGGTTGGGCCCGGCACCCGGTGCCCGGGTGCGGTCGGCGCTGACAGGCGACGCTGCGCTTGATAGGCAAGCGGGGTGACAGGGGGGGCTCTGCCCCCGTCGCATTCGCGACTCCCCCGGAGTTGTATTTGCCAAGATGAAGCAGGGAGACGGTCATGGCGGAGCCCACGATCCTGGTGCTGGCGGCGGGGGCCTCGCGCCGCATGCAGGGGCGCGACAAGATGCTGGAGGAGGTGGAGGGCGAGCCGCTTCTGCGGCTGATGGCGCGGCGCGCGGTGAAATCCGGCGTGCCGGTGCGCGTCGTGCTGGGCCCGGATCAGGACGCGCGGCGCAGCGTTCTGGATGGGCTGGAGGTCGAGACGGTCGAGGCCGAGGGCAGCGATGGCATGGCGGCCTCGATCCGGGCCGGGGTTGCGGGGCTGAGAGGGCCCGTCCTGATCGTGCTGGCCGACATGCCCGAGATCACGGCGGGTGATATCTACCTGATGGTGTCACTCCACCCCCAGGCACCGGACGCGATCCTGCGGGCGGCGACGGCTGACGGAAGACCGGGGCATCCGGTGCTGTTTCCCGCTGACCTGCTGCCCGACCTCGCCCGGCTTTCCGGTGATGAAGGCGCGCGCGGCGTGCTGAAGCGGCATGGCGCGCGCGTCACGCTTCTTCCGTTGAAGGATGACCGCGCTGCGGTCGACCTCGATACGCCCAAGGCTTGGGCGGCCTGGCGCGCGGGCCGATCGCGATAGGAAAAAGGGCGGCCCTGTCGGACCGCCCTTTCCCGTGTCTGTGCCGCTTGCCCCGGCCCTCGCGGGGCCGCGTAGCTCAGAGCTGCAGCAGTTTCGCCTCGTGCGCCTTGAGAGAGCGCCGCGCGGCGGTGTAGTCGGTGATCCCTTCCTGCGTCGCCAGCTCGGGGAAGAGCGCCACGATCTCGTCGCGGACGTCTTGCCCCATGGAGCCGAGCGTCTGGTCGCCGGGCTGGAAGCTTTCGGTCCAGGCGCCGTCGGACAGCACAACCTCGTGCCGGTCGAACATGAAGTGGATGTAGGTCGTCCGCAGCGTGTCCACCATCTGGATCGAGCCGTGGTTCACGAGGTGCTTGGCCGCCACCAGGACCTCGCTCTCGTCGAAGTAGAGCTGGGTCCGGTCGCCGGCGATCAGCACCCGGTGCTGCGGCGAGACGAGCATGTCGCGCTCCGGCAGACCGTAGCCTAGCGAGCCCGCCTTGATCAGGATCGGCTTGAGGTTCGGCGCCTTGGCCAGCTCCTCGCGGTTGAGCGTGCGGTTGCCGACCCAACGGATCTCCTGGATGCCGTTGTCGCGGGTGATGACCTTGTCGCCTTCACGCAGACTTTCGACCGGGACCTCGCCCTTTGGCGTCGCGATCAGCGAACCGGGGGTGAAGCAGGGGATGACATTCTCGATTTCGGAGAAAGTCAGCGTGCCCGCGACGGTCGTCTGCGTGTCGTCGGTGAAGAAGGTCACCGTCCCCGACTCGCCCGGAGTGCCGGTCGGATCCACCGCATCGTCGAAGACGATCTTGAGCGGACCGGCCCCGGAGAGGTCGAGCACGTCGACATCGCCATCGCCCGGGTCTTCGCCGCCGACGATCGTGTCGCCCGCGCCCTCGACATAGGTGTCGCCGAAGATCGGATCATCGAAGAGACCGACGGTGAACGTGTCGTTGCCGGTGCCACCGGACAGGCTGTCTGCCCCCTGGCCGCCGATGATCTCGTCGTTGCCGGCGCCGCCCTCGATGACGTCATCGTCGATGCCGCCGTCGAGCGTGTCGTTGCCAGCGCCGCCGAGGATCGTGTCGTTGTCATCCTCGCCGAAGACCAGGTCGTTGCCCGCGCCGGCGTCGATCAGGTCATCGCCGTTGTCGAGGATCGGATCGTCGTTGGCCGGGTTGACGTTGTCGTCGATCAGGTTGGCCGAGCTGCCCAGCACCGGGCCGAGGCCGCCGAAGATCGTGTCGTCGCCGCCGCCGGAGTTGATCGTGTCCGAACCTTCGCCTGAGGTGATCTCATCCGCACCATCACCCGAGGTGATGCTGTCGTCGTCGAAGCCCGCGTCGATCACGTTGTCGCCGTTGCCGGCATTGATCACGTCATCGTCGTCACCGGTGCTGATCGTGTCGTCGCCATCACCGGTGGTGACGGTGTCGAGGTCGTCACTCGGGTTCGGATCGGCATTGCCCACGAAGGGGAAGCCGCGGTCGGGCAGACCGTCGATGCCCGAGGTGACGAGGTTGTCACCGTCCAGATCGGTGATCTCATCGTTGCCGGAGTTGCCGTTGATCGTGTCGTCATCGGCACCGCCGTCCAGCACGTCATCGCCAGACCCGCCCGAGAGCGTGTCCTGACCGGCACCGCCGAGCACGGTGTCGTCGCCTTCGGCGCCGCCCATCGAGTCGTTGCCGTCGCCGCCGTCGATGCTGTCATCGCCCTCGTTGCCGCGCAGCTCGTCATTGCCCGCGCCGCCGAGGACGGTGTCGTCCCCGAGGCCACCGGTGACAAGGTCGTCGCCCTCGCCGCCATCGACGATGTCGTCACCCTGGTTGCCGTTGACGGTGTCGTTGCCGGTGCCGCCGTCGACGGTGTCGTCACCGAGGCCGGCATTGATGGTGTCGTTGCCGCCATTGCCCTCGATCACGTCATCGAGGCCGTCCGGGCCGTCGATGATGTCGCCGCCACCGTCGGTGGGCGCATTGGCATCGTTGTAGCCGGGGCCCATGAGCTCGCCGAACTCTTCACCATCTACCACGCCATCGGGCGCCTTCGCCGGCAGAAGCAGCGTCTCGATCTCCGCGAAGGTGATCGGAACCCACTCGCCGTCGGCGTTCAGCACCTCGACCGAACCCGAGGTCGAGTCGCCATCCGCGTCCGGCGTCTCCACCAGGTTGCGGAACTGCTCGTAGCCCGTCAGGTCCAGCGTGTCGCGGTCGTCGCCCTCGGTCGAGCCGTCCACGAAGATCGGGCCGATGTTGTCGCCGCCGCTGCCAAGCTCGGCCTGGTCGATGACGATCGTGTCGCTGTCCAATCCACCAACGATCGAATCACCCGCGCCGCCGGTGATCAGGTCGGCGCCCCGACCGCCCTCAATCGTGTCGGCCCCGAGGCCACCGGCAAGCGTGTCGTTGCCGTCACCGCCCTGCAACAGGTCGCGGCCCTCGTCGCC
>CAZVQL010000201.1:0-5183 GCA_964629305.1 uncultured Roseicyclus sp.
TCGTGCCCGGCTGGGAAGGCAACATGTGGGTCAAGTGGCTGCGCCGGATCGAGGTCGGCGACCAGCCCTGGCACCACCGCGAAGAGACGTCGAAATACACCGACCTTCTGGAGCACGGCGAGGCCCGCCGCTTCACCTGGGAAATGGACGCCAAGTCGGTGATCACGAACCCCAGCCCGCAGGCCCCTATCACGCATGGGCCGGGACCGACCGTCATCACCGGCGTTGCCTGGTCGGGCAGGGGCACCATTCCGCGCGTCGACGTCACCCTCGACGGCGGCATGAACTGGCACCGCGCGCGCATGTCGGGCCCGAGCTTCGATAAGTCGATGCACCGCTTCTACTTCGAGTTCAACTGGGACGGCAGCCCACTCCTGCTGCAAAGCCGGGCGCATGACTCGACCGGCTACGTGCAGCCCACCAAGGACCAGCTGCGCGAGGTCCGCGGCGAGAACTCGATCTACCACAACAATGGCATCCAGACCTGGGCCATCAACGAAGCAGGCGAGGCGGAAAATGTTGAAGTCGGTTAAGCTCATGAAAACGCTCACACTCTCCACCGCTCTGGTTGCCGCCACCGCAAGCTTCGCGCTGGCGCAGGAGAACCCCGCACCCTCGCAGGAAGGCGGCTACGGCCTTGGACGCACCGCGCTTCCCGAGGAAATCGCGGCCTGGGATATCGACATTCGCCCCGACGGGCAGGGCCTGCCGGTCGGGTCCGGCGATGTCTGGACGGGCGAAGAGTTGTGGATCGACCTCTGCTCGGCCTGTCACGGCGATTTTGGCGAGGCCGTCGGCCGCTGGCCGGTGCTGTCGGGCGGCTTCGGCACGCTCGACGGCGAGGACCCGGTCAAGACCGTCGGCTCGTACTGGCCGTATCTCTCGACCGTGTGGGATTACGTGCATCGCGCGATGCCCTACGGCGCCGCGCAGTCGCTCGAGAATGACGAGGTCTACGCGCTGGTCGCCTACCTCATGTATCTCAACAACATGGTCGAGGACGATTTCGAACTGTCGAACGAGAACTTCCTCGAGGTGGCGATGCCGAACGAGGACGCCTTCTTCATGGATGACCGGGCCGAGACGGAATACACGCTCTTCACCGGTGAGCCCTGCATGGAGAATTGTGCCGACAGCGTCGAGATCACGGCCCGCGCCATGGTGCTGAACGTGACCCCCGAGGGCGAGGAAGAGGCCGCCGCCGAGCCTGCGGCCGAGGTGACACCGGCCGCCGCCGAGGAAGAGGTCGTCGAGGTGGCCGAGGCCGAGGCCCCGGCAGGTCCCGACCCGGCGCTCGTCGCCGAGGGTGAGGGGCTGTTCCGTCAATGTGCCTCGTGCCACCAGATCGGCGAGGGGGCCACCAACCGCGTGGGCCCCATGCTGAACAACACCTACGGCGCGCCCGTGGGCGTTCATGACGGCTTCCGCTACTCGCCCGCCTTCGCCGAGGCGAATGCCGCCGGAATGGTCTGGGATGACGAGACGCTGACCGCCTACCTGATGGACCCGCGCGGCTTCATTCCCGGCAACCGCATGGCCTTCCGCGGCCTGCGCTCGGAAGAGGATGCCGCCGCCCTGATCGCCTATATCCGGGCCGAGGGGGGCGACTACGAATGACGGCCCTGCGCGCAACGACCGGCGCGCTGGCCCTCGCGGTTTTGGCGGCGGCGTCCTCCCCGTCGAACGCCGAAGGCGACGCGGCGCAGGGCGAGCGGCTGTTTCGCCCTTGCGCCGCGTGCCACATGATCGGGGAGGGGGCCGTCCACCGCGTCGGCCCCCACCTGAACGGCCTTGTCGGGCGCGCCATCGGCGCGGTGGCGGGCTACGAGTTTTCGGACGACCTGGTCGAGGCCGGTGTCGACGGGCTGGTCTGGGACGCCGATGCGCTCGACCGCTTCCTTGCCGGTCCGCGCGACTATTTTCCCGGCACGCGGATGGTGTTCCGCGGCATCCGTTCGGATGAGGACCGCCAGCACCTGATCGCCTACATGCTCGAGGCGGGCGGCGCGGCCGAGGATGTCGTGGCCGAGCCGGATACCGGAGCCGTAGACCCCGAAGTGGCCGCGATCCTCGAGATCGAGGCCGATGTCCCTTACGGCGAGTATCTCGCCAATGAATGCACTGCCTGTCATCGCGCCGAGGGCGGCGGGGATATCCCGACGGTCCGCGGCCTTGCACCCTCGGTCTTCATTGCCGGGTTGGTCGCCTATCGCAACGGCAGCCGCGAACACCAGGTCATGAACACGGTCAGCCGCCGCCTCGGCGACGAGGAAATTGCCGCACTCGCGGCCTATTTCCAAAGCGCGGAATAGGTTAGGCTGGGTGCAAGGGACCCAGGTAGGGAGGTCCCTGTAAACGTACCGCCCGCGAAGCGGGCATCAAGGGAGGACGACCATGACCATCAACAGACGGGTGTTTCTTGGCACCACGGCGGCTGCGGCCGCGGCACTTTCCGCACCGATGATCGCGCGCGCGCAAACCCGCGCCCGCGTCGTCGTCGTTGGCGGCGGCTCCGGCGGCGCCACGGCGGCGCGCTACATCGCGCGCGACGGGGGCGACGCCATCGACGTGACCCTGATCGAGGCCTCGCGGCAGTATTACACCTGCTATTTCTCGAACCTCTATCTCGGCGGCTTCTTCGACCTCGAGGATACCGCGCATTCCTATGGCCGCCTGGCCGGGAACTACGGGATCAACGTGATCCACGACTGGGCTTCGGGCGTGGACCGTGACGCGCAGACCGTGGCACTCGCCGGTGGCGGGTCGGTGCCCTATGACCGGCTTGTGCTGAGCCCCGGCATCGACTTCATCCCCGACAGCGTTCCGGGCTGGTCCGTCAACGTGCAGGATCGCATGCCGCACGCCTACAAGGGCGGCACGCAAGCGGCCCTTCTGCGCGCGCAGCTGGAAGCCATGCCCGAGGGTGGCACCTTCGCCATGGTCGCGCCCCCGAACCCCTATCGTTGCCCGCCCGGCCCCTACGAGCGGATCTCGATGGTCGCCCACTTCCTGAAGGAGAACAATCCGACCGCCAAGATCCTGGTGGCGGACCCCAAGGAAAGCTTCTCCAAGCAGGGCCTCTTCGAGGACGGCTGGGAGCGTCTCTACCCCGGCATGGTCACGCGCATCGGCCCGGATTTCGGCGGCGGCAACGTCGAGGTCGATGCCGAGGCGATGACCATCTCGATCGACGGCGTCGTCGAGAACGTGGATGTCTGCAACGTCATCCCCGGCCAGCGCGCGGGCACCATCGCCTTCGCCGCGGGCATCACCGACGGCAACTGGGCGCCGGTGTCGGCCTATGACCTCTCCAGTCGCATGGACCCGAACATCCATGTGCTGGGCGACTCGGCCGCGCAGGGCGCGATGCCCAAGTCGGGCTTCTCGGCCAACAGCCAGGCCAAGGTCTGCGCCAACGCGATCGTCGCGGCGCTGACGGATGCACGCCAGTTCCCGGCGCGCTTCTCGAACACCTGCTGGTCGCTCATCGGCACCGATGACGGCGTCAAGGTCGGCGCGACCTACGAGGCCTCGGACGAGGGCATCGTCTCGACCGACAGCTTCGTCAGCCAGGTCGGCGAAACCGCCGAGGTCCGCGCCGAAACCTACCGCGAAAGCCTCGACTGGTACGAGGCAATCACGACGGACATGTTCGTCTGACCCCATTGCCGCGGGCGACCTCCTGTCGCCCGCGGTCCAACTGCCCAAGGAGGCCCTCCCATGATGCGTTCCCTGTTTCTCGGTCTTGCCCTTGTCGCGGCGCCCGTGGCCGCGACGGCGCAGGAGGTCGTGACCTTTCCTTTCTCAGGCAGCTTCGACGACGCGAGCTTCGCGATCGAAAACGCGATCATCAACCGAGGCCTCGTGATCGACTACACCAGCCACGTCGGCGAGATGCTGAACCGCACCGGCGAGGATATCGAGGGGGCGGAAGACATCTTCGACAATGCGCAGATCTTCCTTTTCTGCTCGGCCGCCGTCTCGCGCCGCGTGATGGAGGCTGACCCGATGAACATCGTGCATTGCCCCTACAGCATCTTCATCGCCGAGATGGAGGGCGAGGTGATGATCGGCCATCGCGATTACCCCGACGGCCCCATGCAAGAGGTCGAGGCGCTGCTCGACTCCATCATCCTCGAGGCGAGTGCCGACTGACGGCAGCTTGATGCAGGTCAACGCGCGCGAGTGCTGCGCCGCCTAGACCGTCCGCAGACAAACGAAAGACGGGCCGATGCTGGAAGATCTCCTGATCGCCCGCGGCGAACCCCTTGTGCTGGCCGGCGCAGGGGCGCTGACGGGTCTTGTGTTCGGATGGGCGGCGCAACGTTCGCGCTTCTGCCTGCGCGCGGCCACTGTCGAGGTGGCCGAGGGGGTGTTCGGCCCCAAGCTCGCGATCTGGCTCGTGGCGTTTTTCGCGGCGATGTCGCTGACGCAGCTGGGCGTGACCGCGGGGCTCTTCGACGTCTCCTCGACCCGCCAGCTGGCCGCGGAGGGCTCTGTTTCCGGCGCGCTGATCGGCGGGCTGATGTTCGGCGTCGGCATGATCCTGGCGCGCGGCTGTGCCTCGCGGCTTCTGGTCTTGTCGGCCACGGGCAACCTGCGCGCGCTGATCACGGGGCTTGTCGTCACGCTGGTCGCGCAAGCCAGCTACACAGGCATCCTCGCGCCCGCCCGCGAGCGGCTCACCGCGCTCTGGACCGTGCCGGGCGGGGCAGGGCGAAGCCTGCTCGACACGCTCGGCCTGAACCCCGCCAGCGCGTCCTTTCTCGCTGGAACGGCGCTTCTGGCGGCTATCGGCTTCGCCTGGCTGCGCAAGCTCTCCCCGGGTGTGATCCTCGGGGCCGCCGTGGTCGGCGCGGCCGTGGCGATGGGCTGGGCCCTGACCGCGATCATCGCGGCCAGCAGTTTCGAGATCGTCCCGGTGTCCTCGGTCACCTTCACCGGCCCCGCGACCGACACGCTGATGGCGCTGGTCACGCAGCGCTCGGTGGTGCTGTCCTTCGGCATCGGCCTTGTGCCCGGCGTCTTCGTCGGTGCGGGCGCTGCGGCGCTGGCCTTTCGCGAGTGGAAGCTCGAGCGTTTCGGCGCCGATACTCCGATGGAGCGCTACCTGGTGGGCGCGGTCCTGATGGGCTTCGGCGCGATGCTGGCGGGCGGCTGCGCGGTGGGCGCGGGCGTCTCGG
>CAZVQL010000202.1:0-2099 GCA_964629305.1 uncultured Roseicyclus sp.
AGCGCAAGCGTGTCATCAGGTGCGACGATATGCGCATCCGGCATCAGCCGCGACCAGACCTCGGGAAAGGGGGTCACGAGGGCCGGCGACGTAAACCTTCTGTTAACGTCGATGAGTCTTTCCTGAAGCTCGAGCTTCGCCTCGTCGTGCAGGAACCCGGCCAGATCCAGCCGCGCACGGGCCCGCGCACGCGCAAGGCGCGGCGCATCCACGAGGCGGGGCTGTGGGTTGGCTTGGGGCACTTCGGTCCGGTCCTGTCGCTGACCCGTGGGAACTTAGGGGCGGGACATGAGATTGCAAACTCTGCTTCATGCTGTGTTTCCGCCCGAATGCCTTGGATGTGGGGCGCGGGTCGAGAGCGATTTCTCGATTTGCTCGACCTGCTGGTCGGACACGCCTTTCGTCTTCGGTGCCTGTTGCGATCTGTGCGGGGTGGGCCTGCCGGGTCAGACCGCCGCTGGGGAGCGGCTGATCTGCGAGGATTGCCACGGTATCGCCCGACCCTGGGTGCAGGGCCGCGCGGCGATGCACTACGCTGGCGTCGGGCGAAAGCTGGTGCTGGGGCTGAAGCACGCCGACCGGGCCGAGATCGCGCGCGCCGCGGGGCCGTGGATGGCGCGGGCCGGGGCCGAGCTCCTGGTGGACGATCCGCTGATCGTGCCGGTGCCTTTGCATTGGCGCCGCCTGGCTGAGCGGCGCTTCAACCAGGCGGCGCTTCTGGCCCGTGCGCTGGCCGAAGCGACAGGGCGCGACTGGCTGCCCGACGCGCTTTTGCGCGGGCGGAACACCGGCACGCAGGACGGGCGCGACCGCGACGAGCGATTTCGCAACCTCGACGCGGCGATCCGGATCAATCCGCGCCGCGCGGCGCAGGTGGCTGGGCGCGCCGTGCTGCTGGTCGATGACGTGATGACCTCGGGCGCGACCTTTTCCGCGGCGACGCAGGCCCTGATCGCGGGCGGGTCCGATCCCGTTCGCGTGATCGCTCTGGCGCGCGTTGCGCGGGATGCCTAAGTTCCCCGAAATACAATTCGAGGACAGTCATGCCCAGCATCGAGATCTATACCTCGCCCCTTTGCGGGTACTGCCACGCCGCCAAGCGCCTTCTGGCCGACAAGGGCGCGACTTACGTGGAATACGACGTGGCCCGCGATCCGCCGAAACGGCAGGAGATGATGAGCCGGGCCAACGGACGGCATACCGTACCGCAGATCTTCATCGGGAAGACCCATGTCGGCGGATACGACGACATGGCGGCCCTTGACCGTGCCGGGAAACTTGACCCGCTTTTGGCCGAAACCTGAGGCACTTGCGACCCTTCGCCCCTTGCCCTGACCGGGTCAGCGGTGGCCTTATGCGGCCATGGCAACGCCCGACGATCCCCTTTCCGTGGCCCTGTTCAGCGAGATGTTCATGGCCGACCAGCTGGCGCGGAACCGGCTGAGCCGCGCGTTGCCCAAGGGTATGGAATTGAGCCATTTCTCGGTTCTGAACCACCTCGCCACGGCAAGCGACGAGAAATCGCCGGCGCAGCTGGCGCGCGTCTTTCACGTCACGCGCGGGGCGATGACCAACACGCTGAACCGGCTGGAATGGGCCGGTTACATCCACATCCGCCCCGACTGGGACGATGCGCGGCGCAAGATGGTGGCGATCAGCCCGGCGGGTCGGCGCGCGCGCGAAGCAGCGCTGTCAGCGATCGCGCCGATCCTGTCCGAGACGGTACGCGAGATCGGCGCCGACCGCGTTCGGCAAGCGCTGCCGGTCATCCGCGAGATGCGCGTGCGGCTGGAGAACGACGGTTAGGCGCGTTTCACCGAAGCGGTCACGTAGTTCACGCTCAGGTCACGGTCCGAGATCGACCAGGCCCAGGTCAGCTTGTTGAAGACGAAGCCCTTGCGGTCGACGGGGTCGAGGCCCGCTTGCCGGATCAGGCCGTAAAGCTCGTCGGGCGTGATGAATTTCTGCCATTCATGCGTGCCCTTGGGCAGCCAGCGCATGACGTATTCCGCGCCGATGATCGCCATCATGTAGCTTTTCGGATTGCGGTTGATTGTCGAGCAGATCATCAGCCCGCCGGGCTTCAGGAGCTGCTGGCA
>CAZVQL010000202.1:2109-5132 GCA_964629305.1 uncultured Roseicyclus sp.
CGGATCGGCCACATGCTCGACCACTTCCATGTTGAGGACGACGTCGAATTGTTCGCCCGCGGCGGCCAGCGCCTCGGCGGTGGTGTGGCGGTAGTCGATGGTCAGGCCCGACTGCGCGGCATGCACCTGCGCCACGGGGATGTTCCGCTCGGCCGCGTCGGCGCCGACGACCGTTGCGCCCAGCCGTGCCATGGGTTCGGACAGCAGCCCGCCGCCACACCCGATATCGAGCAGGCGAAGCCCGGCAAAGGGCATCTCGGCTGACAGGTCCCGACCGAATTCCGCGGCGATCTGCCGGGTGATGTAGTCAAGCCGCGTGGGGTTCAGCATGTGCAGCGGCTTGAATTTGCCGTTCGGGTCCCACCACTCGGCGGCCATCGCTTCGAACTTTGCGACCTCGCCTGCATCGACGGTATGATTGACCTCTGCCATGGCAAATCCCCTCGTATTCTGTCACTTTGCCCCCTGCGGGCCGCGTCTGATGGTCTATATAGGAACGTGATGGACAAGTTCTCCGGCCAAAAGCGCGCAGCCGCGCATCTGTTCCCGCCGATCGACCCGTTCGATCAGCGGATGCTGGACGTGGGCGATGGCCATCACATCTACGTCGAACAATGCGGCAACCCCGAGGGGGCGCCGGTGGTCGTGCTGCACGGCGGGCCCGGGGGTGGCTGTTCGCCCGCGATGCGGCGCTATTTCGACCCCGAGCAATGGCGTATCGTGCTCTTCGACCAGCGCGGGTGTGGCCGGTCGCGGCCCCATGCGAGTGTGCGGGCCAACACGACCTGGCATCTCGTGGCCGATATCGAGCGCATCCGCACCACTCTGGGCATCGAGCGCTGGGCCGTCTTCGGCGGCAGCTGGGGCGCGACGCTGGGACTTGTCTATTCCCAGACCCACCCCGACCGGGTCGGCTACCTCGCACTAAGGGGTGTCTTCCTGTCGATGCAGCGCGAGCTCGACTGGTTCTACGGGGGCGGCGCCGGGCAGTTCTGGCCGGATCAATGGGCGCGCTTCTGCGCGTTGATCCCCGAGGATGAACGTGGCGATATCATCGCGGCCTACAACCGGCGCCTCTTTTCCGGCGACCTGATGGTCGAGACGCGCTACGCGCGCGCCTGGGCCGCGTGGGAAAACGCGCTGGCTTCGATGGACAGCGACGGTGGCGGCGGCGAAAGCCCCGCGGAATACGCGCGCGCCTTCGCACGGCTGGAAAACCACTATTTCATGAATAAAGGTTTTCTGGATGAAGACGGCCAACTGCTGCGCGACCTGCCGCGTATCGCGCAGGTGCCGGGCACCGTCGTGCAGGGGCGCTACGACATGATCTGCCCACCTGTGTCGGCGCATCGCCTTCTGGCGGGCTGGCCGGCGGGACGGCTGCACATGATCAAGGCCGCGGGCCACGCGCTGTCCGAGCCCGGCATCAGCCAGGAGCTTGTGCGCGTGATGAAGCAGGTCGGCGAGAAGCGCGAGAAATACGGGTTGTGAGGGGCGCACGGGCTTTCGAAAGCCCGTGACCGCCGCGCGCGCGGCGGGTCAAGCGCCTTGCAAGGCGGTTTCACGTCCCGTCGAAGGGACGTGCCCGCCCAGAAGCCGCCGGTCGATCCCGGGGCTCAGACGGTCGCGGATCAGGGCAACCGGGTGCGTGCGAAGCGTCAGGCGCATCGCCACGTAATCCTCGACCACCGCTTCCCCCTCGGTCATCGCGGGCAGATGCACGGCGGCCTCGACGATCCCCTCGCCGTCCAGGTCGCCGGAGAAAAGCGGCAGTTCCTTCTTCGGTGTCAGCGCGCGTGCGGCCCAGAGCGCGTCACGGCGGCTGATCCCCAGCGCGGCGAATGCGTCGGCTTCGGCCAGGATCGTCAGCGTCTTCGCGTCCAGCCCCGCGCGGCGCCAGACATCCTCGACCGCGGTGTAGCCGTTGCCGCGCGCGGCGGTCAGCCAGTCGGCCTCTTCTTCGCGCATCGCCTTGATCTGGCGGAACCCCAGCCGCAGGGCCAGGTCGCCACGCTCGGTCCGTTCCATCGTGCAATCCCAGCCCGAGCGATTCACGCAGACGGGGCGCACCTCGACCCCATGCTCGCGGGCGTCGCGGACGATCTGGGCGGGGGCGTAGAACCCCATGGGCTGAGAGTTCAACAGCGCGCAGGCGAAGATGCCGGGGTGGTGCCGTTTCAGCCAGGCGGACGCGTAGACCAGCAGGGCGAAACTGGCCGCGTGGCTTTCGGGGAAGCCGTAGCTGCCGAATCCCTCGATCTGGGAAAAGCAGCGTTCGGCGAAATCCTCGTCATAACCATTGGCGCGCATGCCGCGCAGGAAGCGGGTGCGGAACTCGCTGACGTTGCCGTGCTTCTTGAAGGTGGCAAGCGACCGGCGCAGGCGGTCGGCCTCATCCGGCGTGAAGCCCGCGCCGGTGATGGCGATCTGCATCGCCTGTTCCTGGAACAGCGGCACGCCCAGTGTCTTGCCCAGCACGCGGCCCAGATCGTCCGAGGGGAAGCTGACCGGCTCCTCACCGTTGCGGCGGCGGATGAAGGGGTGGACCATGTCGCCCTGGATCGGGCCGGGGCGGATGATCGCGACCTGGATCACCAGGTCGTAGAAACAACGCGGCCGCATCCGCGGGAGAAAGTTCATCTGCGCCCGGCTTTCCACCTGGAAGACGCCCAGGCTGTCGGACTTGCACAGCATGTCGTAGACCGCCGGGTCCTCGGGCGGGAGCGTGGCCAGCGTGTAATCGGTCTGATGATGCAGACGCAGAAGGCCGAAGGCTTTTCTTATGCAAGAAAGCATGCCGAGGGCCAGCACATCGACCTTGAGGATACCGAGCGCATCGATGTCATCCTTGTCCCAGCAGATGACGGTGCGGTCCTCCATGCTGGCGTTCTCGATCGGCACCAGCTCATCGAGGCGCCCTTCGGTGATGACGAAACCGCCGACATGCTGCGACAGGTGGCGCGGAAATCCGATGATCTCTTCGATCAGCTGGATCGTCTGCTTCAGCCGCGGGCTTTCGGGGT
>CAZVQL010000203.1:0-5110 GCA_964629305.1 uncultured Roseicyclus sp.
GGTCCGAGCGGGCGAGGTTCTGGGCATCGGCGGGGTTGCGGGCAACGGGCAGGACGAGCTTTTGGCGGCGCTCTCGGGTGAGACCACGGTTGCGCCGGGTGCGATCGAGCTGAAGGGCGAGCCGGTGGGCGCGCTCGGGCCCAACGCGCGGCGCCGGAAGGGGCTGCTTTGCGCGCCCGAGGAGCGGCTGGGCCATGCCGCGGCCCCCGACATGAGCCTGACCGAGAACGCGGTGCTGACCGCGCGCATAAGGCAGGGGCTGGACCGGTCGGGCTTTGTCGACTGGGGCAAGGCCAAGGGCTTCGCCGAGGCGATCATCGAACGCTTCGACGTGCGCACCCCGGGGCCGGGCGTGGCCGCGCGGGCGCTGTCGGGCGGAAACCTGCAGAAATTCGTGATCGGGCGGGAGATCCTGCAGAACCCAACGGTACTGGTGGTGAACCAGCCTACGTGGGGCGTGGATGCCAGTGCCGCCGCCGCGATCCGGCAGGCGCTCCTGGACCTTGCCGAAGGGGGCGCCGCGGTCATTGTCATTTCGCAGGACCTCGACGAACTTCTGGAAATCTCCGACCGGTTCTGCGCGCTGAACGAGGGGCGGCTGTCCGCGCCGCGGCCCGCGCGCGGGCTGACGATGGAAGAGATCGGCCTGATGCTGGGCGGCGCGCATGACATGCATGACGTGGCCGAGGGGGCGGTCGCGTGATCCGGCTGGAAAAACGTCCGCAGCCCTCGCAGGCCTGGGTGATCGGCGGGCCGATCCTGGCCGTGGTGCTGACCATGCTGGCGGGCGGCATCATGTTCGCGCTTCTCGGCTCGGACCCGTTCGAGGCGATCCGCATCATCTTCTGGGACCCGCTCTTCAGCGAGCGCTTTTCCAGCTTCTCGCGCCCGCAATTGCTGGTGAAGGCGGGGCCGCTGATCCTGATCGCGATCGGGCTGTCGCTGGGCTTCCGCGCGGGCATTTGGAACATCGGGGCCGAGGGGCAATACATCGTCGGCGCGCTCTTCGGGGCGGCGTTTGGCCTTGCCTTCTACCCGTCGGAAAGCCCGCTGATCTTCCCCGGCATGGTGCTGGCGGGGCTGCTGGGCGGGGTCCTCTGGGCGATGATCCCCGCGCTGCTCAAAGTCTACGCGAGGACGAACGAGATCCTCGTCTCTCTTTTGCTGGTCTACGTGGCCGAGGCGATGCTGGCCTCGGCGGCGACAGGCTGGCTGCGCAACCCCGAAGGATCGGGCTTTCCGGGCAGCCGGAACCTGTCGCGGCATCCGGGCACGGCCAATCCGGAGCTGATCGACGGCACAGGGATGCACTGGGGCGTGCTTGCAGCCTTCATCGCGGTCATCGCGGCCTATGTCCTGATGAACCGCCACATCCTCGGCTACCAGATCAAGCTGGCGGGCCAGGCCCCGCGCGCGGCGCGCTTCGGCGGTGTCAGCCCGGCACGGCTGGTGATCCTGTGCATGGGGGCCTCGGGCGCGCTGGCAGGCGCCGCGGGCCTGTTCGAGGTCACGGGCCCGGCGGGCCAGATCACCATCGACTTCAACGTGGGCTACGGCTTCACCGCGATCATCGTGGCCTTCCTGGGGCGTTTGAACCCCATCGGCATCCTGCTGGCGGGGCTGCTCATGGCACTTACCTTCATCGGCGGTGAACTGGCACAGCTGATGCTGGGCCTGCCCGCGCCGTCGATCCAGGCGTTCCAGGGGATGCTCCTGTTCTTCCTGCTCGCGCTCGACGTGCTGGCGAACTACCGCATCAAATGGGGACGGGAGGCCGCGGCATGAACGACCGGCGCGCGATGACCTGGACCGATTGGCTGAACGCGGGCGGGCTGGCGGCGGTCGGCCTGTTCCTTGGCATCGCCCTGCATCTCATGACGCAACTGTCGGCGGCGGCCTTCTGGCCGGTCTTGATCATCAGCATCGTCGGGTTCTTCGGCGTCATCGCCTTCGACCGCGTCCTCGACTGGGTGAGCGAACGGATCTTTTCGGGCAAGATCCGCGCAGGCAAGCACACGAAGCCCAAGGGCAGACGGCCGCTCGCGATGCTCCTTGCCGTGCCGTTCGGCCTTCTGGTCGGCTTTTCGCTGAGCTGGCTCGGCTACGGCGACGCTATCCTGGGGGCCATGCCATGATCATCGACCCCGTCACCCTGATCGTGGCGCTGATCACGGTGTCCACCCCGGTCCTGCTGGCGGCCATCGGCGAGCTGGTGGTCGAGAAGACCGGCGTCCTGAACCTCGGGGTCGAGGGGATGATGATCATGGGCGCGGTCTGTGGCTTCATCGCCGCGCATGAGACAGGCTCGCCCACGCTGGCGTTCATCGCCGGCATGGCGGGGGGGGCGGCGCTGTCGCTGATCTTTGCCGTGCTGACGCAGCTTCTGATGGCGAACCAGGTCGCCTCGGGCCTTGCGCTGACGCTTTTCGGGCTGGGCCTTGCGGCCCTGCTGGGCGTGGCCTACCCGGGCCAGCCGATCCCGGATGTCGCCAAACCCTTCCCCGAGGCGATCCGCGAGATCGAGGTGATCGGGCCTATCCTCTTTTCCCATGACCTCGTGACCTACTTGGCCGTCGCGCTTGTCGCCGCGGTCTGGCTGGTGCTGACGCGCACCCGCACGGGGCTGATCATCCGCGCGGTGGGCGAAAGCCACGATGCCGCCCATGCGCTGGGCTACAAGGTCGTGCGCATCCGTATGCTCGCCATCCTCTTCGGCGGCGCCTGCGCGGGGCTGGGCGGTGCCTTCCTGTCGGTCGTGCGCGTCGAGAACTGGATCGAGGGGATGACCGCGGGCGCGGGCTGGATCGCGCTGGCGCTGGTCGTCTTCGCCTCGTGGAAGCCGTGGCGCGTGCTGCTGGGCGCGTGGCTTTTCGGCGGGATCGCCGCGCTGCAACTGCGCCTGCAGGCCGCCGAGATCGGCGTGCCCGTCGCGCTGCTCGATGCCTCGCCCTACATCGTGACGATCGTCGTGCTTGTCCTGATCTCCTCGGACCGGACCCGGTCGGCGCTGAATGCACCCGCCGCCCTCGGCCGCGTCTTTCACGCGTCGAACTGAGGGGGAGCCATGCGCCGCGACGACGTGATCGAGATCCTGGATGGCACGCACCCGCGCGTGGGGCGTGGCGTGGCGCTGGCGATCTACGCGCTGATCGTGGCCTCGGCCGTGGTCATCGCGCTGGAGACCATGCCGGAATTGTCCGAGACCGCGCGCAGCGCGTTGAGGGGGGTGGAGACCTTCATCCTCGCGGCGTTCTGCGTGGAATACATCCTGCGCCTGACCTGCTCGGCCCAACCGTTGCGGTATGCCTTCAGCTTCTGGGGGATCATCGACTTCATCGCGGTCGTACCCGCGGTGCTGTTCCTCTTTCCCGACCTCACCACGGTCAGGACGCTGCGCCTGCTCAGGCTGTTGCGTATTCTCAAGCTCTTCAAGGCGAACCGCGCGCTCGACCGGATCGCAAAGGCGATCAACCGGGTGAAGGAAGAGTTCCTTATCTTCCTCTTCATCGCCTGCGTGGCGCTCTACCTCGCGTCGGTCGGCATCTACCATTTCGAACACATCGCCCAGCCCGAGGCCTTCGGCTCGATCCCCGAAAGCATGTGGTGGGCGGTCGCCACGCTGACCACGGTCGGCTATGGTGACGTCTACCCGATCACCACGGGCGGACGCATCTTCACCGGGGTCATCCTGCTGATCGGGATCGGCGTGATCGCCGTGCCCGCGGGCCTGATCACGGCGGCGCTGGCCGAGGCGGGCCACGAAGCGCCCGCGCCGGAACCGCTTGACCCCGACCCAGACAAGCGCGCCACAGGGACAGGCGCGCAGACGGCAACCCACCCATCCAACAGAGAGGATACATGATGAAACTGCTGCCCAGACTCCTGGCCTCCGCGGCACTTGCCGCCGGCCTCGCCCTGCCCGCCGCGGCGCAGGACGACCCCTTTACCATCGGCTTCGTCTACGTCGGCCCGATCGGCGACTACGGCTGGACCTGGACCCATGACCAGGGCCGCCTTGCGGTGGAAGAGCACTTCGGCGACGCGGTCGACACGGTCTACGCCGAAAGCGTGCCGGAGGGTGCCGATGCCGAGCGCGTCATCACCCAGATGGTGCTGAACGGCGCCGACATGATCTTCACCACCTCCTTCGGCTATGGCGAGGCGACGAACGCCGTCGCGGGCAACTTCCCCGACGTCTATTTCGAGCACGCAACGGGCTACCAGCGTGACCACGAGAACGTCTCGACCTACTCGGCGCGCTTCTACGAGGGCCGCGCGGTGATCGGCCATATCGCGGGCCACATGACCGAGAGCAACATCGTGGGCTACATCGCCTCCTACCCGATCCCGGAAGTGATCCGCGGCATCAACTCGGCCTTCCTGCACGCGCGTGAAGTGAACCCCGATGTCGAGTTCCGCGTGGTCTGGGCCTACACCTGGTTCGACCCCGCCGTGGAAGCCGACGCAGCCCAGGCGCTGATCGACGCAGGCGCCGACGTGATCATGCAGCACACCGACTCGACCGCACCGCAGGCCGCGGCGCAGGAAGCGGGGGGCGTCTACACCTTCGGCCAGGCGTCCGACATGATCCAGTTCGCGCCCGAACCGCGCGTCTCGTCGATCATCGACAACTGGGGCCCCTACTACATCCGCCGCGTGGGCGAGGCGATGGAAGGCACCTGGCAGCAGTCCGACACCTGGGAAGGCATGCCCGAGGGCATGGTGCTGATCGGCGAGATGACCGATGCGATCCCGGAAGAGGTCCGCGCCTCGGCCACGGCGCTGATGGAGTCGATGCAGGCGGGCGAGTACCACCCGTTCACCGGCCCGATCAACCGGCAGGACGGCACGGCCTGGCTTGCCGAGGGCGAGATCGCCGATGACGGCACGCTGGCCGGCATGAACTTCTACGTCGAGGGGCTGACGGGCGAGATCCCGAACTGAGCTTTTCGGCGCGGAAAAGGGAAAGGCCCGCCTGCGATGGCGGGCCTTTTTCGTTTCGGGCGAATTTTTGAAGAATTCGTTGGACGTGGGCGCGCCGCTGGCGCGGCGAGGAGGAAATTTTCTCACGAAAATCGACGTGTCGGACAAGTTTACGCTTTCCATACCG
>CAZVQL010000204.1:0-5059 GCA_964629305.1 uncultured Roseicyclus sp.
CAGGACGACATCCTCGCGGCCGCGAACTTGGACGCGACCCAGACCCTGTCCCAGCTGAGCGCCGGGGACATGTTCGACTGGCTCTGACCCCGCCGGCACGCGGGACAGGGGCGCGGTGCACCGCGCATCCCGGCGGCAGTGCGCACGCGCGCGCTTGATCGGCGTGGTGATCTGGGTACTCTTCGGCGTTCAGCCCTCTTCCGAAGGATTGCGGGCCCACATAAGCGTTTCGAGGATGAAGGTTCGATGGAGAGTATTGCCTATGCGAAGATGGATTCGAACGAGGCCGACCACTGGTGGTTCAGGGCGCGCCGGGAGATCCTTGCTCACCTGATCGAGCGGACGTGCCGTACCGGCGACATGCGGATTCTCGAGGCCGGGTGCGGCACCGGCGGCAATCTCGAGATGCTGAAACGGTTCGGCGATCTCGATGCGTTCGAATACGACGCCCAGGCACGCGCCCTCGCCTGCAAGAAGTCGGGCAGGGAAATCCCCCACGGCGCATTGCCCTACGAAATCCCGTTCAAGGACAAACAGTACGACCTGATCGTGCTCTTCGACGTTCTGGAGCATATCGAAGACGATGCGGCCACGCTCAAGGCGCTCGGCGCGCGGCTCGCACCCGGCGGGACCATCATGTTGACGGTTCCGGCGATGCCATGGCTCTGGTCGGCCCATGACACGTACAACCACCACTTCCGCCGCTATACGAAGACCTCGCTGAAACGCACCGTCGACGCCGCCGGGCTGCGCGCGCAGCGGACGTTCTACTTCAACTCACTGCTCTTTCCGGTTGCCGTGCTGCAGCGGATGTCCAAGCGCCTGACGGGCCGCGACAATCCGGACGATGTTCAGCCGGCACCCTGGCTCAACGAGATACTTTATCAGATTTTTCGCAGCGAACGCCATTTTTTGGGCTGGGCTTCGCTGCCGGCCGGCCTGTCGCTATGCGCGATCATCACCGGCGATGGCACCGTGGAGTGATTGTATGACGCCGTGAACCCGGCCCTGCGGGACATGCGCGCACCGCTGCGGCCGGCAGGATGGGGCCTGACGCTGTCATCAGCGATGCGCGTTGCTGATCTTGCCGTCCGGCGCGACGAAGCGGGCCTCCACCTCCATCAGGTAGCCTGTCCTGTCGTGGACGGCCTCCCGGATTTCCGTGATGAGATCGAGCGTGTCTTCGGCGGAGGCACGGTCGAGATTCACGATGAAGTTCGCGTGCTGGGCGGACACCTGTGCATCCCCGATGCGACGCCCCTTGAAGCCCATGTTCTCGATGATCGCACCGGGGGGGCCGTATTCGGCATACATCGCCGGGTCGGACACGAAGACGGACCCGCAATTGGGCGTCTTGTTCGGAAACCTGCGGCGCCGGGATCGCAGAATCTCGAGCATCTCGCGACGCAGCGCGGCCTTGTCGGCCGCCGGACGCAACACGAGCCGTGCGCGCGCGATGATCTCGTCGTTCGTCTGATACACGGAACGGCGATAGGCGAAACCGCATTCGGCGCGGCTCCGCACGACGATGCTGCCGTCACGGGCCACGCTGGTGACCGTATCGACCGTGTCGTGGATGCCGTGGCGCTGGCTTCCGCCATTCATGCACACGAGGCCCCCGAGCGTTCCGGGAATGCCGCAGGTATGCGCCAGCCCTTCGAGCCCGTGCTGCATCGCCAGCCGCGCGAGGCCCGGCACCCAGACCCCCGCGTCGCCCGTGATCGCGGTGCCCTCCACACGGGCCGCCGCCATCGCGCTGCCGATCTGCACGCAGATCACGCGCAGGCCCGCGTCGGCAAACAGCAGGTTGCTGGTTCCGCCGATCACCAGGTGCGGCAAATCCCTGTCATGCAGGAAACGGCGCAGCCGCGACAGGTCCTCGATCGACCGGGGCCGCACGATGATGTCGGCGGGGCCGCCGATCTTCCAGCGGCTGATCCGGTCCAGCGGCACGTCCCGGAACACCGCGCCGGGCAGGAGGGCTTCAAGCGACGTCGCCTGCGCGCGGGCCCAGTCAGGCTTCGACACGCGCGTTGCCGCCCAGATTGTTCAGCTTCTCCACGAAGTCCACGTAGCCCCTGAAGATCTGCCAGGCTTCGGTGATCTCGGTCCTGCCTTCGGCGATCAGGCCGCACAGCGTCAGCGCCGCCCCCGCGCGCAGATCGATCGCCCGCACCTGTGCCCCGGTCAGCCCACCGCCCTGCCCAGCGATCTTCAGCATGTCGCCCACGACTTCGTGGCGCAGCCCCATCTTCGCCATCTCGTCGGCATAGCCGTAGCGCCCCGGGAAGCGCAGATCGACGATGCGCGTCTCCCCCCGGGCGCGTGCGCCCCAGGCCGCCAGGATGGGCTGAACGTCGGAGTTGATGCCCGGATGCGGCCCGGTCGAGACTTCGAGCGGGTAACATGCACCGCCGCGCACGATCAGCGACCGATCCCCGCGATACATCTGCGCCCCCGCCGCGCGCAGATGCGCCAGCACGACCTCCAGGTCGTCGAAGGGAAAGTCCAGGATTTCGATATCGCCGCCGGTGATCACGGCGCCGGCCAGCCAGGTGACCGCTTCCATGTTGTCGGGGATCACCGCGTGTTCGGCCCCGCGGAGCGCCTCTGCGCCGGTGATCTCGATATGCTCCTGCCCGAACACCCGGATGCCGGCGCCCATCTTGCGCAGGAGCGCGATCAGGTCGAGGATCTCGGGGCGGACATGCGGGTTCCAGATCCGGGTGACACCGCGCGCCAGGCTGCCCGCGAGGATCGCGTTCTCGGTGGCGCCGGTGGACCGCAGCGGCAGGTGGATGTCCGCCCCGACCAGCCCGTCCGGGGCCTCGGCGCACAGGTAGTCGCCCTCGTCCCAGACCCGCGCACCCAGCCGTTCCAGCAGCATCACGTGCAGGTCGTACTTGCGCTCGCCCAGCTTGCAGCCACCGGGCAGCGGCACCGCGCCCGCGCCGTGCCGCGCGGTCAGCGCGCCGAGGATCAGGAGCGTGTTGCGGATCGACCGGCCGTCCCATGCCAGCCGGTCGAGGGTCCGTCCTGGCTGGGTGATGGCGATCCTGTCGGACCCGTGCAGCGCGCAGGACTTGCCAAGCGCCGTGAGCATGTCCACATGCACCTGTGCATCGAGCAGCCCGGCGGGATAGTTGGTCAGAACGACGGGATCGTCCGTGAGCAGGCTCGCCGCCAGAAGCCGGAGCGCGGAATTCTTGGCGCCGCTCAGGGCCACGGTGCCTGTCAACACGGTGGGGCCTTCCACCAAAAGTTTCATACTTCACGATCCTCGTAAAACAGGCAAACGATCCATGGCGCGTGCACATTGTGGACAATATATCACGGACCCTTGACTGGGTAGCCCCTCGGGCCTGATTTTCCGCACCCGCCGACGGCAGGCGCCGGGCCGTCACCACGGGATGCATCAGCCCGGACGCACGGACGGCCTGCAGCGGTGAAACCGGTTCACAGTCCAGTTCCGCCTGTGATATCCGGTCATTCGGCGGTCCGTGTGCGAAAAAGGCGATCCATTGATTCACCCTGTCATTCTCTGCGGCGGGTCCGGCACCCGGCTCTGGCCGCTGTCGCGGCGGGACTTTCCCAAGCAGTTCACCCGGCTTCTGGGCGACGAAAGCCTGTTCCAGGCCTGCGCGCGGCGCTTCATGGGCGACGGGTTCGCGGCCCCACTGGTGCTGTCGGCGGCGGATTTCCGGTTCATGGCACTGGAACAGCTGGGCGATCTGGGCATCGCGACGGCGACCGTCATGCTCGAACCCGAACCCCGCAACACCGCGCCCGCGGTGCTGGCGGCCGCCCTGCATCTGCAGGCGCAGGGCGGGGGGGACGACCTGATGCTGGTGGCGCCCTCGGATCACGTGATCCGCGACGTGCCCGCGTTTCTCGCCGCGGTGCAGGCGGGCGCGGGGGCGGCGCGGGACGGCGCGCTCGTGACCTTCGGCATCCGCCCCGACCGGGCCGAGACCGGCTATGGCTATCTCGAGATGCCCGACGCCGCCGCCTGCGCCGCCCACGCCGCCGCCCCGGTGACGCGCTTCGTGGAAAAGCCCGATGCGGATGCCGCGGCGGCGATGCTGGCCGAAGGCCGGTTCCTGTGGAACGCGGGGATCTTCCTGTTTCGCGTGCGAAACATCGTGGACGCGTTCGAAGCCCACGCGCCGGACATGGTCGCCCCCTGCCGCGCGGCGGTGGCAGGCGCAACACCCGATCTGGGTTTCCTGCGGCTCGATCCCGACGCCTGGGCCGGCGTGCCCGAGGACAGCATCGATTACGCGATCATGGAACGCGCAGAAAAGGTCGCCGCCGTGCCGGTGGACTGCGGCTGGTCGGATCTGGGCGCCTGGGACGCGGTCTGGCGCGAGATGGGCCCCGACGAAGACGGGCTGGCGCGGTCGGGCGACGTCACGCAGATCGGTTGCCATGACACGCTGCTGCGCTCGGAAGAGGACGGGCCGCGGCTGGTGGGCGTGAACCTGAAGGGCATCGCCGCCATCGCCATGCGCGACGCGGTGCTGGTGGCCGACATGACCGACCTGCAGGCCGTGAAGGCCGCGGTCACGCAGATGAAGGCCGCCGGGGTGCGCGAGGCCGAGACGCTGCCGCGCACCTACCGGCCTTGGGGATGGTACGAAACGCTGGCGCTGGACGCCCGCTTTCAGGTCAAGCAGATCATGGTGCCGCCCGGCAAGAAGCTGTCGCTGCAATCGCATCACCACCGGTCGGAACACTGGGTCGTGGTCAAGGGCACGGCGACGGTCACCGTGGACGACGAGGTGAAGCTCGTGACCGAGAACCAGTCGGTCTATATCCCGCTCGGGGCGGTGCACCGGCTGGAAAATCCCGGCAAGGTCGACCTCCACCTGATCGAGGTGCAGACCGGCGCGTATCTGGGCGAGGACGACATCCTGCGCTACGAGGATGCATACAACCGGTCCTGATCCGGGGATCGGATTAAGACCGGCACGGCGTTCCAGTGTCCCGCGGACAGGCATGGCAGCCGACCCGCAATCCGTGCGTCAGGCGCTGTAATAGTCGCGGTACCAGTCCACGA
>CAZVQL010000205.1:0-5054 GCA_964629305.1 uncultured Roseicyclus sp.
TGCAGGCCGTGGTCAGCACGCAGCTTTCCCCCGCCGTCACGCGGTAAAGCACGACTTCGCGCCCGTTCTCGGCCAGTTGCTGCACCCGGACCGTTCCGTCGAGCAGCAGAAGCATGTTGTCGGGCGACTTGCCCGGCCCGAAGATCACCGTGTTCGCAGGCACGCGGATCACCTGGCTGCGCGACGTCAGCACATCGCGGAGGCGCGGCTCCAGCCGGCTCAGACCTTCGAACCGGTCGATCCAGTCGTGCTGTTCGGCGATGGCGGGCATATCGGCATGTCCTTGGCGGCGTTCACGTGCATCCTGCACCTATTCCGCGCGCCCGGCAATTGCATCCCCCCGCGGCACTCCGCGCGCGGCGCGACACGAGGACGGCAGCGCCGCCTGAAAAATGGGCAGACGCCGGGTTAGCTGGCAGGACGGGTGGACAGCCGCGCATTCCTATCCATACTCGGCCGCCATAAAAGCAACGAACAGGGAGCTATCACCATGACCACCCGTTTCGCCGCCTTTGGCGCGGCCCTTCTGGCGACCACGGCGCTGACCGCCTCGGCGGTCTCCGCCGAAACGCTTCGCTGGGCACGGGCCGCCGAGGCGCTGACCCTCGACCCGCATTCGCAGAACGAGGGCCCGACCACCACGCTGATGCACCAGATCTATGAGCCGCTGATCGTGCGGAACATGGAAGGCGCGATGGAACCCGCGCTCGCCACCTCGTGGGAGCCGTCGGCAGATGACCCGAACGTCTGGGTCTTCACCCTGCGCGAAGGCGTCACCTTCCACGGCGGGCAGGAGTTCACGGCAGAAGACGTGGTCTTCTCGCTCGACCGCGCGCGGTCCGAGACCTCGAACTTCAAGGAGCTTCTGACCGGCGTGACCGAGGTGCGGGCCACCGGCGACTACACCGTCGAGATCGTGACCGAAGGGCCGAACCCGCTTCTGCCGAACAACCTGACGAACATCATGATGATGGACGCAGGCTGGGCCGCCGAGAACGGTGCCGAGGCGGTGCAGGACTACGCCGCGGGCGAAGACACCTATGCCGCGCGCAACACCAACGGCACCGGCCCCTTCGTGCTGCAAAGCCGCGAGGCGGACGTGCGCACGGTGATGACGCAGAACCCCGATTACTGGGGGATGGACGCGTTCCCGATGGACGTGACCGAGATCATCTTCACGCCCATCCAGAACCCCGCGACCCGCGTGGCCGCCCTTCTGACGGGCGAGGTGGATTTCATCCAGGACGTGCCGGTGCAGGACCTTCAGCGCGTATCGGATGCCGATGGCATTGGCCTCGCTACCGCGGCGCAGAACCGCAACATCTTCTTCGGGATGAACGTGGGCGACGATGACCTGACGCTCGACAATGTCGAGGGCGCCAACCCGTTCTCCGACGTCCGCGTGCGGCAGGCGATCAACATCGCCATCAACCGCGAGGCCATCCAGCAGGTCGTGATGCGTGGCCAGTCCGACCCCTCGGGCGCGATGCTGCCGCCGCCGGTGAACGGCTGGACCGAAGAGCTTGACGCCTACCCCGCCTATGACGTCGAGGCCGCCCGCGCCCTGATGGCCGAGGCCGGTTACGGCGACGGCTTCTCGATTCAGCTCGACTGCCCCAACGACCGCTACGTCAATGACGAGGCGATTTGCCAGGCGGCCGTCGGCATGCTGGCCCAGATCGGCATCACGGTGAACCTCTCGGCCCTGCCCCGCGCCCAGCACTTCCCGCTGATCGCGAACCTCGAGACGGATTTCTACCTGCTCGGCTGGGGCGTTCCGACCTACGATTCGGAATACGTGTTCAACTTCCTCTACCACGGCCGCACCGAGGGTCGCGGGTCGTGGAACGGGACGCGCTTCGACAATCCCGAGATGAACGAGATGATCGCGTCGCTCACCTCGAACACGGACCTCGAGGCGCGCAACCAGACCATCGCGGACCTCTGGGCCATGGCCGAGGACGAGTTGATCTACATCCCGATCCACAACCAGGTGCTGAACTGGGGCGTCTCGGACGACTGGTCCATGACCGTGGACGCGGATGACAGCGTGAAGTTCAAGTATTTCTCGCTGAACTGATCCGAACGGCACCGCCTGACGCATCGGACCGCCCCGCACCACGGGGCGGTCTTTTGTTTGAACGCCCCCTCCCACCTCCGCCCGGCGCACCGGTGGGGCCGCCTGCGACCGTCTTGGCGGGCCCGGCGGTGTCGGTTAGGCATGGGGCATGCGTGTTCCGTCTCTCCTGCTGATCCTTTCGCTCGCCGGTGTCGGTGTTGCCCTGTTCGTACCCGGCCTGTCCGACCTGCTTCTGCTCGCCGGACCCATGGCGCTGGCGAGCCTCATCCTGCTCTGGAAGGCGCGGCGCAGTGGCGCCGAAGCACCGCCACGCTGGGTCGTCATCGACGGCTCGAACGTCATGCACTGGGCCGACCAGACACCCCGCATCGAGCCGCTGCGCGAGGTGATCGCCGAGCTGGAGCGGCAGGGCTTCACACCCGGCGTGGTCTTCGACGCGAATGCCGGCTACCTGCTGCGCGGTCGCTACCAGCATGACAAGGCACTCGGGCGCAGCCTCGGCCTGCCGACGGATCGCATCATGGTCGTCGACAAGGGCACGCCGGCCGACCCGATGATCCTGACGGCGGCGCGCGATATGGGCGGGCGCGTCGTGACGAACGACCGCTACCGCGACTGGGCCGCGGACTATCCCGAGGTCAAGGAACCAGGCTTCCTGATCCGTGGCGGCTATCGAGGGGACCGTTTGTGGCTCGACCTGGAAGAGCCAGACGAACGCCCCTAGCCCGGCGCCACCATGGTCACCGGAAGCGTCCCGATCCCGTCGATCACCACCTCGACCACCTGCCCCGCCTTGACGGGCCGCGCACCCAGCGAGGTGCCGCAGGCGATCACGTCGCCGGGGTTCAGCGTCACGTCATGGGACAGAAGGCGCACGATTTCGGGCGGGGTCAGGATCATGTCCGAGGCCTCGTAACTCTGCCGCTCGCGCCCGTCGACGTTGACGGTCACAGTCAGCCCGGACCAATCCAAGCCCGTCTCGATCACCGGGCCGATCACGCCGAAGCCATCGAAACTCTTGGAGCGGGTCCACTGCGGGAAACTCGGGTCGGCGGTCAGCACCGTAAGCGACGTGATGTCGTTCACGCAGGTATAGCCGAGGATCGCCGCCTCGGCCTCCGCCTCGGTCGCGTCCTTGCAGGTCGCGCCAATCACGATGCCCAACTCACCCTCGAACACCACGCGGCCCGCGCTTTCGGGGATCGCGACCTCGGCCCCCGGCCCGGCCAGCGACGTGTCGGCCTTGAGGAACCACAGGGGGTGCGTCGGATGCTCGTTCCCGCCTTTCTCTGCGGCGGCCTTGTAGTTGTTCCAGAGGCCGATGAACTTGCCCGGAACGACCGGCGGCAGGAGCGTGAGATCGGAGAGCGCGATAGCCTCGCCGGTCGCCTCGTCCGCGCCAAGCGCCGCGCGCGGATGCAACGCGTCGCCCTCGATGACGCCGGTCACGATCTCGCCCGTGGCGGTCCGTCCGCGTGCCCATTTCATGCTTGTCCCTCCTCGATGCCCCGGGCCCCTGGCCCGTTCGGTGCCCATGTTTGCCGCTCGGCCCGGCAGGCACAAGCGCGAACCTCGCGATGGCGCTTGCCCCCGGCCCGCGCTCTTGTAGCGTGGTCGCGGCACGGCAAAGGAGAGGCCCATGAGACTGGAAGGAAAGACCGTCATCCTGACGGCGGCGGGCGCGGGGATCGGGCGGGCGTCAGCGCTCGCCATGGCGCGCGAGGGGGCAGAGGTCTACGCCACCGACATCGACGCGGGCGCGCTGGAGAGCCTGGCCGCCGAGCATTCGAATATCCGCACCTCGGTGCTCGACGTGACCGATGCCGCGGGCATCCGTGCCTTCGCCGCCGCGACGCCCACGCCGGACGTGCTTTTCAACTGTGCAGGCTGGGTCCATGACGGCACGCTGCTCGAGGCCAGCGACCACGACTGGGACCGGTCCTTTGCCATCAACATCCGCGGCATGGCCCGGATGACCGAAGCCTTCCTGCCGCGCATGATCGAGAATGGCGGCGGGTCGATCATCAACATGGCCTCGGTCGTCTCGGCGATCACGGGGGCGGCCAGCCGCTGCGCCTACGGCGCGACCAAGGGGGCGGTCATGGGCCTGACCAAGGCCATCGCGACCGACTACATCCAGGCGCGCATCCGCTGCAACGCGATCTGCCCCGGCACCGTCCTGACGCCATCCTTGCAGGCCCGCATGGCCGCGCGCGGTGACTACGAGGCCGCCTACCAGGCGATGCTCGACCGCCAGCCGCTGCGCGAGATGACCTACCCCGAGGATATCGCGCCGATGGTGGTCTACCTCGCCTCGGACGAGTCGAAGGCCGCGACGGGGCAGTTCTTCGTCGTCGACGGCGGCTGGACGATATGACCGAGCGGGTCGGGCTGATCGGCCTTGGCGCAATGGGCGAAGGCATGGGGCGCAACCTGCTGGCCAAGACCGGCGGGTTGCAGACCATGGCGCATCGCGACCGGTCCGTGATCGAGGCGCTGGTGGCCGACGGGGCGACGGAGCACCGAGACGCGGCGGGTGTGGCGGCGGCGTCGGACGTGGTGGTCCTGTGCCTGCCCAACTCTGGAGTGGTCGAAAAGGTGATGGAGCAGATGGCCCCGGCGCTGCGCGCCGGCCAGATGGTGATCGACACGGGCACATCTGCGCTCGCCTCGACGCTTGCGCTTGCCGACGCGCTGGCTGCGCGGGGCATCGACTTTGCCGAAGCCCCGCTCACGGGCGGCGCACAGCAAGCCGCCGATGGCATCCTGGGCGCGCTGGTCGGCACCACGCCCGAGGGCTTCGTCCGCGCCGCGCCGGTCCTTTCGACCTTCTGCGAGCGCGTCGAGCATTTCGGCCCTGTCGGCACCGGCGCCAAGGCGAAATTCATCAACAACTACATGGTGATGGGTATCGCAGCCCTGGTGACGGAAGCCTTCCGCGCCGCCGCCGACGAAGGGATCGACTGGGGCCAGC
>CAZVQL010000206.1:0-5017 GCA_964629305.1 uncultured Roseicyclus sp.
AGTCTATGACTGCTATGCACCTCGCGCCCCTTTGCTTGGCGGCAATAGCGTACTGGAACCACCTGAATCCATTCCGAACTCAGCAGTGAAACGGTACAGCGCCGATGGTAGTGTGGGAGTTCCCATGTGAGAGTAGGTCACTGCCAGGCATTTATCCGAAAACCCCGTAGCCCAACCGGTTACGGGGTTTTTTATGCTCGAAGCCGACGTATCGACTTGCCGGGCATTTCTCCGAATGACAGGTCGCTCCTACGGCGACGAGCTTTCTCCGACCCGCGTCTGGCAGCGTATATTGCCAGGGGTTTCGATCACCGGCGGACCCGGCCCTACGAAGCGGCAATAGTGTCTATCAGCGTGCGCTCTTGAACCACCGGACGGCGCTTACTGGGGGTCTTGTCCGCACCGCTTCGATGCCCCACAGGACAGCGGCCAACAAACGCCGCGCGGCACCGGGAAGGGGCCTGGCTCGGGCCTTCGTGGTCTTGGCGGCCACGGCGTTCTGTGACCACTCAAAATCCACGAAAGCTTACCCAGCACTCGAAACCATTCCGCGCCCTACGATCTTGGGCAGACCGAATGCCCACTATCGATCGTCAGGATGCACGCTCGGGACTGGATTCGCTTGAATCCCCGTTAAACACCGCTTCATCGAGTTCGCCCTCCGAGTGGGCAACCACCGTGGTGACCATCGCATCGCCGGTAACATTGACCGCCGTTCGCGTCATATCGAGCAAGCGGTCAACGCCGAGGATGAGGCCGATTCCTTCGGCCGGCAGACCCACGGCCGCGAGTACCCCCGCAAGCAGGATCAAGCCGACCCCCGGGACCCCAGCGGCGCCCACGGAGGCCATGATGACCATCAGGACGATCATCAGGTATTGCCCGATATTCAGGTCAACGCCGTAGTACTGGGCAATGAAGCCTGCCGCGATGCCCTGCATGATGGCCGTGCCGTCCATGTTGATCGTCGCACCCAGGGGGACGGTGAATGATGCAACCTTGTTATCTGCCCCCAATCGCTGCTCGACCGTTTTCAGAGTGACGGGGATCGTCGCGCCACTTGACGCCGTGGAAAAGGCGAAGGCCAGCACGCCGCGCATCTTGGAAAAAAAGATTCTCGGGCTCAGGCCCGTCAGGAGCTTGAGGAGAAGGGAATAGGTGAAAACTGCATGCAATACAAGTACGACGAGCACGAGAACGACATACTTGGCCAATCCCTCGAACGTGCTCAACCCGGTTGTCGCAGCCAGGCCCGCAATCAGGGCGAATACACCGTAGGGTGCGAGTAACATCACAAAACCGACCAGTCGCATGATGACCGTATTGAAGTCAGAAAAGAACTGGCCAACGTTGGCGCCGGCCCGCCCGGAAAGTGCGATGGAAAGCCCGATCAGGATGGCGAAAACGATGATCGGCAGCATATCTCCATTGGCCATGGCTTCAACCGGGTTGCGTGGGACCATATCCACAAGCACCTGCTTGAAGGAGGGCTGTGCAGAAATTTCTCTCTCGACCACGGCGCCGGGATTGGCCCCAACGCCCGGCTTGACGATGACCGCAGCCGCCAGCGCGAGGGAAATGGCGATCCCCGTCGTCAGCATATACAGACCCACCGATTTGCCGCCCACGCGCCCAAGCTTGCTGGGATCGCTCAAGGAACTGACGCCAGTAATCAAGGAGACAAACACAAGCGGGACGACGAGCATGCTGAGGAAGCGCACGAACATCTCGCCAACGACGGCCAGTACGCCGTCGATCACGAATGTCTGAACCCAGACAAAGTCGCTCAACCAAACATTGACAATGGTTCCGAAAACCAGGCCCAGCAGCATGGACAGCAGGATTCGATTGGAGAGCTTCTTGTGATCAAAGGTCAATTCAGTCATGGACGGGGAGCCTTGCTTGATGAACCGCCAGTATGCCAGAACGTGACCAAATGCCCGAACGGCAACGCCTTTGAGCTGTGCCAGATACAATAGGGGACCCAGGATCATCTACCGCAGCCATGTCGAACACAGAGTCCCCGTCCACCAATTTCATCCGGAACCGAATTCGTAAGGAGTTCGACGCGGGGCAGTATGATGCCCTGGTCACCCGTTTCCCACCCGAGCCCAACGGCTATCTGCATTTGGGGCACGCAAAATCGATCGTTCTGAATTTCAGCCTGCCCCAGGAATTCGGCGGTTATACCAACCTGCGCTTCGACGACACGAACCCAGCTCGTGAAGAACAGCGGTTCATCGATGCAATCCGTGACGATGTCAGCTGGCTCGGTTTTACCTGGCAGAACGAATGCTACGCCTCGGACTATTTCGATACGTTCTACGGATATGCGACCGCCCTCATCGAGAAGGGCCTGGCCTATGTGGACAGCCAGGATGCGGACGCCATTCGAGAGCAGCGCGGCACCTTGACCGAGCCCGGCACGGAGAGTCCCCATCGAACCCGTTCGGTCGCCGAGAACCTCGAACTGTTCGAAGCGATGAAGCAGGGGGAATATGAAGACGGGGCCCATGTTCTGCGAGCCAAGATCGACATGGCAGCGCCCAACATCAATCTTCGTGATCCGGTGATCTACAGGATTCGCCATCAGCATCATCCACGGACCGGCTCTTCCTGGTGCATCTACCCGTCCTACGACTTTGCCCACGGCCAATCCGACGCGATCGAGCGCATCACGCACTCGCTCTGCACGCTGGAATTCGAGGACCATCGCCCCTTGTATGACTGGTTCATTGAGCACCTCCCGGTCCCCAGCCGCCCTTATCAGATCGAGTTTTCCCGTCTCAATCTGGACTTCACCGTCCTGTCCAAGCGGCGTTTGACGCGACTGGTGGACGAGGGACATGTCGAGGGCTGGGGTGATCCTCGGATGCCCACCATCGCCGGCATCCGGCGTCGGGGATTCACGCCAGAATCGATACGAAGCTTCTGCCAGGAGATTGGGGTCACGAAATCCGAGAGCGTGATTCCCTTCGGTGAGCTCGAGCGGAACCTGCGGGACGATCTCAACGTGCGCGCGCCACGGCGTATGGCGGTGCTCAGGCCCCTGAAGCTCGTGTTGACGAACTTTCCCGAGGACGAAACCGAGTCGTTTCAGGCGCCCAATCATCCACAGAATCCGGCGATGGGTGAGCGCACAGTTGTCATGACGCGAGAGCTCTACATCGAAGCCGATGATTTTCACGAAGACGCGCCGCGCAAATTCTTTCGCCTCAAGCCCGGAGGCGAAGTTCGCCTCAGAAACGCCTTCATCATCAAATGCGAAGACGTCATCAAGAACGATCAGGGCGACATCGTCGAGCTGCGCTGTACCTTTGATCCCGAATCACGATCCGGTCAACCCGGGGCCGACCGCAAGGTCAAGGGCACGATCCACTGGGTGTCGGCCACTTACTCGGTCGACGCGGAAGTTCGCTTGTATGACCGATTGTTCAAGGTGCCCAATCCGGGTGCCGACAAGGACGTCGATTTCATCGAACACCTCAATCCGGACTCGCTGGAGGTCCTGCCTGACGCAAAGCTCGAGGCCGGGCTGGAACAGGCAGGCCCCGGCGAGGTGTTCCAGTTCGAGCGCCTGGGCTACTTCGTTCCCGACCCCGATGGACGGCCCGAGGCGCCGGTGTTCAATCGCGCTGTCACGCTTCGAGACGCCTGGGCCAAGATCGAAAAGGCATTCAGCCACGCCTGAAAAGCAGTAGCCTTGCCCGCCCCGAGCCAGGCGCCTGCATCGATTAACCTCAGCGGCCTCAGGGCCTGGAGTATCCCTACATGTTCAATCGTCGAGACACGGACCGTCGCGCTGAAGATCAGACCCGCGCTCAGGAACCACGATCGGGTTCTGCCATGATCGGTCCGTCCATTTGCATTGAGGGCTCGATCAGCGGCTCGGAAGATCTTCTGATTGAAGGCGAGCTTCGAGGGAAGGTAAGGTTGCCAACCAATCGGCTCACGATAGGTAAAAATGGTCGCGTTTTCGCTGACGTTTATGCAAATCAGGCTTGCGTCGAAGGGCTCATGGATGGCCATCTGGTGGTCAAGGAAGCCCTTGAAATCCTGTCGACGGCAAGGATCGAAGGCACGATTACAGCGCCAAGGATCAGTCTGAAGGAAGGCGCCAGATTTACTGGAACGATCGATATGGACCCCGCGGCCGCGGCGCTGAAAACACCCTTCGAAGGCAAAGAGGACAGCGTGACGCCCAGTCCCAACGCGCAGGATGCTGATGAAGCACGCATCTCCGCCAAGCCGGTTGAGCGCCGCAAGCATCGAAAGACCAGAAAGACCTGAGGCCGTTGGCGCAGCCTTGATCGCCATGCGGGCACGCCCTTCCCGAGTCGCCGAAGCGGCCACGGTCCGCGCGCCACTGCTCGCAGAAGCCCTGGCGGGTCTGGCGAAGGACAAGCGCTGCGTCGTTATCGACCTCGGCCCGATTCGCCCGACGACGCTGGCATTCTTCTCCGGCTTTGCCTGTCGCCTGGATGTTGTCGATGTCGAACGGACCGTGCTGGCCCGCATCGCGCCGCCGGCGAAGGACGATCTGGACCGCTCCGAGCCATGCCCGAGGACGCTGCGCCTGTCGACGGGCGAGCCCGCGAACCTGATGCTCTGCTGGACCCTCCTGAACTATTTTTCGAAGGCGCGGATCGACTCCCTGGTGCAGCCGCTCGTCAAGCGTCTGACACTAGGCGGGCAGATCCACATGCTCATCGAGTCCTCGGCCGCGGACATGCCGGCTACACCCGACCCGCTCGCCGTCGAGTCTGACGGCTCGCTGTGCTGGCCGTCGCCAGCGCCGGGTGCTCGGTGTCCATCACCGAGGCATTCCTCCGAATGCCTGCTGGCTTGTTTCACCGGCTTCAGGCTCGAACGAACGCTACTCCTTGGAAACGGATACAAGGAGCTCCTGCTGACTAGGGAAGCTCTGAACAATTATGCTCGGAGCGCGTTTCAGTCGAAAATGCCGCAGATCGTGTGGTGCGACATGAGCGACAGTAGCCATAGCTACGGCCGAGTG
>CAZVQL010000207.1:0-4962 GCA_964629305.1 uncultured Roseicyclus sp.
AGTCGTATTCGGCGGAATAGGGGCTGCCGTCTTCGCCGTAGGTGTCCACGAAATAAAGCAGCGAGCCGCCGATCCCGATGACGGCGGGCACATCCAGCGTCTTGTCGTCGCCGGTGTATTCCTCGGCCCCATACTCCAGCGCGCATTTCAGCGCGTGCTGTGCATCGACCACGCGCCAGGCCATCGCAGGGGCGCAGGGGCCGTGCGCCTCGACGAAACGGGCGGCATGGGTGCCCGCGTCACGGTTCAGGACATAGGTGATGTCGCCCTGCCGATAGAGCGAGATGTCGCGCGTCTTGTGGCGGGCGACCTCGACATAGCCCATCGCGGTGAAGAGCCGCTCGAGTTCTTCGGGGTGCGGATGCGCGAATTCCACGAATTCGAACCCGTCCGTGCCCGCGACATTCACGGCGTCGATCTTGGCTTTCGGTGCGTCGTGCGGAAAAGGTCCCATGACGGTCCTCCCTTGCTTCGCGCCGCGTGTACGTGCCCTTCACGCAGCGAAACATGGTCCCGGCCCGCGGGGAGAGGCGACCAACAGCCGCCGCTCGCGCCGCTTGTCTCACAGCGCGGCGCGGGCTGTCAATATTCGTTGCAATTGCGACGACCTGGCGTCAGGCCGAGTAGCGCGTCGCCCCCCTGCGTCGCTCGTCGACCGGTTCGGACATGACGATGGCATGATGTGCGCGCTGATCGCAGTTGGTGCGCGGACAGATCCGGCAGTTGATCCCGATCTCGGTCACGGGCGCGTCCGCGGCGACCAGAGTCTCGGCATAGCCGATCGCGCCCATGTGCTCGGTCGCGCAGCCCATGGCGACGGCAAGGCGCACGTCCTGCCGGTCGCGGGCAAAGGTCGGGCGATCCACGGTGCGCGAGAAGACGAAGAAGCGGCTCTGATCCGGCATCTCGACCAGCTGCGGCACGATCCGCCCCGGCATCCGGAAGGACGTGTGTACATCCAGCCGCGGGCAGGCACCGCCATGTTCAGCCAGGTGGAAATCGGTCGAGTTGAAGCGCTTGGTGACGTTGCCCGCCTTGTCGATCCGCAGAAAGAAGAAGGGCACACCGGCAGCGCCGCGGCGTTGCAGCGTCGTGGCACGGTGGCAGGCCTGTTCGAAGCTGACGCCAAAGCGCGTGGCGAGGTGGTCGAAATCGTATTTCGAAGCCAGCGCCTCGGCCAGGAATGGGCCATAGGGCATCAGGACGGCAGCGGCGAAGTAATTCGCCAGCTCGACCCGGCAGCGCGCGCGGCCATGGGCATCGTCGAGGCCGGACTCGGTCAGCATGCCGTCGATCGCGCCCCGCTGCTCGATCAGGGCCGCGACATGGACCAGCTGGAAGACGCGGTTCGGATGGTCGAGTGCTTCTGATAGAAGAATGAGCCGCCGACGCTCGTCATATTCCCGCAAGGTGCCCGGCATGTCGGCGACGGTCATCAGCTGCACCCGAACCCCTAGGCGGTCCATCAGCCGCTGCTTCAGGCTGGCATAGACGTCGTCGCTGGCGGGTGGCGGGCCGTCCCAGAACGCCTCGGCGGCCTCTTCCAGCACCTCGAAGTGATTCCGATTCTTGCGAAAGAAGTTGTGAACCGTCGCCTCGGGCGAGGCGAAAAGAAGCCCCTCGGCCCCCTCACCGGCTTCCGCGACGCTCATCAACTGGTCGGTCGTGGCGAGATAGGACCTGTGCAGGCGCAGAAAACAGGCCGCCAGATCGGGCGCATGGGTCAGCGCCGCGCGGATCTGCGGCAGGTCGGGGCGGCCCTCTTCGAACAGCGGATCGGCCAAAGCTGCCCGCAGATCGGCCAGCTGCGCGGTCTCGTCATCATCGGCGATGTCGCGCCAGTCGACACCGTAAACCTCGAAGAGTTTCAGCAGAACCGGCACGGAAACCGAGCGTTCGTTCTTTTCCAGCAGGTTCACGTAAGACGTGCTGATGCCCAGCGCGCGGCCCATCTGGGCCTGCGTCTGGCCGTTGTCGGTGCGCAAGCGGCGCAGCCTTGGTCCGATGAAGGTTTTCATACCGTTGTATACCGAAAAGTTCACAAGTTAACAAAAATGATAACATGTAAATTCTCGCATTCACAGCAGGACCCGTAAGGTTTTTGCGATGGGCCGTTTGACAGGCATGGTTGGGGCAACCTCGAAATCAGGAGCGAGCCCATGCGCACCGGCCAGACCCATCTCTTCATCCCCGGCCCCACCAACATTCCCGAAACGGTTCGGCAGGCGATGAACGTGCCGATGCAGGACATGCGCGCGCCGGACTTCGGTGATCTGACGCTGTCACTGTTCGACGACCTCAAGCAGGTCCTGCGCACCGAGACGGGCGAAGTGATGATCTTCCCCGGTTCCGGCACCGGCGCGTGGGAGGCCGCGATCACCAACACGCTGAACCCCGGCGACAAGGTGCTGATGGCCCGCTACGGCCAGTTCTCGACCCTTTGGGCCGAGATGGCCGAGCGTCTGGGCCTGACGGTCGAGGTGATCGACGTCGCCTGGGGCGCCGGCTGTCCGGTCAACGAGTTTGCCCGCCGCCTCGGCGCGGACACCCACGGCGAGATCAAGGCCGTCTTCGTCACCCATAACGAGACCGCGACCGGCGTCACCTCGGACGTCGCAGGCGTGCGCCGCGCGCTTGACGAAAGTTTCCACGACGCGCTGCTCTTCGTCGATGGCGTCTCGTCCATCGCGTCCATCGACTTCCGCATGGACGACTGGGGCGTAGATCTTGCCGTCACCGGCAGCCAGAAGGGCCTGATGTGCCCCGCGGGCCTCGGCATTCTCGGCGTCAGCCAGAAGGCGATGGAGGCCTCGAAAACCGCCACCATGCGCCGGGCCTATTTCGAGTTCACCGACATGGTGAAGATGAATGCCGGCGGCTATTTCCCCTACACTCCGCCCACGCAGCTGTTTCATGGGCTCAAGACCTCGCTCGACCGCATCCTCCGGCAGGAGGGCCTCGACGCAGTCATCGCCCGCCATCACCGCCTGGCCGAAGCGGTGCGCCGCGGCGTGGCCGCGATGGGGCTGGAGCTGGTGGCCGAGCATCACACGCTCTGCTCCGACACCGTCTCGGCGATCCGCGTCCCCGAGGGCGTCGATGCGCGCGAGGTGATCCGCATCGCCTACGAAGAGCTGAACACCTCCTTTGGCTCGGGTCTCGGGCCCTTGAACGGCCGCGTCTTCCGCATCGGCCATATCGGCGACCTGAACGAGGCGATGGTGCTGACGGCCCTTTCGGTCGCCGAGCTGGCGCTTGTCCGCGCGGGCGCCGACATCCGCTTCGGCGCGGGTGTGGGGGCAGCGCAAGCCTATTTCGCGCAAGAGGCGGGCGTTGCCCCGCGCCTCACCATCGCTGCCGAATAATCCATCCGTGCCAAAGAGATAGCCCCATGTCCCACACGCTTCACCCCCTTCGCCGCCAGCGCCTTCAGCGCTCGGAATTGGCCGTTCCGGCCTCCAACCCGACAATGATCGACAAGGCCGCTGACTCGGCCGCCGACTACGTCTTTCTCGACCTCGAAGATGCCGTGGCGCCCCCCGAAAAGGAGCAGGCCCGCAAGAACGCGATCCAGGCGCTGAACGACATCGACTGGGCCGCCAAGGGCAAGACCGTCTCGGTCCGCATCAACGGGCTGGACACGCATTACATGTACCGCGACGTGGTCGACGTGATGGAACAGGCGGGCGACCGCGTGCATACGCTCTTGGTGCCCAAGGTGGGCGTCACCGCCGACCTCTACATGGTCGAGGCGATGGTGAACCAGATCGAACAGGGCACGGGCGTGCAGACCCGCGTGGGCCTCGAGGCGCTCATCGAAACCGCACTCGGCATGGCCAATGTCGAGGCCATCGCGCAATTCGGCGGCCGTCTGGAAGCCTTGCATTTCGGCGTGGCCGACTATGCCGCCTCCATGCGCGCCCGCACGACCAATATCGGCGGCCTCAACCCCGATTATCCCGGTGATCAATGGCATGCCTCGATCACGCGCATGGTCATCGCCTGCCGCGCCTACGGGCTGCGCGCCATCGACGGGCCCTTCGGCGATTTCTCGGACCCCGAGGGCTACAAGGCCGGCGCCCGCCGCGCCGCCGCCCTTGGCTGCGAAGGGAAATGGGCGATCCACCCCAGCCAGGTGGCCTTTGCCAACGAGGTCTTCAGCCCGCCCGAGGCCGAGGTCTCAAAGGCGCAGCGCATCATCGAGGAACTCAAGGCCGCCGAGGCGCAGGGCAAGGGCGCCGCCAGCCTCGACGGCAAGATGATCGACGCGGCCAGCGAAAAGATGGCCCGCAACGTGATCGACATGGCCAACGCCATCGCCGCGAAACCCATCGCGGCCGAGTGACCGCCGACCAAAGGGAGGAAGACACATGGACATCCACGAGCATCAGGCCAAGGACATCCTCGCCCAATTCGGCGTGCCGGTCCCCAAGGGCCACCTCGCCTACAGCCCCGAGCAGGCCGCCTATGCCTGCCGGCAGCTGGGTGGCGGCACCTGCGTAGTGAAGGCGCAGATCCATTCCGGCGGCCGCGGCGAGGCGGGCGGCGTGAAGGTCTGCAAGACCGAGGACGAGGTGCGCAGCTACGCCGCCGAACTTCTGGGCAAGACGCTGGTCACCCGCCAGACAGGGGCTGCCGGCAAGACCGTCCACCGCCTCTGGATCGAGGAAGCCACCGATATCGCACAGGAGATTTACCTCGGCTTCGTGCTCGACCGGAAATCCGAGCGCATCATGATCGTCGCCTCGGGCCATGGCGGGATGGAGATCGAGGAACTGGCCGAGACCGACCCCGACAGCCTTGTGCGCATGGTCATTGACCCCGCCGCAGGCCTCGTCGAGTACCAGGCGCGCGAACTGGCCTTCCGCCTCGGCCTCTCGGGCCCGCAAATCGCGCAATTCGTCACCACGCTGCGCGCCTGCTACCGCGCCTATCGCGACCTCGATGCCATGATGGTGGAGA
>CAZVQL010000208.1:0-4878 GCA_964629305.1 uncultured Roseicyclus sp.
TCTTCCAGGGCGCGGGCGCCTTCGCCGATGCCTCGGCGCCGCAAGGCGTCCTGCTAGAGAAAGAGGTGTTGGGGCAAGAGGTCAACATCCGCGACATGTCCGGCGACCGCACGCTGATCCGCTTCGGCACCGGCGACGAGGTCACGGTTCAGGCCGGGCCCGAGGGCGTGCGCTTCCTGCTTATCTCCGGCGCGCCGATAGAAGAGCCCGTCGCCTGGCACGGCCCCATCGTGATGAACACGCAGGCCGAGTTGCAGCAGGCCATGCGCGATCTCAGGAACGGCACCTTCATCAAGCCGGCTCACTAGGGCGCTGGCTCAGACCCCGGTCTGCCAGTGCAGGAAAACGAGGCCAAGGCCGATCAGCGCCGCCAGCTTGAAGCCGATCTCGGCCATCAGGACGGAGCGGTCACGCGCCGCACGTTCGCCGGGCCGGTGACGGGTCAGCACCTCGCGGATGGTGCCAGCGGCACGGTCGATCAGGGCAGGGTCGGTCTTTGCGGCCAGCTTGGGGTGCGCGAGTCGTGCCTCGTAGGCCGCGATCTCGGCCGCGGCCTGCCGCGCCTGCGCAGGCAGAAGCCGGCCGGCCCTGCGCACCGCGCGCTCGAAACTGCGGGCGCGCACGTTCAGCCGCTCGGCGATCATCTCGCGCAACTCTTCCTTCAGCGCGTCCAGCGCATCGCGTGTCATGGAATCGGCCCCCCAAAGCCAGAACCTCGAAAAGATACGGCAGGGCAGGGGTTTGGCTCAAGCCTGCTGTTTCCGCTGGCCTTTCCCGGCAACGCTCGCCTATCTCTCTGGACATGCTGAATACCGTCGTGCAGGGCGAGGACACCGCCCAACCGCCCATCCTGATCGCCCACGGCCTGTTCGGCTCGGCGCGAAATTGGGGCGTGATCGCCAAGCGCCTCTCGGCCACGCGCCGCGTGCTGACCGTGGACATGCGCAACCACGGCGACAGCCCGTGGCAAGAGGCGCACTGCTACCCCGACCTGGCCGCCGACCTGGCCGAGGTCATCGCAGCCCATGGCGGGCAGGCCGATGTCCTGGGCCATTCCATGGGCGGCAAGGCGGCAATGGCGCTGGCGTTGAGCCACCCGGCGAGCGTGCGCCGCCTGATCGTGGCCGATATCGCGCCGGTCGCCTATGGCCATACGCAGCAGCACCTGGTCGATGCGATGCGGGCGATCGACCTGTCTACGGTCGAGACGCGCGGCGATGCCGACCGGCAGCTTGCGGCCCATGTGGACGAGGCGGGCGTCCGCGCCTTCCTTCTGCAATCGCTCGACGTGAAGGGGCGGCGCTGGCGTCTGAACCTCGACGTGCTGGAGCGGGACATGCCGCTGATCCTCGGCTGGCCCGATCTTGGCGGGGCCTTCGAAGGGCCCGCGCTGTTTCTCGCCGGGGCGGAATCGGACTACGTCAGCCGTGAGGATCGCCCGACGATCAAGGCCCTGTTCCCGAACGCGAAATTCGCCAAGATCCCCGGCGCGGGCCACTGGCTTCACGCCGACCGCCCGCGCGAGTTCGAAGCCTCGGTCGCGGCCTTTTTCGGCTAGTCCTGCGCCCGCATCATCCGCTTCATCAACCCGGTCTTCCAGACCAGCTGATGTACCGCGACAGCGCCGACATGGGCGACGATCAGCAGCAAGAGCAGCGTCTTCAGCACCTCGTGCGCCTCGCCCGCGGCCCCCATCTGCCCGCCCCAGGCCAGCGCGCCGGTGACGGGCAGCAGGATCAGCAGCGCGTAGACGGCCAGATGCGCAAGATGTGACAGGCGGCGGAACACTTCGGGCTCGCCCTCGGGCGGGGCCGGGACACCGCGGTCATTGCGCAGGATGAGCCGCCAACAGGCGAAAAGCAGGATCAGCGCACCGCCCGCGATATGGCCGATCACCGGCAGGCTCATGGCGTAGATGCCGGACTCTTCGGCCACGTCGTAGGCATCCGAGATGCCCTCGTGAAGCAGGTATTGCAACGCCACCAGAACCACGACCACCCAATGCAGGGTGATCTGCATCCGGCTGTAACCGCTGGGATTTTTCATCGTGATGCCTCCGGCCCTTCTTCGGACCGGAGGCTAGCACGCAACATGGGCTTGCGCGAGATTACAGTGCGCGGATCTTCTGCGCGGCGATCCATGCGGCGGGCAGGGCGACCACGGTGCCGATGGCGGCGGAAATGACGATGGGCTCCCACCCGTCGAGGCCTGCGGCGAGGACGGCGGTGACGCCGATGCCGGCGAGCGCGGTGGCGGCGAGGGTGAAGATAAGGAAGAACAGGCGCATATTGGCCTCCGGTCTACTGGGCGCGTTCGTTGACCTTGGTAAGCGGTTTCAAGGCGTTCGGCCTTGATCCGGGTCAAATCGAGAGGCGTGCAGGGGGCTGTTGCCGCTTTGCAAGCCTGCGACGCGCCGGCATGGGAGACCACGATATCTGGTTGCAAACGACCCCGCGCACCCATACCCCTTGCGGTACAGGTGCGTACGACGCGGTCGCATTGTCTGGGCGGGGCTGGCTTGGTCGGCCTCGCCCGCTTCCCTAAAAGAGAAGAAGACGCCAGGTGCTTGGACGCGGTCTTCGCATTGCCTGACGTCTTCTCTCGAACCAGGCGCCCCGAGGGGCGTCTCGCTCATCAGGATCGGCCCGTCCGAAGACGACCCTTTCCCGGTGCCCGCGACCCGAAGGTCCCGTCCACCTTCCCCCGGTTTCCGGTCTTGCGACCGACCCCCGAAGGCCACCGCATCCCCCCCGTCCGAAGACAAGGCCGATGCAGCGCGCCAACCGACCCGAACGCCTGGTCACTTCCCCAAGTCCTTGATCCTGAGACCAATTTCCCGGTTCCGCCCCGTGACGCCCACCCGTTCGCGTCCAGCCCCGCAGCTCATGTCTCCGGGTCTTTCCGCTGCGGGCTCTTGAGCCTGTCGCGCCCCGCCGGGGTTGCCCCTTGCGGTAGGGAAACTGTCTCAAACGGTGCCCGAGTCGCGCAAGCGCGTAGCAGTGCAGCATGGAAATTTCTTGTGGAGGAAAGCGTGGATCACCCGGTGGAGAAGGGCGATTCCGCGGGGCGGGGCAAGGGGTTGCGGAGGGCCCGCCGAAGGGGGCGTTTTTCTGCGCCTGCGAAGGGAAAAACACGCGTCACACCCCGTACACACCGCGTACACACCCCGTACATACGCGCGCAGCCCCCCGTTCTTGACCCCGATCAAGCCGCCCCGGCGCGCAGGGTGGTATCATGACAGAACGATGACACGACGTTCACGGCGGGCCGGGAGGGCCCGACAGGGGGGAACATGATATCGCTCGAAGACATGGAAGACATGTGCAGCCTGACGCGGGACGAGATCGCGCAGATCGCGGCACACGACCACATCAGCGACGAGGCCGCCGTGGCCGAGATCGAACGGATGATGCACGACCACGGCGGGCCGCAGGCGCTTCAGGGGAAGCTGTGTGACGACATCCGCGCGGCGCTGCATGCCGACGAGGTGGCCGAGGCCAAACGCCTCTTCGCGCTTCTGCGCGGGTTCCTGGCGGCACACCCCGAGGCGGTGCGCGGGGCGCGGTGATCAGACCTCGGGCTCGGAGGGGCGGGGCACCGCGTCGGTCCGCTCGGCGCGGGTGTGATCCCAGTTGGGGTCACGCCGCTTGGTCAGGCGCGAGACCGCGTAGGCGGTGGGCCAGCTGAGGCCGAAGCCCAGCAGAGCGGAGAGGATGATCGGACCCCAGCCATAAAGGCCGAGGGACAGGGCGATGATGACGAAGCCGCCCGTCAGGACGGCGCCGGACATCAGGGTCAGAAGGATACTCAGGCGATCCATTGTGGGCCTCCTTTCCCTTAGACACATGGGAATGGGAGGCTGCTGTGTGAACCGGGACGGGCCTCACGATGGGGTGAGGGGCGGGTTCGGCGGGGGCCCCGGAGACGATCACATCCGCGACGCGGCGGAGGGTCGGGCGCATGTGCGGTAGGGATCGGGGACCGGTGACGCACGGGTTGGTCGCGCGGCCGGAGGATTGGCCGTTTTCGTCGGTGCATCGGGATGGGCGGTATGTGCCGGGGATGGATTTGGGGGTGTAGGGTGGGGTCGCCGCAGGCGGCGGTGCGGGTGGCGGTGGAGTGGAACCCCATCCTGCGGGGTGTTCGATTTCGAAGTTGAATGATTGCCGACAAATGGACTATCGTTAAAACGGCACAGGCGGAGGACTTGTATTGAATATCCGTGTTTCGAGTTTGCTTTGGATGTTGAGTCTTGTTGTTATAGGACTTTTAATGGTCATTATTTCAACGGGACAGTCTATTCGTGCAATTGATTGGCCGAGCGCATTATCCACAGTGGGAACTGTCTTGATTGTTGGTTCGATAAGCTCATTTTTTATCGACATGGTGGCGAAAAAGAAATTCTTTGACGAGACGCTAGAAAAAACAGTGGCCGGCATTGGGATCGCTGGAACTGGAATAATTGCTGCCTACGAAAATAGCACAGACATTAACTATCGAGAGGAGTTGAGGGATGCAAAAGATATAGTTCTGCACTTTACTTATTCAGACTCATTTCTTAAAAGATTTCGAGATGAAATTGAAAAGGCCATTGGCTCAGGCGCATCATTTTCTTTTTTGATGCTCAGTCGAGATAGCAATATTCAAAATATTCTTACAGATTTGGGTTGGTCTAGGGAGTCGAGAGAGTCGAGTTGGCGTACAATCGACGAATTTTTTGAGAGCCATAAGGGCAATGAAAAGGTGCAGCTTGTTGAAATCGATCAGATTCCTCGGTATGCCGCTGTCGTAATTGATAGCTACGTCTATGTAATTGAGCATACGCTATCGTCGGGGCGCCGCAGTGTACCTGCCATGAAATTTCGAAAAGCCTCTGGA
>CAZVQL010000209.1:0-4860 GCA_964629305.1 uncultured Roseicyclus sp.
CCGGGAACGTATCCGGCAGATTGAAGTGCGCGCCTTCGAGAAGCTGCAGAAGAAGATGCGCGACCTTGCGGCTGAACGTGGGCTGATGCCCGCCGATTGACCTGCCGTCCCTTGTGCTGCTGAACGGCGCGCCTATGGTGGCGCAAACAACGGCTGTGCGGGGACAGGAAATGGCAGGTTTGCGGTGGGGCATTCTCGGGGCGGCGCGATTTGCCGCCGAACACATGGGGCCGGCACTGCACGCCGCAGCGGGCGGCGCATTGACGGCTCTTGCGACCCGCGCCCCTTCCAAGGCAGACCCGTTCCGCGCCATCGCGCCGGACCTGCGCGTGCATGACAGCTACGACGCGCTGCTAACCGATCCAGCGGTCGATGCCATCTACATTCCGCTGCCCAACACGATGCATGTGGACTGGACGATCCGGGCGCTGGCAGCGGGAAAGCACGTGCTGACGGAAAAGCCCGTCGCCATGGAAGCACCCGAGATCGACCGCCTGATCGACGCCCGCGACGCGAGCGGACGTCTGGCAGCCGAAGCCTACATGATCGTGTTCCACCCACAGTGGCAACATGTGCGAGACCTTCTCGCCGACGGTGCCATCGGCCCGCTACGGCATATCGAAGGCATGTTCTGTTTCAACAATGCCGCAGATCGCACGAACATTCGAAACCAGCCCGATCTCGGCGGCGGTGCGTTGCGGGATATTGGCGTCTACGTGATCGGCGCGACACGGTTCGCGACGGGTCTCGAACCCGACAACTTGGATGCGCGCATTCGCTGGGACGGAGGTGTGGACGTGTTCAGCCATATCGACGCGACCTTCCCGGGGTTCACCTATGCCGCAAGCGTGTCCATCCGGCTTAACCCGTGGCAATCGATGACATTCCACGGGGAGACCGGATCGATCCACTTGACCGCACCGTTCAACGGGCCGGTCTTCGGCGACGCGGCGGTGATCCTGCGCCAGGCGGGGCAGCCCGAGAAGGTCGCCCGGTTCAACGGTGCGCGACAGTACGAGCTGCAGGTCGCGGCCTTCAACCACAGCGCCATGACGGGCGCGGCGTATCCCTGCCCCCTGGAATTTTCGCGCGGAACGCAGGCGATGATGGATCGGGTATTCGCGTCGGCGACGGATCTGCCCTGACAGATCAGGCCATGGCCATTAGTGCATAGGCGATCTGCGCGGCGGTGAAATCGGACACCGCGCCCCCGGGCCGCGGCGCGAGTTCGACCACGTCGCAGCCTATCAGCCGCCGGCCTCTCAACGCATGTTCCACAAGATGCAGCGCCTGCCAGTATCCTAGTCCCCCCGGCACAGGCGTCCCGGTATCGGGCATCACCGACGGGTCGAGCCCGTCCACGTCGAAACTGACATAGACCAGCCGCGGGAAATCCGCCGGCAGGTCGACGGCATGGATGTTGCCGCTCACCAGCGCCTCCGCCGCCCATTGCATGACACCGAGTTGGTCGCGCAGCGCCACCTCTTCGGCGGATTGTGCGCGGATGCCATATTGCGCGATGGCGATCCCGTCTTCCTCGGCCAGCAATTGCATGACCGACGCATGCGAATGGCGGTGTCCCTGATAGGCGGTGCGCAGGTCGGCATGGGCGTCGATCTGCACGATCCCTATGGGGCCATCGACCGCCGCCGCCACGCCGCGCACCGCACCATAGCTCAGGGAATGTTCGCCCCCAAGCACGACCGGCACACGACCGCCCGCAACCGCCGCGCGCGTCCGGTCGGCGATGCGCGCCATCACATCGGGCATGTCGCCGTCGCACTCCACTGCCGGTTCGGTCACGATCCCCTGCGCACAGGGCTCGCCGCCGCGCCAGAGCCGTTCCAGTTCCACGCTCGCCGCCAAGAGCGCCGCAGGACCGTTCGCGGTGCCTGCACCGTAGCTGACCGTACGTTCAAGCGGCACCGGGATCACCCTGAACCGCGCGGTATCGGGGTCCTGCTCAGGCGCCGACAACTCACCATCGAGAAACGGGATCATGGGCACCTCTAGAGCCGGTTCAGGAAATCGTCATAGCCGAACTCGCGCACCATCCGCAGATCGTCGGTCCGGCTGTCCCAGACCGCGATGGCTGGCAACGGCACGCCGTTGAACGTGTTCGTCTTGACCATCGAATAATGCGCCTGGTCGAGGAACGCGAAACGGTCGCCGATGGACCAGCCACCCGCTGGGCGATAGTCGCCGATCACGTCGCCCGCTAGGCAGGAAGGCCCGCCCACGCGAATGGCCGTGCTTTCGCCTTCCGGCAATTCGCCAAGCAGGTCGGGCCGATAGGGCGCCTCGATCACGTCGGGCATGTGGCAGGTGGCCGAGATGTCCGAGATCGCAAGCGCCATGCCGTTATTGCTGCGGTCGAGGATCTCGCCAACAAGTATCCCCGCCTGCAGCGCCACCGCCTCCCCCGGCTCCAGATAGACCTCAACGCCATAGGTCGCGCGGATATGCCGGATCAGGTCCACCAGCCCCGCACGATCGTAATCCCCGCGCGTGATGTGATGCCCGCCGCCAAGGTTCAGCCACTTCAGGTCGTGCAACCACGGCCCGATCACCGGTTCCACCGCCGCCCAGGTCCGTTCCAGCGGGTCGAACCCCTGCTCGCAGAGCGTGTGCATGTGGAACCCCGACAACCCCGCCAGATCGCCGCGCGTAACCTGCGACACCGGCTGACCCAACCGCGAACAGGGCGCAGCAGGATCGTATTTCGGGTTCCAGCCTTCGGAATGCTCCGGGTTGATCCGCAACCCGGCTTCCACGCCGGCCCCTTCGGCCAGCGCCGCATCGACGAGCGAGCGAAACCGCGCGTGCTGTGCCGTCGAGTTGAAGATGACATGGTCCGAGATACGCAGCACCGCGCGCAACTCGTCCGCCTTGAACCCCGCATTGAACGTGGCGACATGGCCGCCGAATACCTCGCGCCCCAATCGCGCCTCGTGCAGCCCCGATGCTGCCGTCCCGGACAGATGGGCCATGACGACGGGCGCCATGGCGGGCATCGAGAACGCCTTGAGCGCCAGGAACACATGCGCGCCCGACCGTCCCGCGACGTCCGCCAGGATCGCGCAGTTGCGGTCGATCTGCGCCGCGTCCACGACGAAACACGGCGACGTCACCCGCGACAGATCGAACCGAGCGAACCGGGCCGCGCTGTCAGCGGCAATGTCGATCTGATTCATGGTACCATCCTCGCCACAGGGCCGGAGCGCAGCGACCGGGCGCGTGGGGGCTCGATGCCCCCGCGCGCCCGGCCCCCTTGCAAGAGCCGCCTCTCAAAAATCCACTGGGCCGGCCAGTTCGACCACCTGCCACGGCAGTCCCTGGGTCGTCAGCATGTCCATGAACGGATCGGGGTCGAGCTGTTCCATGTTCCACACGCCGGGTGCGTTCCAATGCCCCTCCAGCAGCATCGCCGCCCCGATCATCGCCGGCACGCCGGTGGTGTAGGCCACGGCTTGGCTCCCGACCTCGGCATAACACTCCTCATGGTCGCAGATATTGTAGATATAGAACGTCTTTTCGCCCGAACCGTCCCGCGCGGGACCGGTGGCGATGTCGCCGATGCAGGTCTTGCCCTTCGTCAGCGCGCCCAGATCGCCCGGATCCGGCAGAACCGACTTGAGGAATTGCAGCGGGACGATCTCCACTCCGTTATGGACCACGGGCGTGATGGCCGTCATGCCCACGTTCTGCAGCACGGTCACGTGCTTGATGTATTCGTCGCCGAACGTCATCCAGAACCGCGCCCGTTCGATCTCGGGGAAATGGGTGCTCAGGCTCTCCAGTTCCTCGTGATACATCAGGTACATGTTCTTTTCGCCGACCTCGGGGAAATCGAACGCGACCTTGCGGCTCATCGCAGGCGTGATCACCCAGTCGCCGTTTTCCCAGTGTTTCGCATCCGCCGTCACCTCGCGGATGTTGATCTCCGGGTTGAAGTTCGTGGCGAAAGCCTTGCCGTTGTCGCCGCCGTTACAGTCGAGCACGTCAAGCTGACGGATGCCTTCCAGCTTGTGCTTGCGCAGCCAAGTCGCGAACACGCTTGTGACACCCGGATCGAACCCTGACCCGAGGATAGCTGTCAGCCCCGCCGCATTGAACCGCTCCTGATATGCCCACTGCCAGTGGTATTCGAATTTTGCCTCGTCCTCGGGTTCGTAATTCGCGGTGTCGAGGTAATGGACACCGGCCTCCAGGCACGCATCCATCAGCGCCAGGTCCTGATAGGGCAGCGCCACGTTCACGACCATCTCGGCGCCGGTCTGGTCCGCGCCATTCAAGAACGCCGGCCGCAGACCACCTTTTCGGGCATGGGCGGCGAGACCATGCGTAGCGCGGGCGTCGACACGCTCGTCGACGTCTCGGAACTCGCCGTCGTCGGCCTGTGGGAAGTCCTGGTGCAGTACCCGCGGCTGCGTGGCCTGCTGCATCGGATGCAGCGTCACCTGGAAACACACCGGACGACGTGGTGGTGGAAATCGGCGCTGGCCTCGGATCCCTTACCCATCCCCTGGCCGCCCATGCCCGCCAGCTTGGTATCCGCGTCCTCTTTTACGTGAGCCCCCAGGTCTGGGCCTGGCGCCAGGGTCGCATCCACCGCATCAAGCGCAGTGTGGACGCGATGGCCGTGCTGTTCCCCTTCGAGGAAGCCCTGTACCGCGAACACGGCATCCCGGTGCGCTATGTCGGCAACCCGCTGGTGGACCGGGTGCGGAAACCGGAAAGAAATCTGCGCGCACAGCTCGGTGTTTCCAAATCCGTCGAACGCTGTGCAGCGATGTAAGCGCATGTAGGATATGCACCATGCCCTCTACAGGACGAACAACACGAGGATTCTGCAAGGTG
>CAZVQL010000210.1:0-4849 GCA_964629305.1 uncultured Roseicyclus sp.
CGTAGATGCCGGTCGGGTGGAACTGCACGAACTCCATGTCCTGCAGCGGCAGGCCCTGGCGCGCGACCATGCCGCCGCCATCGCCGGTGCAGGTGTGCGCCGAGGTGGCCGAGAAATAGGCGCGGCCATAGCCGCCGGTGGCCAGAACCACCATCTTGGCGCGGAAAACGTGCATCGTGCCATCGTCGAGCTTCCACGCCACGACGCCAACACAGTGGCCTTCGTCGTTCATCAGAAGGTCGGTCGCGAAATACTCGATGTAGAATTCCGCGTTGTTCTTCAGCGACTGGCCGTAAAGCGTGTGCAGGATCGCGTGGCCCGTCCGGTCGGCGGCAGCACAGGTGCGCTGCACCGGGGGACCCTCGCCGAACTCGGTCGTGTGACCGCCGAAGGGGCGTTGGTAGATACGGCCATCTTCCGTGCGGGAGAAGGGCACGCCGTAGTGCTCCAGCTCGTAAACCGCCTTGGGCGCTTCCCGCGCGAGGTATTCCATCGCGTCGGTGTCGCCCAGCCAGTCCGACCCTTTCACGGTGTCGTACATGTGCCAGTGCCAATGGTCCGGCCCCATGTTGCCGAGAGAGGCCGCGATGCCACCCTGGGCCGCCACGGTGTGCGACCGCGTCGGGAAGACCTTGGATATGCAGGCCGTCTTCAGGCCCTGTTCGGCCATGCCCAGAGTCGCGCGGAGGCCCGCGCCGCCGGCGCCCACGACGACCACGTCGTAGGTGTGGGTGTTCAGGTCATAGCTCGGGGAAACGGTATCTTTCATCGGGTCCTCAAAGTGCAATCTGCGCCAGCGCCACGACACCGCCCGCGGCAAGCCCGTAGCAGAGGATGGTCGTCGCGATCAGGCCGATCTTGCGGCCCAATCCGCGGATATAGTCCTCGATCAGCACCTGCATACCGAGGCGCATGTGATGCATGCCCACCACCAGGTAGGCCGCCACGACCAGCGCCGGGATGGGGCGCGACAGGCTGGCCACCACCTCGGCATGCGGCTGGCCCAGCAGGCCGCCGACGATGGCGAGGAAGAAGGGGGTCAGGATGAGAAGCGCGACCGAGGTGACGGTCATCGTCCAGTGATGCTCGGTACCGGTCTTGGCAGAGCCGAGCCCTTCGACGCGCTTGCGGTCGGTCATGTAGGCCATGGTGTCCTCCGTCAGATCGCGATGAGGGTCAGGGCGGTCAGCACGACCGAGCCGATGATCATCGCCCAGCCCAGCTTGTCCGCCGTCTCGACATCAAGGCCGCGGCCCGTGTCCCAGATCAGGTGCCGCACGCCGCCCAGCGCGTGATACCACAGCGCCAGCACCGACAGCGCCATGACGAGATCGCCGATGAACGACGTGATCAGGCCGTCGATCGTCTCGAAATAGGCAGCGCCGCTGGCTGCGGCCATCAGCCACCAGACCACGAGGATCGCCCCAACGATCAAACCGTTGCCGGTGATGCGCACGAAGATGGAGGTGATCGAGTTCAGCTGCGGACGGTAGATCTGCAGATGCGGAGATAGTGGCCGGTTGCCCCGGTTCACGTCAGCCATGGCTAAGGACCCTTCCGGTTGTTCAAGGTCTGGCGGTTGTCACGGTGTATGCATAGCTGGTTTTACACCGCTGTCACCGTCGGCGGGGGTGGATTCTGTGGGTGTACTTGGGTCTTAACGCCGCAGATAAGGCAATTGTGATCACAGTTTTTCAATCTGTGATCACGAAAAAGCGGTGATGCTCAAACAGGCATCAATGCCCAGTAATCGAGGTCGAGCAGCACATGCGGCAGGTACTTGCCGTCCTCGCCCTTCAGCTCTCCCACACGCCGGTCTTCCTTGACTGCGACCAGCCGCAGCCGGATCGCACCGACGCCGGACGCCGCCGTTTCAGCCACGTCCAGCACCTCGGACCAGGCGCGCACGGTGTCGCCTGCAAAGCACGGGTTGGCGTGGCTGCCGCCGTTGATCGCAACGATCATCTGCGCGTTGGCCAGCCCGTTGAAGCTGAGCGCACGAGCCATCGACATGACATGCCCGCCGTAGATCAGCCGCCGCCGATCCGCGCGCGGCGTCACGTCGAAATGCGTTTTCGACGTGTTCTGCCACAGCCGCGTGGCCATCATGTGCTCGGCTTCCTCGATGGTCACGCCATCGACATGGTCGATGACCTCGCCCACCGCGTAGTCGCCGAGGCGATGCCGTTCGCCCGCAAGCGTGAAGTCGTAATGCGAGAAATCCAGCCCCTCGGGCAGGATCAACGTGGCGGGGTCGACCACGCGGGCCAGCTCGGGCACCACCGCGTCGGGTGCGCCGGCGTCGAGGTCGTTCTTGCGCACCATCACCCAGCGCACGTAGTCCAACACCACTGACCCGTGTTGGTTGCGCCCCTCGGTCCGCACGTAGACCACGCCGGTCTTGCCGCTGGAGTTCTGCTTCAGCCCGATCACCTCGGACCGCGCCAGCAGCGTGTCACCGCGCCAGACCGGCTGGTGAAAGCGGCCCTCGGCATAGCCCAGGTTCGCCACCGCGTTCAGCGAGACATCAGGCACCGATTTCCCGAACACCGTGTGAAAGGTGATCATGTCGTCCATCGGGCTTTCGTGCAGCCCGCAGAGCTTGGCGAATTCATCCGAGGAATAGATCGCGTGGCGCGCCGGGTAGAGCGCGTGGTAGAGCGCCCGCTCACCGCCCGAGACGGTGCGCGGCACGGCATGCTCGATCACCTGCCCGACGCGGTAATCCTCGAAGAAGCGGCCCGGGTTCGTCTTGGTCGCGGCGCGTTGATCCTTGGGCATCTCACTGATCTCCCAGTTTCATGTCCGGGTGATAGGTGCCGTGGATCTCCTTCACCACCGCCTGCCCGCAGCGCATCACGCCGCGTGCGGCGTCGAAGGACATCACCGGGTCGCCATGCAGCTCCCACCCCTTCGACAGCGCGTCCGAGACCTTGTGGCAAAAGGCCGATGTGTCGTCTTCCGTGAGCAGGCGGTAGATCTTCATGGGGTCACATCGGGAACGGGTAGTAGCCAAGCCAAGTATGGATCGCGGCCACGATACCATAGAGCAAAAGGCCCACGACGAAGGCGATGCCATCGTTCTTCACGCTGGCGTTCGCCGGGCGCTCCCACGTCGGCTGCGCCTTGTTGATCAGGATGACCGACACGACCGCCCAGGCCAGCATCGAGCCGAAGAGGATGATCGAGGCGAGGTCGCCATTGACCAGAAGGTGCCCCACCGCCCAGGCCTTCACACCGGTCAGCTGCTTGTGGCGCACCCGCGCCGACATCGTGCCGGGAATGGACGACAGCGCGAAGAACCAGAAGCCGATCAGCACCAGCAGGTTCGCGATGTGCGTCATGAACGCGGGCGGCACCCAGACGTTCACGAAGCCCGCGTTGCGGTAGCCGATGATCAAGAGAATAAGGCCCGCCAGCATGACGACGGCCATGATGCCCTTGCCCTTGTTCTCGCCCATCGCGGCGCGGCTGTCGGGCGACAGGCGCTTGAACCAATGCGCGCCCACGAACAGCACGATCCCGAGGATCAGAAGAATGTAGCCCATCAAGCGGCCTCCCGTTCGGCGATTGCCTCTGCCTTGGCAAGCGTAGCACGCGCCGTGTCGACATGCAGGTTTTCCACGATCTTGCCGTCCACCACGGCGACGCCCTGCCCTTGCGCCATCGCCTCTTCATACGCGGCGATCTGGCGGCGGGCGAGCGCGATTTCATCTTCCGACGGCGCAAAGGCCGCGTTGGCGATAGCCACCTGCGCGGGATGGATCAGCGTCTTGCCGTCGAAACCGAAATCGCGCCCCTCGGCGCATTCGGCGGCAAGCCCATCCTCGTCCTTGAAGGCGTTGTAGACCCCGTCGACGCAGACAATGCCGGCCGCACGCGCCGCCAGCAGGCAATGCTGCAGCGCCGTGTGCATTGCCTGACGGCTGCGGCACCCCAGTTCCTTGGCCAGGTCGTTGGTTCCCATGACGAAACCCGCCATGCGCGGCGCGCGCGCGATGCTGGCGGCGTTCAGGATACCCTCGGGCGTCTCCATCATCGCCCAGATCTCGGTCTCGCGCGCTGCCGGGATGGCGTCGAGCCGGGCGGCCAGCGCCTCGATATCCGCGGCCGAGGCCACCTTGGGCAAAAGAATCGCCTGCGGCCCGATCACGGCCAGCGCCGCGAGGTCCGCGGCCCCCCAGCCCGTGTCCATCCCGTTGATCCGCACGATCTGCGCGCAGCCGCCATAGCCGCCCTCGGCCAGCCGCGTGGCGAGCAACTCGCGCGCATTGGCCTTTTCATCGGCGGCAACTGCATCCTCGAGGTCGAAGATGATGGCGTCCACCGGAAGGGTCTTGGCCTTCTCCAGCGCCCGGTCGCGAGAGCCGGGGATGTAGAGCACGGAGCGGTAGGGGCGGGCACGCAATTCCATCGGCCTGGTCCTTCGTCGGGCGGCTTTGGGGCCGTGAGGGACCACAGGTCGCGCCGCGATGCAAGACACAGGATGCCGCGGCGCAGCAAAAAAATTGCGTGGGAGCGCTGCGGAACGAAAGAAAACGCCAATCCGAATGGCGGTTCACCTGGGGTTAACCTTTCTCGTGCAAGCCTTGGAGCGCGTGCCGGCTCAAGGGAGACTCGGGCGCACGGCGGATTGGAGACCGGCAGGGGCGCCGCATCCATTCGCGCTCGTGCCTCTTTGGAAAGGCACCTGGATGAAACCGACGCGAACCATTCCCCTACTCGTCGCTCTTATGGTGGCCGGCACGGCCACGGCACAGGGCACGCACACCATGGTCTGCGGCGCGCGCGACCAGATCGTCGCGCAGCTCAGCACCCGCTACGGCGAAGAGGTCCGCTCGATCGGCAT
>CAZVQL010000211.1:0-2510 GCA_964629305.1 uncultured Roseicyclus sp.
AGGCATGCGAGAACCTGCCGAAATGCGACATCCCGCACGACAGCGCGACCTCCGTCACCTTGGGGGTCTCGCCCTCCCCCATCAAAAGCTCTCTCGCATGATCCAGCCTCATCTGCCGGAGCACATCCCGCGGCGGCTTTCCACGAATCGTGCTGAATGCCGACTGGAGGCTGCGCAGGCTGACGCCGACCTCGGTCGCCAGATCCTCGGTCGACAGCGGCTCTGACAGACGCTCGCGCATGATCAGTTCGGCCTTGTCCACGCGTTGCGCCATCACGACAAGGCTCGGGTCATCTTCGGCGGCCAACTCGGCATTCATTTCCTCGAGGCAGGCCAGAACAAGCTTTTCGGCCGCCACTATCAGGTCGCTCTTGCCAATCAGGCTTTCGGAATGCGCGAAATCCTTTACGAAATGCTGAACGAACCCGTGCAGGAAACCGGCCGCAGACGACCGGCCTATGTCGCGGTACTCCGTCGCGGCCGGGGCTCCAGCCGGAGCCTTTGACCCGACCCGCGCAGAAACCGCCACACCGAAAAAGGCCTGTCGCGAGAGCGGAGAGGCATGGGAGGTGCGTCGCCCCGGTCGGACGAACAGGCCGCTCCCGAATTCGGCGCGGCAGACGGCCTTTCCCGCCACGACCTCGAGACGGCCGGCCAGCGGTGAAAAATAGGTGACGCGGTCGGGCTCCACCCCGACCAACCGGTGCCCTGTCGAACGGACAGTGGACAGTGTCACCTGCCCAAGCTCGAGGGTCCTGACCACGACACTGCCCGTCAACGGGTCATCGAGCGAGAAGTCCTGAACGACCTTCGATGCGGCTCCGACACCCTTCAGCAGTTTCCCGACGGCTATGACTTCGTCCCAATCCGACATTTACGACCCGCGACAATTGTCGATTTTCGGAATTGTTACCACAACGTCGGTGGAAAGTCCTATCGCCGGCCAGTGACGGGGCAGGGTGTCGCCATTTCGAAAAGAAGGTCTTCATGATCGTCGTGCGGTGCCCTCCCGGAAGGACGTTTTTCAATGGTGCGGCGGACGTACTGCCCATAAAGCGCATCTATTTCGTCAAGCGGGACGACCCGGACGCGCTTTCTGCTCCGAAGCCGACCGCAAACTCGTGCCTTGTGGTCGAGGTGGCTAAGGCATCGGTTTCGCGAGAAAGCCCGACTGTCGTCCGCTTTCTTTCCGTGATCGCAGAAGGGTTGCCGCCACAGGCGCTGTGGTGGCGATCAGAGCCTGTCTGCCGCGAAGGTGTTACAGGCTTCGAGGTCTCCGGTCCGGTAGCCTGTCGCGAACCAGCGCTGGCGCTGTTCGCTCGTGCCGTGTGTGAACGTATGCGGCATTGGGATCCGACCTGCATTGCGCTGCAGCGTGTCGTCGCCGATCTGGCGCGCCGCGTTCATCGCCTCCTGCACGTCACCGGCCTCCAGCGTGCCGAACTGTTCCTCCACGGACCGCGCCCAGATGCCGGAGAAGCAGTCGGCCTGTAGTTCTATCATGACGGAGATCGCATTGGAGTCGGCCTCGCTCACCTGCGCGCGGATCTCATTGGCCTGCGAGAGGATCCCCAGTTCATCCTGCACGTGGTGGGCGACCTCGTGCGCCACCACGTAGGCCGCCGCGAAATCCCCGCCGGCGCCAAGCCTCCGGTCCAGGGTCACGAAAAAATCCGTGTCGAGATAGATCTGCCGGTCGCCGGGGCAGTAGAACGGACCGGTGGCCCCCGATGCCCCGCCGCAGGACGATTGCGTCACGCCCTTGTAGAGCACCAAGGTCGTCGGCGTGTAGGGCCGTCCGATCTGTTGCTGGAAGATACCCGACCAGACCTCTTCGGTATCGTTGAGCACGACGCTCACGAATTCTCCCGCCTGGATGTCGGCTTCGGTCAGTTCGACGTCGGGGCCGTAGGACTGCTGGCCCTGTTGAAGGAACGGGGTCACGTCGACACCGAGGAAGTAGCCGATCGCCAGCACAGCCAGCAGCCCGATGCCGCCGCCCGCCGCGACACCGCGCGATCCCGCGCGGCGACGGTCCTCGATATTGCTGCTGCGCTCGCGGCCCTGCCATCTCATGGCGTCTTCCTCCGGCTCAAGGGGTCAGGTCTTGGGGATAGGCATGTTGCGAAACACACAAGGACGCTTGTGCCCGGTCAACCGTCGACCGGAATCCTGAGCATCTGACCGGGATAGATCTTGTCGGGATCCTTCAGCATGGGCTTGTTCGCTTCGAAGATCTCGGGATAGCGCGATGCCTTGCCGAGGTATTTCTGTGCGATGGCCGACAGGTTGTCCCCCGCCTCGACCGTGTGGAACACGGCCTCCTTCTCGGCCTTCTCGGTGGTGATGTCCTCCTCCACCTTGGCCACGCCGGCGACGTTGCCGAGGGCGAGAACGACCTTTTCCTTGGCTTCCTGGCTCTTGGCGTGGCCCTTGATCCGCACCTTGTCGCCCTCGACCGCGATATCGAGTCCCTCGGCATCAAGGCCTAGGTCCTCGACCTCCTTTTT
>CAZVQL010000211.1:2520-4842 GCA_964629305.1 uncultured Roseicyclus sp.
AACGAGGATTGGTCGGCGTCTTTCGGCTACATGTCAATCGGCACCCAATATTGACCCCCTATCGGCGTGCAATTTTGACCCCCCCGAGGTGTGGCAATCAGGGTCTGTCCCGACGTAGCTGTTCATGTTGCGGAGGCGGGATAGACCCTGATCAGGCGCGGTTCTTGAAGCGCCAGGACTCGTTACCGGTTTCGACGATCTCGCAGTGATGCGTGAGGCGGTCGAGCAGCGCTGTGGTCATCTTGGCATCGCCGAAGACGGTCGGCCATTCACCGAAGGCAAGGTTCGTCGTGACGATGATGGACGTGCGCTCGTAGAGCTTGCTGATCAGGTGGAACAGCAGCTGTCCTCCGGCCTGGGCGAAGGGCAGATACCCCAGTTCGTCGAGCACGATGAAGTCGAGACGGGTCAGGTAGTCGGCCGTGCGTCCCTGCTTGCCGGCGCGGCTTTCGGTATCGAGCCGGTTCACCAGGTCGACGACGTTGAAGAAGCGGCCTCGGGTGCCGTTGCGTATCAGGGCGCGCGCGATCGCGATGGCCAGATGCGACTTGCCCGTGCCCGTGCCCCCGATCAGCACGACATTGCGCTGGTCGGCCACGAAGGTGCCGGTGGCGAGATCGCGCACCAGACCCTCGTTCACCGGTGTGCCGGCAAAGTCGAAGTCTTCGAGATCCTTGGCGAGCGGCAGCTTCGCCACGGTGAGTTGATACTTGATCGACCGGGCCTGCTTCTCGGCGATCTCCGACTGCAACAGGTCCCCGACGATGCGCGGGGGCTCGAACTGGCGCTTGATGCCGGTGGCCATGATCTCGTCATAGGCACTGCGCATCCCGTAGAGCTTGAGAGTGCCCATCAGGTCCAGAACCTGGGTGCGTTCCATGGTGGCTCGTCCTCCTGAGACTGTCGTAGCGTGCGCAATCAGCCACGGGCTCGTGGGTCAGGCGCAACGCGTTGGGGGTGAGAAGCAAGGGCGGGGGTGCCGGGTCTCGACGGCGCGCAAGGATGTTGATGATCACGGGGGCCGAGAAGACGCTCTGCGCGAGGGCTTCCTGGCAAGCCGCTTCGACGGCGACGATGCCGTCTGCGGCAACGCAGCCCAGGATCGCCACCATCTGGCGGTCGCCGTCACTGACGCCCCCGAGCTTGCGGCGCACGGCCGCCATCGCTGTCGGCAGCACCCAGTTCTGGAACGGGGCGCCATTGCGCAAGGCGCCGGGTTTGCGGGCCAGCACAGGGACATAGTGCCAAGGATCGTAGACCGTCTCGTGCCGGCCAAAGCAGCGCGCATGCTCTGCCACGACGGCGCCGTTTTGCCGGATGACGATCTTCTCGGCATAGGCATGGACTTCGACAGGCCGGCCGACTGCCGTCGAGATCACGGAATACCTGTTGTTGTCGAACCGGACGAGGCAGGTCTTGGAGACGGAAGCCGGAACCGAATGGAAGCCGTCGAACGAGCCGACATAGGGCACGAGGCTCGCGCGCTCTGCCTCGAACATCTGCCAGACCGTCTGGTCGCTGCGCTCCGGATGCTTGTGCGCCTTGGCATAGGCGATGCACTTGTCGAGCAGCCAGACGTTCAACTCGTCCAGGCTCCGGACCCGGAGCCTTGGGGTGAAGAACCGTTCGCGCACGAGGCCAACCTGGTTCTCGACCTGGCCCTTCTCCCAGCCCGACGCAGGCGTGCAGGCGACCGGCTGGACCAGATAGTGGCTGCACATCTGCAAGAAGCGCCGGTTGTAGAGCCGCTCCTTGCCGATGAAGACCGCCTCGACCGCCGTCTTCATGTTGTCGTAGATGCCCCGCGTGCAGGTGCCCTTGAAGAAGGCGAAGGCCCGGTCATGCGCGTCGAACACCATCTCCTGGCTCTCGCGCATATACGCCCGGGCGAACATCATGCGGCTGTGGCAGAGCCTGACATGGGCGACCTTCACCGTCGTCGTGACGCCGCCGATCAGAACGATCTCGTGGCTCCAGTCGAACTGGTAGGCCTCGCCGGGCGCATAGTGGAGCGGCACGTAGGCTTCGGCCGCCGCTGATCCGCGCGCCTTTGACCAGGTCTTGGCATAGCGCCGGACTGCATCGTAGCTGCCCTCGTAGCCGAGCGCCCGGACCTCCTCGTAGATCCGGATCAGGGTCAGCCGTTCTCGCGACGGCTTGCCTTCATTGGCAACCAGGAACCGATCCACCTCCGACTGCCACGGACCGATCCGCGGCATCGGCTGATGGTCCCGCTCACACGTGAAGTCCGTCTCGTCTGGCCGACACCCTCAAAGCCGTCGATCAGTGCCGCGGCCTGCGGGCAGTCCCCGCGCTGCCCCG
>CAZVQL010000212.1:0-4832 GCA_964629305.1 uncultured Roseicyclus sp.
GGGCGGCCTGCAGGCGTTTTGCAATCTTACCCATGGCTTACCCTTTCACCTCGATACCCATCGACTTCGCAGAGCCGAGGATGATCTTCATCGCCTGTTCGACGTCATTCGCGCTGAGGTCCTTCATCTTGGCCTCGGCGATCTCGCGCAGCTGTGCGGGCGTGATCGTCGCGATCGTCTCGCGGCCCGGCTTTTCCGCACCGCGCGGACGGTTGCGCTTGCCCACGTTCTTCAGGCCAGCCGCCTTCTTCAGATAGTAGGACGCCGGGGGCGTCTTGATATCCATCGTGAAGGACTTGTCCTGGTAGTAGGTGATCAGGGTCGGAAGCGGTGCACCCGGCTCCATGTCCTGCGTCTTGGCGTTGAACGCCTTGCAGAACTCCATGATGTTGATGCCGCGCTGACCCAGGGCGGGGCCGACCGGCGGAGACGGGTTGGCTTGGCCCGCCTTGATCTGCAGCTTCATCGTGCCAGCAAGTTTCTTGGCCATCGTGGCCTCTCCTTTTCTCAACAGCCGTGGGGCGCGCCCCTTGGCCTTTGTCGATGTGGTCAGGTCCGGGGCACGCGTGCCCCTCGCCTCCCACATGGGAATGCCGCGCGTACGCGACAGCGCTGGCCCCTAGCCCCTCGAGCCCTGCATTGCAAGCCCAAACCGCGAAGGCGTCGGGGTCCGCCGCGTTGCTACCGTTCAGGTCGGCACCCACCGACCCGCGTTGTCACCCCTGCTTGGACACCTGCGTGAACTCAAGCTCTACGGGCGTTGCACGGCCGAAGATCGAGACCGTAACCTTGAGGCGCTGGTTGTCCTCGTCGACCTCTTCGACCATGCCATCGAAGTCTTCGAACGGGCCTTCGTTGACCTTGACCTTTTCGCCGATCTCGAAGGTGATCGTGGAGCGGGGGGCGGCTTCGCCTTCCTCGACGCGGTTGAGGATCGAGTTGACCTCGTCGTCGCGCATCGGCATCGGGCGGCCCTGCGGGCCGAGGAAGCCGGTCACGCGGGGGATGGAGTTGATGGCGTGGTAGCCCTCGTCGGTCATCTCCATGCGCACCAGCACATAGCCCGGCATGAAGCGGCGCGGCACGGTGACCTTCTTGCCGCGGCGGATCTCGATGACGTCCTCTTCGGGGACGAGCACCTCTTCGATCACCTCCTCGAGGCCCTTCTCGGCCACCGCGGTGCGGATCTGCTCGGCGATGCGCTTTTCGAAATTCGACAGCACGCTGACCGAATACCACCGTTTCGCCATCCTCGAATTCCTTCTCGTCAGAGGCGCAGCGCGCCCGGAAATCCCAATGTGTTCAGAGCCTTGTGGCCCACCCTCCGTCCGGACACGACTGGAGAGACCACTGAGGCGTCACTGTCGATGTCGGGGGAAGTGTGATCGCAGATACAGCGCCGCGCGCCGATTGGCAAGCCTGCGCGACCGTCAGCCGAAGAAGGTCAGGAGCAGTTCCAGACCGTTGCGGATCAGCCAGTCGACGAAGAAGAAGAAGATGGCGAAGACCACGGCCAGAAGAAAGACCATGGTGGTCGTCACCAGCACCTCGCGACGGGTCGGCCAGACCACCTTGGCGATCTCGGCGCGGGTCTGCTGGAGGAACTGGAACGGGTTGGCCATGGGTCATCTCATCTGTCGGATGGTCGGGCATATACGCATCCCGGCCGCGGGGCGCAAGGCGGGGAAAGGGCCGCGGAAGCCATGTCACACCGCGTACACACCCCGTACACACCGCGTACATACGGAGAGAGGCCCCTGCCCCAACCGCCCCGCCCTCCCTCGAGCGGTGCCGGTTTCTGGATGACGGGCCGCCGAAGCGATGCGATAGCTGGACCAGCCCCGAGGCATCAAGGACACCAGATGACCCAGCCCATCTCGTTTTTCGACGGCCACAACGATTTCCTGCTGCGGCTGATGAAGTCGCCCGCCCCGCGGGAGGAGACGTGGCTGGGCGCCTCGGGCGCGGGGCATCTGGACCTGCCGCGCATGAAGGAGGCGGGGTTTGCAGGCGGGCTTTTCGCGATCTTCGTGCCGCCCGTCTCGAGCGGGCCGCCGCCCGATTTCAAGGCGCTGATGGCCGAGCCGCCCTATCACCTGCCGCTGCCGCCGGCCATGGACCATCCGACGGCGCAGCCCGTCGCGCTGGAGATGGCGGGGCTGCTGCACTGGATGGCGCGGGCTGCGCCCGATGATTTCGCGCTCTGTCGCACGGTCGCCGACATCCGCGCGGCGATGGCGGGCGGCCGGATCGCGGGCGTGATGCACATGGAGGGGGCCGAGGCGATCGGCCCGGACCTCGATGCGCTTTACCTGTTCCACGAGATGGGCCTGCGCTCGCTCGGGCCTGTCTGGAGCAGGCCCACCGCCTTCGGGCACGGCGTGCCGATGGCCTATCCCGGATCGCCCGACACGGGGCCGGGCCTGACCGAGGCGGGCAAGGACCTGGTGCGGTTGTGCGACCAGCTGGGCATCGTGATCGACCTGTCGCATCTGAACGAGGCGGGGTTCGACGATGTCGCCGCCGTCTCGACCGCGCCGCTGGTGGCGACACATTCCAACGCCCATGCCGTCTGCCCCTCGCCGCGGAACCTGACGGATCGGCAGTTGCACATGATCCGCGAGCGCGGCGGAATGGTGGGGCTGAACTTTGCCACCTTCTACCTGAACCCCGACGGGCGGTCCGACAGCACGCTGGGCTGGGACGTGATGCGCCGCCACCTCGACCACCTGATCGAGGTGCTGGGCGAGGATCACGTGGGCCTCGGCTCGGATTTCGACGGTTGCATCCTGCCCGACCTGATCGGCGACGTGACAGGCGTGCCCGCGCTGTTCGAGGCGCTGAACGAGGCGGGATATGGCGCGGCACTGATCGCCAAGCTCGCGCGGGAGAACTGGCTGGCCTGTCTCGACCGCTGCTGGCGGTAAGGCGGGTCTGATCCGGGTCGGGAAGATGTGGCCTTGGCAGGGGCGGAGGGACTCGAACCCCCGGCCTGCGGATTTGGAATCCGCTGCTCTACCAACTGAGCTACACCCCTAGGCCGGGGTGCGGGATAGGGCGAAACGGCGGGCTTGTCCAGACGGGAAACGCCGGTCTCAGTCCTGGGCCCACGGCCCGTGCAAGCCGGTTTCGCCGGGGCGGTCGATGCGTTCGAAGCCATGGGCGCCGAAGCGGTCGCGTTGCGCCTGGATCAGGTTGGCGGTGCCGCGCGGCTGGCGGAGCGTGTCGAGATAGCCCAGCGAGGCGGCGAGCGCGGGCACGGGGTGGCCCGCGGTGGTGGCGGCCGCGACCGTGCGGCGAAGCGCGGGCAGGTGCGTGCGCAGGAGGTTGGCGAAGTGGGGGGCGAAGGCGAGACGCTCGCCGGGTGCGTCGCGGAGGGCCTGACCCATGTCGTCCAGCATCGCCGAGCGGATGATGCAGCCCGCGCGCCAGATCTCGGCGATGCGTGGCAGGGCGAGGTGCCAGCCCTCTTCCTCGCCCGCGGTGGCGAGAAGGGTGAAACCCTGCGAATAGGCGAGGATCTTGGCGGCGATCAGCGCGCCCTCGAGGTCTGTCTCGGGGAGGTCCAGGGCTGTGGCGGTGCCGAAGATCTCGGCGCCGCTGCCCCGCGCCTCGGCCTCGCCCGAGAGGACGCGGGCGGTCACCGCGGCCTCGACCGCGGGAAGGGGGGCGGCGCGGCGTTGCGCGTCGATCACCGTCCAACGGCCGGTGCCCTTCTGTCCCGCGCGGTCGGCGATCACGTCGAGCATGGGCTGGCGGGTGTCGGGATCGGTCGCGGCGGCGACCTCGGCCGTGATCTCGATGAGGTAGGAGGCGAGCGCGCCCTCGTTCCAGCGGGCGAAGGTTCGGGCGATGGCCTCGGCCCCCTGCCCCATGCCGTCGCGCATGAGGCCGTAGACCTCGGCGATCATCTGCATGTCGGCGTATTCGATGCCGTTGTGGACCATCTTGACGTAATGGCCCGCGCCGCCTGGCCCGAGATGGGCGACGCAGGGGTCATGGTTGAAGCGGGCGGCCACGAGCTCCAGCACGGGTTGCAGAAGCGTCCAGGCGCGCTCTGGGCCGCCGGCCATCATGGAGGGGCCGTTGCGCGCGCCCTCGGCCCCGCCCGAGACGCCGAGGCCGAGGTGGAGGGTGCCCGCGGCTTCGGCCTCGGACGCGCGGCGGTTGGTGTCCTGCCAGTCGGAATTGCCGGCGTCGACGATCACGTCGCCCTCGTCGAGAAGCGGGCGGAGGGCCGCGATCTGGTCGTCCACGGGCTGGCCGGCGGGGACCATCAGGATGATGCGGCGGGGCCGCGCGATGGCGGCGACGAACTCGGTAAGGTCTTTCGTGGGCACGACGTTGGGGGCGAGATCCTCGGCTACGGCGTCGGTCATGACATCGTCGACGCGCGACGCGGTGCGGTTGAAGACGGCGATCCGGTGGCCCGTCTCGGCGATGTTGAGGGCGAGGTTCGCGCCCATCGTTCCAAGGCCGATCAGGCCGATCTCGGCGGTGTCGCGCGTGTCGTTCATCGGGGGTGCCCCTGTGCGGTCGTCAGTCGCGGGCACGCTAGGGCCTTGGCCCCTGTCGCGCCAGTGCATCCGCGCAGATTGACCGTGCGGGCGAAACCGTCCAAGGAAGGAGCCCGGAGAAGAGAGGACGGTCATGAGCCTGCGCAAACGCCTTGTCGACAGCCCGACGGTGAACCGGGTTGTCGCGGCCTTTTTCGGGGGGTGGCTGCGGCTTGTCTGGCTGACCTCGAAGCGCGAGCGCGATGGTTGGGAGGCGGTGGCCGACCTGGTGGACCGGCATGGCGCGGTGATCATCGTGTGCTGGCACCAGCGGAT
>CAZVQL010000213.1:0-4799 GCA_964629305.1 uncultured Roseicyclus sp.
CATCCTTCAGGATTACGCGAACACCTCGTCCGCAGGCTCGATCATCGCCTTCGCGCAGCATTCGGCGGACATGACGGAGGGCCAGATGGGGCTGATCTGCTCCTTCGGGGCCGGCTACTCGGTCGGTTCGGTGATCGTGGAGCGCCGCGTCTAACGCGGGTCAGGTCGCCGTGCCGACCGGTGGGGTGGGAAGGCGCGGGGCCGTGAAGGGCGTTTCGCCAAGCCCCTCCGCAAGGATCGCGGTCCGTGTGCTGTCGCGCTCCTCCAGCGACAGGGCGAGGGCGTAAAGCGCAGGATAGTCCTGCAGCCTCAACCACCGTTCCGCGTCAACGGGATAGAGCGCGGCCCACCGCAGAAGCGGGCCGAGGTAGAGCGCAAGCGCCGAAGGCGGGGCGAAGAGCGCCGGCTCGGCCTTGGCCGCGGCATCCAGAATGGCCAGATGCGCAAACAGATGCCCGGCCATGGTCGCATGGTGCTGCCCGAAATCTTCTTGGGGAACAAAGCGTTCGGGATGGAACAGGCGGATCAGGTCGGCGTGCAGGGTGTTCGACAGGTAGAACAGCCAGCGCAGGAACGACCCACGTTTCGCATCGCCCACGGTCGGGCCAAGCCCGGCGCCCGGAAAGCTGTCCGAGAGCCAGAGGAGGCATGCGCCCGTTTCGGCGATCGGGCCGTCGGGCGTTTCCAGCGTTGGGATCAGGCCGACGGGATTCAGCGCGAGATAGGCCGGTGATTTCTGCGCCTTGGCCGCCCGGTCGACCAGGACGGCGCGATAGGGCAGCCCCGCCTCTTCCAGCGCGAGCCTGAGGATGAGCGATGCATTGTCGGGCGCGTAATGCAGGGTCAGCATGGCGGACGTGGCCCGGCGCTGTCCTCAGGCACGGCTGTCGGCCTCGAGCCGCAGCTTCATGTCCACCAGTACTTTCTGCAACTCCAACGTCTCTTCCAGAAGGCGCCGCGCCTCGTTGACGGAGATCACGCCGTCCTCGATCGACTGGTGATACTCCGCCATCAGGATCGCGAAGCGCTGGCTCAGCTGGATGACATGGGCGTTCACGCCCGCATCGCCCTCGCCGCGGACGGCGTTGCGCCGGTCAGAGCCATAGGCGATCTGCCCGCCGTTCAACTCGGCCAACGCCGCGGTGACATGCGGGAAGGAGGCCGCGGCCTCCATCGCGGCGACGGCATCGACCGGGATGAAGCGGTCGGCATGTTCGTCGGCCTCGGAAAAATAGCGCCCGAGCGTGGCCTTGGAGCGCCCCGTCAGGTCACAGGCCGCGGCATAGCCCACGTCCTTGATCAAGCGCTCGGTGTGCCGCTTGAGATAGCGTTTCGCCGCGTCCGTCATGCCGTCCCCCGGTTTTTCGCGCAGCAAAGCCGCTTTGGCGGGGGGCGTCAATCTTGCCCGCGCCGCGGGGCTGGGGCAGAAGCGAGGCATGGCCAAGCTCTACTTCCACTACTCGACGATGAACGCAGGCAAATCGACCCTGCTTCTTCAGGCGTCCTACAACTACATCGAACGCGGCATGCAGACCTATCTCATGACCGCGAATTTCGATGATCGTGCGGGCACGGGCCGGATCGGCAGCCGCATCGGCATCGCCGCCGAGGCCGATACCTATGCCACGTCAAGCGATCTCTTCGAGATGATCCGGGCGCGATTGGCCGCGGGCCCCTGCGCCTGCGTGCTGATCGACGAGGCACAATGGCTGACGCGCGAGCAGGTCTGGCAACTGGCGCGTGCGGTCGATGACCTTGGCGTGCCGGTGATGTGCTATGGCTTGCGGGTGGATTTCCGGGGCGAGCTGTTTCCCGGCTCCGCCGCGCTTCTGGCGCTGGCCGACGAGATGCGAGAGGTGCGCACGATCTGTCATTGCGGGCGCAAGGCGACCATGGTCATCCGGGTGGATGCCGAGGGGCGTGCGCTGACCGAAGGCGCGCAGGTCGAGGTTGGGGGCAATGACCGCTACGTAAGCCTCTGCCGCGTGCATTTCCGAGAGGCGACAGGCGACCGTCCCGCGGAGTGAGAGGTGTTTCGCCGCGCTGTGCGCGGCGACCCGCCGGGGGGCTCTGCCCCCGTCGCCGTTGTCGCTCGGACCAATGGCGCATCAATGGCGACCCCGCGGAGTTGTGTTGCCAAGATGAAGGGGAAGACCCGTCAGACGGTATTCGGCGGGGTGCGCCCGTCGGCAAAGGCGATGCAGTTCTCTAGCGCCATACGCCCCATCGCTTCGCGCACCTCCAGCGCAGCGGTGCCCAGATGTGGCAGGAGGGTGACGTTTTCCATGGCCATGAGTGCCTCGGGGACCTTCGGTTCGAACTCGTAGACGTCGAGGCCCGCGCCGGCGATGGCGTGGCTTTCGAGCGCGGTGATCAGCGCCGCCTCGTCCACCACGTCACCGCGGGAGATGTTGACGAAAATCGCGTGGCGTTGCATCGCCGCGAACTCGGGTGCGCCCATCAGGTGATGGGTCTCGGCCCCGCCCGGGGTGGCCAGCACGACGATGTCGGCGGCGGCGAGCGCTGCGTGCAGGTCCATCTGTTCGGCGGGGAAGTCGACGGTCTTGGCCGAGCGGTTGGCATAGACGATCCGGCAGCCGAAGCCGAAATGGCAACGCCGCGCGATGGCCTGCCCGATCCGGCCCATGCCGACCACGCAGACGGTCTTTCCCGTCACGTGCAGCCCCAGCATCTGGGTGGGGTGCCAGCCGGTCCACTCCCCCGCGCGGACCATACGTTCGCCTTCGCCCGCGCGGCGGGCGGTCATCAGGAGAAGCGTCAGCGCGATATCGGCGGTTGCATCGGTGACGGCGCCGGGCGTGTTCGTCACCTCCAGCCCCGCGGCGCGGGCGGCATCCACGTCGATGTGATTGTAGCCCACGCCGAAATTCGCCAGGAGCTTCGCGCGCGGCGCGGGCACCTCGTCGAAGGCGGGCGCGCGGAAAGCGTCGCCCAGCGTCGGCAGGATCACGTCGAATTCGCGCAGCGCGGCGACGCATTCGGCATGGTCCATCGGCGTCGTGACGGCGCGGCAGGTCAGGTCGAAGACCTGTGCGGCCTCTTCCATCACGGCTTCGGGCAGGCGGCGGGACACGAGCAGTTTCAGCACATCTTTTCTCCGTTCGGGATGTCGCGGTCGGGGCCGATCAGGACGACCGCGCCGTCGGCGTCATGCAGGCCGAGGACCAGCGCCTCGGACATGAAGGGGCCGATCTGGCGGGGCGGGAAGTTCACCACGGCCATGACCTGCCGCCCGATCAGCGCCTCGGGCGTGTAATGCGCGGTGATCTGGGCCGAGCTTTTCTTGATGCCGACCTCGGGCCCGTAGTCGACCCAGAGCTTGATCGCGGGCTTCCGCGCTTCGGGGAAGGGTTCGGCGCGGGTGACCGTGCCGACACGGATATCGACCTTGAGGAAGTCGTCGAAACCGATCGTCCCGCTCATCCGCGCAGCTCCCGGCTGCGGTCGGTGGCGGCCTTTACGGTTGCACGCATCAGGGGGCCGAGGCCCGAGGTCTCGTTCATCAGCACCCCGAGCCCCGCTTGAGTGGTGCCATTGGGCGAGGTCACGTTGATCCGCAATTGCTCGGGCGTTTCCTCGGCCATTTCGGCCAGCGCGCCTGCGCCGGCGACGGTGGCCTTGGCCAGCTGCATCGCCATGTCGGGCGGCAGGCCCTCGGCCTCGCCCGCCGCTGCCAGCGCGTCGATCATGTAAAAGACGTAGGCGGGACCCGAGCCCGAGACGCCCGTGACCGCGTCGATCTGCTCTTCGCTCTCCAGCCTGACGACCTGGCCGATGGCCGAAAGCAGCCCCTCAGCCATGTCGAGGTCATGCGCGCCCGCGGCCTCGTTCCCGACGATCGCCGTGATCCCCTTGCCGACCGCGGCCGGCGTGTTGGGCATCGAGCGCACGACCCGCGTGCCAGTGCCGAAGGCGGCCTCGAAGGCGGCGATGGGCGTGCCGGCGGCCACCGACAGCACCAGAGTGCCGCCGCCGCCGAAGCCTGCAACCTGCGGCAGGGCCGCTTCCATCATCTGGGGTTTGACCGCGACCATCAGAACCGCCGGGTCGTCGGGCAGGGGGCCGTTTACCCCCACGCCCTGCGCGCTCAGCCAGTCCGAGGGATGCGGGTCGATCACATGCACGGCCGAGGGCGCAAGCCCGCCCTTCAGCCAGCCGGCCAACATGGCCGATCCCATCTTGCCGCAGCCCAGCATCACCAGGCCGCGGCGCGAAATCTCGTCGAAATTCATCGCGTCCCCCGTTCGATCCGGGGGCCGAGACTAGGCGCGGCCGTAGCTCTCCGCAATGGCCACCTGCAGCGCTTCGGATGGCGTGCGGTTGCCCCAGCAGGCCAGCTGGAAGGCCGGGTAGTAGCGCTCGGAGGCCAGCACGGCGGTTTCCACCATGCAGGCGATCTGGTCGGCGCTGGCCAGTTGCTCACCGGCCAGCACGAGGCCGTAGCGGTAGACCATCAGCTTCTGCGCGGGCCAGTAGGTAAAGGCCCCGGCCCAGCAGCGGTCGTTGGTGAGGTTGAGCGTCTCGTAGAGTGTTGGCAGCGTCTCGGCGGGCGGCTCCATGTCGAAGGTGCAGATCATCCGCAGCGTCTCGTCATAGGCCGACCAGGCCAGCGTCACGGAATAGGTCCGCCACTGGCCCTCGATGGCCATAGCGATCTGGTCGTCAGCGATACGATCGAAATCCCATTCGTGATGCGATGCCAGCGTCTCCACGATATCGATGGGATGCAGGTCTTCGATGTCCAGATACTGCTCGGAATGCGACATTGCCCAGGCCTC
>CAZVQL010000214.1:0-4738 GCA_964629305.1 uncultured Roseicyclus sp.
CAGCCGCAGATGGAAAAGATCAAGGAGCGCGTCGGCGACGACCGCCAGAAGATGCAGCAGGAGATGATGGAGCTCTACAAGCGGGAGAAGGTGAACCCCGCCTCGGGCTGTCTGCCGATCCTGTTGCAGATCCCGATCTTCTTCTCGCTCTACAAGGTGATCTTCGTCACGCTGGAACTGCGTCACGCGCCGTTCTTCGGCTGGATCAACGACCTGTCGGCACCGGACTCGTCGTCGATCTTCAACTTCTTCGGCCTGCTGCCCTGGGACGCGCCCGAACCCACCAGCCTGCTGGCGCTGATCTTCATCGGCATCCTGCCGATCATCCTGGGCATCTCGATGTGGCTGCAGCAGAAGCTGAACCCGCAGCCGACCGACCCGACGCAAGCGGCGATCTTCGCCTGGCTGCCCTGGGTCTTCATGTTCATGCTGGGCGGCTTCGCGAGCGGTTTGCTGGTGTACTGGATCGCGAACAACACGATCACCTTCACGCAGCAGTACATCATCATGAAGCGGCACGGGTACACGCCCGACCTCTTCGGGAACATCAAGGCCAGCTTCAAGCGGAAGAAGCCCGAGAGCAAATGAGCTGGACGCTCGCCCAGATCTGGCGCCACCCGATCAAGGGGATCGGCGCCGAGGCTCTGGACCACGTCGGGCTGCATGTCGACCGCCCCCTGCCCTGGGATCGCGCCTGGGCCGTCCTGGAAGAGGGCGGCGAGGCGAGCGAGGGGTGGCGGCCCTGCCGCAACTTCCTGCGCGGGGCCAAGGGGCCGTCGCTGATGGCGGTGCGCGCGCGGGTAGAGGAAGACACGGTTTACCTGTCTCACCCCGACCGCCCCGACCTCTCCGTCACACCCGGCATCGAGGGGGCGGACAAGGCGCTCTTCGACTGGCTCCGCCCGATCTACCCCGCTGATCGCAAGCCGCCCGCGGCGCTGGTGCGCGCGCCCGAGATGGGGATGTCGGACGCCAATTTCGCCTCGGTTTCGGTGCTGAACCTCGCCTCACTCCGGGCGCTCGGGCAGAAGCTGGGGCAATCGCTCGACCCGCGCCGCTTCCGTGGCAACCTCTGGATCGAGGGGCTCGCCCCCTGGGAAGAGTTCGACCTTGTCGGCAAGCGCCTGAAGATCGGCGCGGCTGAACTCGAGGTGATCGAGCCCATCGGCCGCTGCCGCGCGACCGAGGCGAACCCCGAGACAGGCCGCCGCGATGCCGCCACCCTCGCCGCGCTCGAAGATGGTTGGGGCCACACGGAGTTCGGCGTCTACGCCATGGTGCGCCGCGCGGGCCGCGTGGCCGTTGGTGACGAGGTGACACGCACATGACCGCCCTGCCCTTCCCCCTCGCCGAAGACCCCGATGCCGCAACGGCCGAGGCCGCACGCAAGCTTTTTGCTGGCGGCGCGGAGTTCCTGAAAGGCGTCGTCGCGATGGACGGCCTGCCGCCCGCCGACCGGCCCGAGGTCTGTTTCGCCGGGCGCTCGAACGTCGGGAAATCCACCCTGATCAACGCCTTGACGGGCCGCAAGGCCCTGGCCCGCGCCTCGAACACGCCGGGCCGCACGCAAGAGATCAACTACTTCACCTTGGGTGAAAGCCATTACCTCGTCGACCTGCCCGGCTACGGCTACGCCGAGGCGCCGGTGGCCGTGGTGAAGAAATGGCAGGCGCTGCTCAAGGCCTATCTCTCGGGCCGTGCCACGCTGCGCCGGGCCTTCGTGCTGATCGACGCGCGCCACGGCGCCAAGCAGGTGGACGAAGAGATCATGAGCCTGCTCGACACCTCTGCCGTACCCTTCCAGGTCGTGCTGACCAAGGCCGACAAGGTGAAGGACAAGGACCGCGCCGTGGCGCTAGAGCGGACGCGCACCGCGCTCGCGCGGCACCCGGCGGCTTACCCCGAGTTGATCCTGACCTCCTCGGAGAAGGGCGACGGCATCGCGACGCTCCGCGCGGCGATTGCGGGTATCGGCTGACACCTCCCCCTTCATCTTTCCCCAAATACGCAAGCCCCCGCTTCACAGCCGCGCGCCGCTCGCCTATTCAGGCATCACGCGCGCCAGAGGCCCCGAGATGAAGAAACGTGACATGACCCGCGACTATATCGCCACCGCCCGCACCCTGAGCGAGGCTTTGCCCTATCTGCAACGCTTCAACGACGCGATCGTGGTCGTGAAATTCGGCGGAAACGCCATGGGCGACGACGCGGCGATGGACAGTTTCGCGCGCGATATCGTCCTGCTCAGGCAGGTCGGCGTGAACCCGGTCGTCGTGCATGGCGGCGGGCCGATGATCAACGATCTTCTTGATAAGCTTGGGATAAAATCCGAGTTCATCGACGGAAAACGCGTCACCGACGCGGCCACGGTCGAGGTCGTGGAGATGGTTTTGTCGGGGCTTGTGAACAAGCGGATCGTGCAGGCGATCAATGCGCAGGGCGGCAAGGCCGTGGGGCTTTCCGGGAAGGATGCGGAATTGATGGTTTGCGAGGCCGCGGACCCGAAATTCGGCTTCGTGGGCGAACCCGTGGAGGTGAATACCGAGGTTCTGAAGAACCTGTTCGGCGACGACATGATCCCCGTGATCGCGCCGCTCGGCATGGGGCGCAACGGCGAGACGTTCAACGTGAACGGCGACACGGCGGCCGGTGCCATCGCCGCGGCGCTGAAGGCTGACCGCTTGTTATTGTTGACGAATGTCGCTGGCGTGAAGAACGCGGCCGGCGAGCTGGTGACCGAACTGAAGACCGCCGAGGTCGAGGAGATGACGCGCGACGGCATCATCTCGGGCGGGATGATCCCGAAGACCGAGACCGCCGTGCAGGCCGTCAGGAACGGCGTGCGCGCCTGCACGATCGTGGACGGGCGGGTGTCGAACGCCGTGCTGCTGGAGCTGTTCACCGAGCATGGGGCCGGCTCGATGATCCGGGCCTGAGTGCTGTGCGCAACCCGTACACACCGCGTACACACCCCGTACATACGCGCGCCCGCCGATGACGACGCTGGCCGAAATCGACGCAAGCCTCGCGCCCGATCACCTCGAGGTTCTGGGCGGGTTCCATCCCGGCCCCGAGGACGGCGCGCCGGACGGCTGCCGGACCTTCCTGATGCTCGGCCCGCGCGAGCCGGGGTTCTGGGCGCATGTCTCCGCCGCGCCGGAGTTCGCGGACGGCAAACCGGACCCACTCGACCGCTGGTCACGGCGGGTGATCGGGCGGCTGGCCTGCGACCTCGGGGCAAAGGCGCTCTTCCCCTTCGGTGGGCCGCCGTGGCGTCCCTTCATCGGCTGGGCGCAGAGAACGGGCCGCGCCCATGTCAGCCCGGTCACGCTGCTGGTGCATGACCATGCGGGGCTCATGGTGTCCTATCGCGGCGCGCTGGCCCTGCGGGAGCAGATCGACCTGCCGCCCGCCCCGCCGACGCCCTGCGATGGCTGCGCGCGACCCTGCGAAACGGCCTGCCCGGTTGGCGCGCTCGGCGCGAACGGCTATGACATTCAGGCCTGCCATGCCTTTCTCGACACGGAAGCGGGCCGGGACTGTCTGGATCGGGGCTGCCGTGTGCGGCGGGCCTGCCCGGTCAGCGAGAGATACGGGCGCCGCCCCGAACAGTCGGCGTTTCACATGCGGAGCTTTCACCCATGACGCTGACCCTCATCCTGACCCGCCATGCGAAATCGGATTGGGATGATCCGGCCCTCACCGACCATGACCGCGCCCTGAACCAACGGGGGCAAGCCGATGCGCCGAAGATCGGGGCCTGGCTGGCGGCGAAGGGTCATGTGCCGGGTGCGGCGCTGGTGTCATCGGCGCGGCGCACGCAGGAGACGTGGGAGCGGCTGTCGCCGGAGTTGGGCGGCGATATTCCGATGACCCCGGTACCCAGACTTTACCACGCCGAAGCGGGCGAGATCCTGCGGCAGCTGAAGGGGGCCACGGCGCCCGTTGTCATGGTGATCGGCCATAACCCGGGGATCGGGGAGTTCGCGCATCGGATCGTGGACGACCCGGCGGCGCATCCGCGCTTCATCGATTACCCGACCTGCGCCACGCTGGTGGCGGAGTTTCCCGGCGACGACTGGGCGACGGTGGACTGGTGGACGGGCCGGGTGGTGGATTTCGTGGTGCCGCGCGACCTGTGACCCGGGCGCTGGCAAGACCCTTGCAAGGGTCTTGTCACACGGCCTTGCAAGACCGTGGGCAGGGTCTCGCAAGACCCTGCTTCGTTGGCGCTGTCAGTGACCGAGGATCTGGCTGAGGAACAGCTTGGTCCGGTCGTTCTGAGGGTTGGTGAAGAACGGCTCGGGCTCGTTCTGTTCAACGATCTGGCCGGCATCCATGAAGATCACGCGGTTCGCGACCTGGCGTGCGAAGCCCATCTCGTGGGTCACGCAGAGCATGGTCATGCCTTCCTCGGCGAGGGAGATCATGGTGTCCAGCACCTCCTTGATCATCTCGGGGTCGAGGGCGGAGGTGGGTTCGTCGAACAGCATGATCCGCGGGCGCATGCAGAGCGAGCGCGCGATCGCCACGCGCTGCTGCTGACCGCCCGAAAGCTGGCCGGGGTACTTGTTGGCCTGCTCGGGGATCTTCACCTTTTCGAGGAAATACATCGCGGTTTCCTCGGCCTCGCGCTTGGGGACCTTGCGGACCCAGATCGGCGCGAGGGTGCAGTTCTCGAGAATGGTCAGGTGCGGGAAGAGGTTGAAGTGCTGGAACACCATCCCGACCTCGGACC
>CAZVQL010000215.1:0-457 GCA_964629305.1 uncultured Roseicyclus sp.
TGACCGCCGTCATCGAGCGCGGCACCGTCGACGAGTTGATCGCCACCTACCTCGTGGCCGACCCGGATCTGCCGATCATCACCGAATGAGCATCGACAAGGCGCGGCGGGGCCCGCCCCCGCCGCCACCCAGACGCGGCTTCGACTGGCGCGCGGCCGCACTCCCTTCGGCGATCAGCGCGCTCAGCGTGGTGATCGTCTTCGGCGCGCTTGGCTGGGCCATCACCTCGGCCGAGCAATGGCCGCGCATCAAGCTCCAGTTCTTCAACCTCGACGCCATGGTCGCGGCCTTCCCGCGCGTGCTTCAGGGCTTCTGGATCAACATCCAGGTCTGGCTGACGGTGCTGGCCGCGATCCTCGCCTGGGCGCTGGTCCTCGCCGTGGTCCGCAGCCTGCGCGCGCCGTGGTTCGCGCCCTTCCGGCTGATGGTGGTGATCTACATCGACATCTTCCGCGGC
>CAZVQL010000215.1:467-4732 GCA_964629305.1 uncultured Roseicyclus sp.
CTTCGGGGTCCCGGCCCTGAACCTGCCGGGTCTGCCCAACTCGGGCCTCTTCTGGGGCGGCGTCGCGATGGTGCTCAGCTACTCGGCTTACGTGGCCGAGATCTACCGCTCGGGCATCGACGCGGTCCACGAGGGGCAACGCGCCGCGGCCAAATCGCTCGGCCTGACCGAATGGCAGACCATGATCCACGCGATCCTGCCGCAGGCGCTGCGCAACGTCGTGCCTGCACTCATGAACATCGTCGTGGCCCTGCAAAAGGACGTCGCCCTCCTGTCGGTCATCGGCGTCCGCGACGCGGTGCGCGAGGCGCAGATCTACACCGCGACCACCTTCAACTATTCCTCGCTGATCGTCGCCGCGGGCCTGTTCCTGCTGGCCACCATCCCGATGGCGCGGCTCGCCGATTACCTCACCCGCCGCGACCGCGCGCGCCGTTTGCAGCTGTCCGCATGACGACGCCCCGCATCGAGATCGACGAGGTCACCAAGTATTTCGGCGACAAGCTGGTCCTCGACCGCGTCAGCCTGACCGTGCAACCGCACGAGGTCACCTGCCTGATCGGCGCGTCCGGCTCGGGCAAGTCCACGCTTCTGCGCTGCGTCAATCGGCTGGTCGAACATGACTACGGCACCATCCGCCTCGACGGCGTGCCGGTCGATGATCCCAGCTTCGGCAAGACGGGCCTGCAACGCCGCGCGGGCATCGTCTTCCAGTCCTACAACCTCTTCCCGCACATGAGCGTGCTCGACAACATCACGCTCGCCCCCCGCAAGGTCCACGGCGTTCCGCGCGCCGAGGCCGAGGAGCGCGGCCGCGAGGTCCTCGCCCGCTTCGCCATGGACCGCTTCGCGCAGGCCTACCCCGAGCAGCTTTCGGGCGGCCAGCAGCAGCGCGTCGCCATCGCCCGCGCGCTCATGACAAAGCCCGATGTCCTGCTGCTCGACGAGATCACCGCCGCCCTCGACCCCGAACTGGTGGGCGAGGTTCTGGCCATCATCCGCGGCCTGAAAGACGACGGGATGACCATGATGATCGTCACCCACGAGATGGGGTTCGCCCGTGACTGCGCCGACCGGGTGGCCTTTCTCGACGGCGGCCTGATCCTCGAGGAAGGGCCGCCCGCCCAGATCTTCGAATCGCCGGAGCAAGAGCGCACCCGCGCTTTCCTTCAGCGCATCATCAGCGCAGGCCGCCTCTGATCCCCCCTTCCCAACACGCCAACGCGCCGTTACACAGGCGATGTTACCGCTAACATGGCCTGCCCGCCCCGACGCCGTTTTGCATGAGCCAAAACCCGTGGCAGGCTGGCCGCACTGACATCGACCCTCAGGGACGGGAGAAGACCATGGCCGTGAAAGTCGCCATCAACGGGTTCGGACGCATCGGGCGCAACGTGCTGCGCGCGCTCATCGAACAGGGCCGCACCGATATCGAGGTCGTCGCGATCAACGATCTCGGCCCGGTCGAGACGAACGCGCACCTGTTGCGTTTCGACAGCGTCCACGGGCGTTTCCCCGGCGAGGTGAAGACGACCGAGACCACCATCGACGTGGGCCGCGGCCCGATCGAGGTGACGGCGATCCGCAACCCCGCCGACCTGCCCTGGTCCCATGTCGACATCGTGCTGGAATGCACCGGCATCTTCACCTCGAAAGAGGCCTGCCAGGCCCATCTCGACAACGGCGCCTCTCGCGTGCTGATCTCGGCGCCGGGCAAGGACGCCGACAAGACCATCGTCTACGGCGTCAACCACGGCGCGCTGGGGCCCGACGACATCATCGTCTCGAACGCGTCCTGTACCACGAACTGCCTCGCACCCGTGGCCCATGTACTGCATGACGCCATCGGCATCACCCGCGGGTTCATGACCACGATCCACAGCTACACCGGCGACCAGCCGACGCTCGACACGATGCACAAGGACCTCTACCGCGCCCGTGCCGCGGCGATGTCGATGATCCCCACCTCGACGGGGGCTGCCAAGGCCGTGGGCCTCGTCCTGCCCGATCTGGCGGGCAAGCTCGACGGCGTGGCGATCCGGGTGCCCACGCCCAATGTCTCGGTCGTCGACCTGACCTTCGAGGCCGCGCGCGATACCACCGCGGATGAGATCAACGCCGCGATCCACGCCGCGGCCAGCGCGGGGCCGCTCAAGGGCATCCTCGGCGTCACCGACGACAAGCTCGTGTCGATGGATTTCAACCACGATCCCCATTCGTCGATCTTCGCGACCGACCAGACCAAGGTGATGGACGGCAACATGTGCCGCGTCCTCAGCTGGTACGACAACGAATGGGGCTTCTCGAACCGCATGCTCGATACCGCCGCCGAGATGGGCAAACACCTGTAAGGGATGGCAGGCCGGGGGTTTTGCGTATTTGGGGAAAGATGAAGGGCAATTTTAGTCGAATTGTCCTCATCGCCCTCCCCGGCCTTCATCTTTCCGAAAATATGCCCGCCGGAGGCATCGAAGTCTCTGGCCCCATGCCTGCCACATGGTAAACCGTCGCTCGAACGCACCGGACGGAGGCAACAGATGACCTGGAAAACCCTCGACGACATTGAGCTTGCGGGCAAGGTCGTGCTGACCCGCGTGGACATCAACGTGCCGGTCAAGGACGGGCAGGTCACCGACGACACCCGCATCCAGCGCATCGTGCCCACCATCACCGATATTCTCGCCAAGGGTGGCAAGCCCGTTCTGGTCGCCCATTTCGGACGGCCCAAGGGTCAGGTGGTGCCCGAGATGTCGCTGAAGGTCACGCTGCCCGCGCTCGAGGCGGCCCTCGGCCAGAGCGTCACCTTCGCGGCCGATCATTTCCAACGGGCCATCGCGGCGATGGGCGCGGGCGATGTCCTTCTGATGGAGAACATCCGCTTCTTCCCGGGCGAGGAAAAGAACGACCCGGCCCTCGCGCAGGAACTGGCCGACCTCGCCGATGTCTATTGCAACGACGCCTTTTCCGCCGCCCACCGGGCGCATGCCTCGACCGAAGGCGTGGCCCGGCTTCTGCCGTCCTGTGCGGGTCGGCTGATGGAGGCCGAGTTGAAGGCGCTGGAGGCCGCGTTGGGCAATCCCGCGCGCCCCGTGGTCGCCGTGGTGGGCGGGGCCAAGGTCTCGACCAAGCTCGACCTTCTGTCGAACCTGATCGAGAAGGTCGACACGCTGGTGATCGGTGGCGGCATGGCCAACACCTTCCTTGCCGCCGACGGGCTCGATGTGGGCAAATCGCTGTGCGAGCATGACCTGGCCGAGACCGCGCGCGAGATCATGAAGAAGGCCGACACCACGGGCTGCGAGATCCTGCTGCCCTCCGACGTGGTCGTGGCCCACGAGTTTGCCGAAGGGGCCGAGCACACCACCGTCGCGGCAACCGCCGTTCCCCATGACACCATGATCCTCGATGCAGGCGCCGACACGGTCGCGCGCATCGGCACCGCCTTCGAAGGCGCGAAGACGCTGATCTGGAACGGCCCCCTCGGTGCCTTCGAGATCGCGCCCTTCGACCGCGCGACGGTGGCGGCGGCGAAACTGGCCGCAGAGCTGACCGACAAGGGCCAGCTCATCTCGGTCGCGGGCGGGGGCGACACGGTCTCGGCGCTGAACAAGGCGCATGTGGCCGAGCGCTTCACCTATATCTCGACCGCCGGCGGCGCCTTTCTCGAATGGATGGAGGGCAAGACCCTGCCGGGTGTTGCGGCGCTGGAGCAAGCAGACTGACATACTGTTAACGCCACCATTGTGGACAGGCGCGCGGGGCTTTGCCAAAGAAGAGCGAGACCCCAACGCCAGAGGAGCGGACGCATGCCTGATGACGCCATGAGAACCCAGATGGAAACCGGCCAGGGCTTCATCGCCGCGCTGGACCAGTCGGGGGGCTCGACGCCCAAGGCGCTGCGCCTCTACGGCATCGGGGAGGACGAATACGGCTCCGAGGCCGAGATGTTCGACCTCATCCACGCCATGCGCGCGCGCATCGCCACGGCCCCCGGTTTCACCGGCGACAAGGTGATCGGCGCGATCCTCTTCGAGATGACAATGGACCGCGAGATCGGCGGCAAGCCCTCGGCCCGCTACCTGTGGGAGGAGAAGCGCGTCGTCCCCTTCCTCAAGATCGACAAGGGGCTCGAGGACGAGGCCCACGGTGTTCAGATGATGAAGCCCATCCCGGGGCTCGACGACCTGCTCGACCGGGCCGTGTCGCACGGGATCTTCGGCACCAAGGAGCGCTCGGTGATCCATTCGGCGAATGCGGCCGGCATC
>CAZVQL010000216.1:0-4608 GCA_964629305.1 uncultured Roseicyclus sp.
GAAGAAGGACGGTTGGCTACCTGCGCCAAGCCGGTCCGGACCCTTTTCTCGGCCTCACGTGGCCGAAGCTGTGATATGTATAGCCCTCGCGTGCAGCACGCTTCGTTCCGCTGGGTGCACGTCGAGCAAGGCTCTTGGTGTTGTACCGCGTGTGTGACTGGCCATCGTACGGCCGCATCCCGCCACTACATGAACCGGAGTGCCCATCTTGATCCGATTTCTGATTTCCACCGTCGCTTATCTCGCCGCAAATGCCATCGGGCTTCTCGTGGCCGTGGTCCTGTTGCCGGGCTTCGTTATTGATCCACTCGCTTTCGTCATCGCGGTCGGCATCTTTTCTCTTGTCCAGACCGTGCTCGGTCCGCTGATCACGAAACTGTCTTTCAAGAGTTTCCCGCAGCTGATGGGGGGCATCGCGCTTGTCACCATATTTGTCGGCCTGTTCGTGACCGACATGATCATGGATGGCATGCAGATCGGGGGCATTTCGAACTGGCTGGCCGCAACCTTGCTGGTCTGGCTGGGCAGCCTGATCGCGTCGATCCTGTTGCCGCTCTACGTGTTCAAGCAACTTGCCGAAAAGGCGCGTGACGACCGAGGCCGTGGCCCGGTCTGAGCGCCCTGCAGACCAGATACCCAAAAGGAAGATGACATGAAATACTGGTTTCTCTGGCTGATCGTGGGCGTCCTGTCCGTCATTGCCGGGATCATGGCCTTCGCCAATCCGTTCGCGGCCACGCTGACCGCGGAACTGCTCGCCGGCTACATGTTCACGGCCATCGGCATCCTGACCCTTGTCTCGGCCTTCCAGGACCAGGGCTGGGGCGCGCGCATCTGGGCCTTGCTGCTTGGGGTGGTGCTGACGGTGTTCGGCTTCAACCTCGTTGCGCACCCGCTCGAGGGTGTCCTGCGCCTGACGGTGATCGTGGCGAGCTTGATGATGATCATGGGCATCTTCCGGATCGCCATCGCCTTCACATCCGTGGCGGCCGGGGCGCGGGGCTTCCTGATCGTCGCGGGCCTTTTGTCTATCGTACTGTCGATCATGATCTTCTCGAACTTCCCGTGGTCCAGTGCGGTGGTGCTGGGGATTTTCCTTGCCATCGAGCTGATCTCGAACGGGATCTCGATGATCTTTGTCGCGCTCGACCGCCGCAAACCGGAAAACGCCTGAAACTGTCCAGGACCGCCCCCGTGTCACGCGGGGGCGGTCTTGGTGCGCGTCGCCCCGTCAGAGGTGTGGGAAAGAGCATGGTGTTTCGTCCTTCGATATCGCGCCTGCCGCAGGTCGCGGCGGTCCTCGCGGCGGCCCTTCTGGTGCATGCAGGCCCCGCCGCCCGTGCGCAGGAGGAGGGTGCCGCAGAGCACAGGGTGCCCTTCCTGACGAACCGCGACCGGACCGGCCATAGTGATCCGGGTCGCTTTTTCGGCGACGAGCGCGGCGTTCTCGATGCCGGGTATTGCGACGTGTCGGAACGGCGCCTGGACCTCATGACATCGGTCGCCGAGGCGGTGCCCTTCCGGGTTCCCGAAGAAATCCTGCGGGTGGCGGATGTGCAGACCGCCCCTGTCGACGATCTGCTGACGACGCTTGCCGAAAGCATCGGCGACGCCGCGCCGCTGCTTTATACCCACGGGTTCTACATCGATTTCGAAAAGGGCTGCCGCAGGGCCGCGGTGTTGCAGGAAAACGCCCGCCAGGACGGGCGGTTCCTGTGGTTCAGCTGGCCCTCGGACGGCAGCCTGTTCAACTACACCCATGACGAGGCCGACCTGTACTGGAGCGTGCTGGACCTGTCCGAGACCATCCTTGCGCTGGAGGACCAGTTCGGGCCGGATCGGGTGAACCTTGCGGGGCACAGCCTGGGTGGGCGCGGCATCGTTCTGGCGGTCCACGACGTGGCGGCCCAACGCCCCGACGCAAGGCTTGGCGATGTCGTGCTTCTGGCGCCCGACATGGATTTCGGCGTCTTCGCCCGCCTTCTTCCGCGCATCCGGCCGATCGTGCGCAGCATCACGATCTACGTGGCCGATGGCGATCGCCCACTTGGCCTGTCGGAAAGCGTTCACGGATATCCGCGGCTCGGGCAGACCGGAAACGATGTCTCGCTGCTGGAGGGGGTCGAGGTGATCGACCTGAGCGATCTGCAGGTCCGCAGCCCCACGGGGCATCTCTATCACGTCTACAATGTCGAGGTCGGTGCCGACATGGACCAGCTGCTGAACCAGGGGCTGTCCGCGGCGGAACGGCGGAACATGCTGCAGGTCGGGCCGAACCTCTGGCGTTTGCAGAGGCCGGACTGAAACGGGAATCTCGGGCGGCGGTCTGGTCGTCCAAGGGTTTGGCAAGATCGGGATACGTCATGGAGGACGCTGCATTGACCGGGTTCACTTGGAAATCGCTCCGTAGGATTGCATCCATCATCGGGGCGGTTCTGATCGCCGCGGCGCCGGTGTCGGCGCAGGATCTGGACACGTCGCTCGGGGTCGAGGCTCTGGCCCTGCTGCAAGACGGCCGCATCGTCGTGCGCAACGGCGAGGACGCCTTTGATTGCGCGCTTGTCGCGGGGGCGGATGCGGTCACTCTGGGCGATTGCCGTCAGGTCGTGTCGGGCGAGCAGGATGTGGTCGCTCTCGTGTCAGGGCTGACGGATGAGGATTGGCAGGGCTTCGTGCGCGAAACGCTGCTCGATGCGCGATGCCGCCTGTCGGCCTTCGAGGCCGTGGCCGACATCGTCGCGGAAGCGGCGGCCGCCAATGGCATTGCCCCCGATGCAATCGACCGGGCGCGCGCAGCCTTGACGGTCCGCGCTGATGAGGCGGTGGCGCAGATGCTCCGAGACGGTCGCTTGACCTATCGCGGCGGCGAACTGGCCCTCGACGCATGCCCATGACGCAAGGCCGGACCGAGCATCGAGCGTGCCAGAGGTTGGTGTCCGCACGCGACGGACAGTGCAGGGGTGCGGCTGGGCAAGGGACGGCCCGCCGCTGTCTCACCGGCGCACGGACGCGATCCGATGACCCATCGCAGAGCTACGGAGAGTCCCGGCGGTGCACCTGATCCGAACGATCTTTCTGGGTTTGCGGGACGTGTGGAGCGATACCCGTGTCCGCGGTCTTCTGCTGTTCGCGTTTTCGATGATCGGCCTGGCGACCGTCACGTTCTGGATGCTGGAGGGCTGGACGTTGCTCGATGCCGCGTTCTTCTCGGTGGTCACGATTTCAACGGTCGGCTACGGCGAGCTTGTGCCCCAGACCGTCGCCGGCAAGATTTTCGCGATGTTCTACATCCTGGTCGGGCTGGGCGTGTTCGTGGCGGCGGCAAGTGCTGTCGCCGAAGCCCTGATGCGCAGGCGAGAGCAGGACAGCGACCGAGATCCCGAGCCGTGACGTATTCCCTGCCCTTCCACCGTCGGCTTTACGGCCTGAGAAAATCCAGCCAATCGCTATTGGGGTTCTCGGTGCAAAAGGCACCCCATTCCAATACGAGGGCACCGTATGACACACCCCGTTCCATGGCCGCGCCCTGCATCAGGGTCGAGGCGAAAAGCAGGCGTATCGAAACGACTTCGGACAGGTCGTCCATATCCGCCGTCGGTGTGGTGAACAGCGGAACGACATCTGAACAGCGCGCATCCTCGAAGACCCAAGCCTCGGCATTGATGACATCGGTGAGCGTCAGGGGCTCTGCCATGGCCAGACCGGGCAGAACCGAAATCGCGATCGCCAGAAATCTCATCTTGGTTTGCAAGCCTCCTTGCGCGGAACTGGGGCGTGATCTGACCGCCCGGCCCCCGGACAGTCCCGCAAACGCTAAGGTAGCCGCGCGGTGCTTGTCGAGCGGCTTTGTCTCGGCGCTGAAAACAGCATCGGGCGGGGCGCCCGGACAAGGCCCCATATCTCGTTTGAAACCGTATTCGCAGGTGATATCCCAATTCTGCGGTATGGCGTATTCAAGGACATTACCGATTTCATGACACACGACAGCATGGCCTATTCGATCGACGGGCACCTTTTTCAATTCACCTCCAGCATCGATGCCGCATGGGATGTCGGGGGGTACGTGACGCTCGAGCGCGAGGGCGCCGGGCCGCTTCTGGGCCAGATCCTCGACATCGCGGTTCAGGATGACGGGGCCGGACCGAAAAAGATCGCCGGACGCGGCGAGATCCGGGCCGTCACGGATGGAACCCGGATCATCGACGAAAAGCCCGCGCCATTCGGCTCGGCCCGGCTCGCCCCGGCGGACCCCGCGCTTGTCCTGTCGCATTTCGCGAAACTGCGCGGCAAGAAGGCGGGTCTCGATATCGGCAGGATGCGCGCCGTGTCGGGTGATCAGCCCGCAATCCTTCAGGCGGCCGGTTTCGGCCGGCACACGCTGGTCTGCGGTCAATCGGGGTCCGGCAAGACATATTCCCTCGGCGTCATCCTCGAGCGGCTCCTGCTTGAAACGGACCTTCGGATCGCCGTGCTCGACCCGAACTCGGATTACGTGCGTCTGGGCGAGGTGTCGGACGCAGCCGGGCTGGGCATGGACGCAGCCGCCCATGCCGATCTGGCTCGCCGCTACGGCGCGGCGGCGAAGGGGCTTTCGGTTCACGGAACGCG
>CAZVQL010000217.1:0-4581 GCA_964629305.1 uncultured Roseicyclus sp.
GAGCCGAGCGTGTTCGACATGAAGATCTGCACGTCGACCGCGCCGTCGGTCGCGGCCTCGAGCCGGGTCTCGTATTCCTGCAGGAAGACATGGGCGAACGACCCCTCGGGCAGGGAGGAGTTGATCTGAAGCACGGTCTGCGCGGCGGCCACGCCCGGCAGGGCGAGCCAGGCGGCGGCGATGAATGCGGAATTTCTCAGGTGGGTCATGGCGTGATCCTTTGTGAGCGGAACAGACGGAATATGGATGGAGTTGTGCAATCCTTTTTTCGTGAAATCGGAAATGAGAAAAAGAATTTTCATGCTTTTTCGTGTCACCAGACTGCGGGCGCACAGAAATGAGGCAGCTTCGCGGGCACGATGATGGGTGTTTCGGCGGTGGGTCGGGCGGGGGCGGCGTCAGAGTTCGTCGAGCGAATCGTGGAACCCCTCGATAGCGCTGAGGCGTTTGCGGCCCGCCGTGCCCGATTCCTCGATCACGCGCGAGGCGAGCATGCCGGACAGGGCCATGACGCCGACATGATCGAAAAGCGCGCCCGCGCCGGTGGTCATGCAGGGCAGGTGCCAGCGGGCGGGAAGGGCCGTGAGCCCGGCGAGATCGCCGATCAGCGCGACCTGCGCGCGGGTGCGCGCGAGCTGGTCCAGAAGCGTGGCCAGTTGCCGCGAGGGGCGGCGGAGGGCCACCACGATCACGCAATCGGCGGGGTCGATGGCGGCCAGGCTTTCGGCCAGCGTTTCACCGTCGCGGGGCAAGACAGCCACGTCCGAGCGGACCTGTAGCACCTGCCACGCGATGTAGCGGGCAAAGGGCTGGCCCGCGCGAAAGCCGATCAGCCAGAGCCGCGGCGCGCTGCGCATGGTGGTGGCGATCTCGCCGATCATGTCGTCGTCGAGCGCGCCGAGCGTCTGGTCGAGGTTGTGATGCGCGCGTTCGAGGTAGCGGGCCAGTTTCCCCTCGGCCCCGGCGCTGTCGCTGTCCACCCGCAGAAGGGCGGTGCCCGCCGATTGCTCGGCGCGGACGGCCTGCCGCGCCTCCTCGAAGGAGGCGTAGCCGATCTTGCGCACGAAGCGGGTGACGGTGGCGTTGGAGACGCCGGCGATCTGGGCCAGTTCCGTGGCGGTATAGCTGGCGAGCTGGCCGGGAAAGTTCAGGATCGTCTCGGCCAGCCGCGTCTCGCTGCGGTGGAGGTCCGGCATCGCGCCCCGGATGCGCGCCACGAAAGAGGGTGTGCTGGAAGCCGGCATACCCATGAAAATACCTTTTCACAGGGCATGCGCAAGCCGGGTCGTGGGGGTGCCTCAGATCAGCCCGCGTTCCTCGAGCACCTTGCGGGCGACGCGGAAGCACTCATGTGCCTGCGGCACACCGCAATAGATCGCCACGGCATGACAGGCGGCGCGGATCTGTTCGGGGGTTGCCCCGTTGTTCAGCGCGCCGCGGCAGTGGAGCTCCCATTCGTGCATCTTGCCGAGCGCGCCCAGCATGGCGAGGTTCATCAGGCTGCGCGTCTTGGCGTCGATCGCGTCATCGCCCCAGCCGAAGCCCCAGCACCAGGCGGTCATCGCCTCCTGGAAGCCGCGGGTCAGGTCGTCGGCGCTGTCCATGCTCTTCTGGACGTAGTCCTCGCCCAGCGTTGCCTTGCGGCGGACGAGGCCCTTTTCGAACAGGTCTTCGTCGAAGGTTCCCATGATGTCCTCTCTTCGGTCAGACCGGTTGCCCGGTCAGGGTGGTGATGAGGGTCGCGGCCTGCGGTCCGAGGGCACCGCGGTCGCGGATGGCGATGAGCAGGTCGCGCGTTGCCCAGGTCTCGTTCAGGGGCACCATGGCAAGGCGCGTCGCGTCGAGATAGGGTTCGACCGCGCCGAAGGGCAGGACGGCGATACCGAGGCGGGCCTGCACCATGCGGCGCACGCCGTCGAAGCTTTGCACCGCGACCTGCGTGCGGATGCGCGCGCCGATCGCTTCCGCGCGGCGGTCGAGAAAGGCCTGGATCGAGCTGCCGCTTTGCAGGGCGACGAAGGGTTCGGTTGCGATCTCGGCCAGCGTCAGGCCGCGTTTGCTTGCCAACGGGTGATCCGCGGGCGTGACGACGACGAGCGTGTCGCGCCGGTAGGGCAGGGTGGTCAGGCCCGGCGCCTCGGTCAGGCCGCTGAAGACGCCGAGGTCGGCGCGGCCCATGCGGACGGTTTCGAGCACCTCGAGGCTGGTCATCTCGGTCAGCTGGACCTGGATCTCGGGCTGGGCTTTCACGAACTCGGCCAGGTCCTCGGGCAGGAACTGTGAAATGGCGCTGCTGTTGGCGGCGACCCGTATGGTGCCGCGCCGCCCGGTGGCATGGGCGGCCATCTCGGCGGTCATGTGGTCGACCGCGCTGCCGATCGCCTCGGCATGGCGGAGGAGGTCGGCTCCGGCCGGCGTCAGGTCCACGCCGCGGCGGTGGCGGTGGAGGAGGGCCGTGCCGACCTGCGCCTCGAGCTCGGCGATGCGTTTCGACACGGCCGAGGGCACGAGGCCCGCCTGCGCCGCGGCATGCGCGATGCTGCCGGTCGCCGCCACGCTGCGGAAGAGCGCGAGCGTGGTCAGGTCGTAGCCCGCGCTCACCCTTCGGTCAGGCGCTCGGCCTGGGTCTGCTTGTGGTCGCGCACGGCCAGCCAGACCGAGAGCGCCAGGAAGCCCGCGGTCAGGATGTAGAGGCCGATGGAGATGGGGCTGGCGATCAGGATCGACCAGTCGCCGTCCGAGATCGACATCGCGCGGCGCAGGTTCCGCTCCATGTCGCCGCCGAGCAGGAGGCCAAGGACGAGCGGCACGAGGCTTACGTCGAGCTTGCGCAGCAGGTAGCCGACGACCCCGAAGAACACCATCGTCTCGAGGTCGAAGACCGAGTTCGAGATGCCGTAGACGCCGACGAAGGTGACGGCGGCCACGATCGGCATGAGCGCCCAGGTGGGCGTCATCATCAGCCGGGTGAAGATGCCGATCATCGGCAGGTTCAGGATCAGAAGCGCGATATTCGCCATGTAGAGCGAGGCGACGAGGCCCCAGACGAGGTCGGGCTGACGCTCGAACAGAAGGGGCCCAGGCTGCACGTTGAGCGAGATGAGCATGGCGAGGAGCACGGCGGTGGTGCCGGACCCCGGCACGCCGAGCGACAGCATCGGAATCAGCGCGCCGCCCGATGCGGCGTTGTTGCCCGCTTCGGGGGCGGCGACGCCGCGGGGGTCGCCCTTGCCGAAGGTGCTTTTCTTGTTCGACCACTGCTTTTCCGCGACATAGGCCATGAAGGACCCCAGCGAGGCGCCCGCCCCGGGCAGGACGCCCGCGACAAAGCCCACGCCCGAGCCGCGCAGCATCGCCGCCCGCGTCTTCCAGATCGCGCCCCATTGCGGCAGCCAGCTGCCCACGGGGATGGCCTTGGGCCGGTCCTTGAGCGTCTTTTCCAGGAGCATCAGGATTTCCGAGATCGCGAAGAGGCCGACAAGGGCCACGATGGGCTCGATCCCGTCATAGAGGTGGAAACTGTCGAACGTGTAGCGCGGCACGCCCGAGATCGGGTCGAGGCCGACGGTCGCGAGCAACAGGCCGATGAGCGCCGAGAGCAGCGTCTTGCGCGGGTCCACGCCCGCGATGCCGCCGATGGTGGCGAAGGCGAGGATGTAGAGCGCGAAGTAGTCGGCCGGGCCGAAGTGAATGGCCGCGCGCGCCAGCACGGGCGCGAAGAGCGACAGGCCGATCACCGCGATGGTGGCCCCGACAAAGGAGGCGACGCCGGAAATCGCCAAGGCGTTCGCCGCCTGCCCCTGCACGGCCATCGGGTAGCCGTCGAGCGTGGTCATGATTGCCGGTTCGTCGCCGGGGATATTGAGAAGGATCGAGCTGATGCGCCCGCCGTACATGCAGCCGAAATAGACCGCGCAGAGCAGGATCATGGACGAAGTGGGATCGAAGCCGAAGGCGAAGGTGAGCGGGATCAGCACCGCCACCCCGTTGACGGGGCCGAGGCCGGGCAGCGCGCCCAGAAGCGTGCCGATGAAGCAGCCCATCAGCAGAAGGCCGATGTTGAGCGGCGTCGCCGCGACGACGAAGCCTTGGCCCAGAAGCGACAGGATTTCCATGTTACGATCCCTTGCCCGTTCGCCCGGCCGTCAGCCGGTGAAGAGCTCCCCCAGAAAATCGAGCGGCAGACCCAGCACCTGGTCGAAGAGCGCCCAGAGCGCCGGTGCCATGAGCGCGCCCAGCACCACCGCCTTCCACGGCGCACCGCCGAGGATGATGCCGATCAGCGCGATCAGCGCGAAGGTGGACAGCGGAAAGCCAAGTGGCTCCAGCGTCATGGTGTAGCCCACCAGGACGGCAAGAGCGGCCGCCTGCCGCCACATCCGCTGTGGGGCAGGCCAATCGACCTGCCCCGTGGGAAACACCACCAGAGAGGCGGAGAGGATCATCATGGGAATGCCCACGATGATCGGGAATACCGTTGGCCCCAGCACATCGCCGAAGGTCACGGCATAGGTCCCCGCCTGCCTGGTGTAGAGCGCCGCGATCACGAAGATCACGACGCCCATGATCCTTACGCTCATT
>CAZVQL010000218.1:0-4579 GCA_964629305.1 uncultured Roseicyclus sp.
CGGGCGCCACGGCGCAGGTCGCGGGCGGCGTGCCCGCCATGTGCGACGGCGTCACCCAAGGGCAGGTGGGGATGGAACTGTCGCTCTTCTCGCGCGACGTGATCGCGCTGGCAACCGGCGTGGCGCTGTCCCACAACACCTTCGACGCGGCGCTCTACCTTGGCGTCTGCGACAAGATCGTGCCGGGGCTGATCATTGCAGCCGCCACCTTCGGCTACCTGCCGGGGCTCTTCGTGCCCGCGGGGCCGATGGTCTCGGGCCTGCCCAACGACGAAAAGGCCAAGGTCCGCCAGCAATTCGCCGCCGGAGAGGTGGGCCGCGACAAGCTGATGGAGGCCGAGATGGCCTCCTACCACGGGCCGGGGACCTGCACCTTCTACGGGACCGCCAATTCCAACCAGATGCTGATGGAATTCATGGGCCTGCACCTGCCCGGTGCAAGCTTCGTGAACCCGGGTACGCCCCTCCGCGATGCGCTGACCGACGCCGCGACCGAGCGGGCCGCGTCGATCACGGCGTTGGGGAACGCCTATACGCCGGTCTGCGACATCCTCGATGAAAAGGCCTTCGTGAACGGCATCGTCGGGCTGATGGCAACGGGTGGGTCCACGAACCTTGTCATCCATCTCGTGGCGATGGCACGTGCCGCCGGTGTCATCCTCGACCCCGCCGATTTCGCCGATATCTCGGCTGTGACGCCGCTGATGGCGCGGGTCTATCCCAACGGGCTGGCCGACGTGAACCATTTCCATGCCGCGGGCGGGCTCGCCTACATGATCGGCGAACTGCTCGAGGCGGGGTTGCTCCACGACGACACGCTGACGGCGGCAGGCAAGGGCCTTGCCCTCTACGCGCAGGAGCCGACGCTGAAGGACGGTGCGCTTTCCTGGGCACCCGGCCCGCGCGAGACGTTGAACGACAAGATCCTGCGCCCCGCCTCGGACCCGTTCCAGAAGGCGGGCGGGCTGGTCGATCTCTCCGGCAATCTCGGCCGCGGGGTGATGAAAGTGTCCGCCGTCGCCGCCGAGCGCCACGTGATCGAGGCCCCCGTCGCCGTCTTCGAGGACCAGGGGGATGTGAAAAAGGCGTTTCAGGCCAAGCAATTGGATCGCGACGTGGTCGTGGTCGTCCGGTTCCAGGGACCAAAGGCCAACGGCATGCCGGAACTGCACGCGCTCACCCCGATCCTCGCCGTGTTGCAGGACCGCGGCCACAAGGTGGCGCTTGTCACCGACGGCCGCATGTCGGGCGCGTCGGGCAAGGTGCCCTCGGCGATCCACGTCGCGCCCGAGGCGCTCGACGGCGGGTTGATCGGCAAGCTTCGCGATGGCGACATCGTGCGCGTCGACGCGGTAGAGGGACGGCTCGAGGTCTTGACCGAGGGCGTTGCCGACCGCGCGCCGGCCGTGCCGGACCTGTCGGCCAATAGCCACGGGGTCGGGCGCGAGCTATTCGAGATCTTCCGCCAGACCGCCGGACCGGCCAGCGAGGGGGCAGGTGTCGTCGTCTAGGCCGTCACCGCCCTTCATCTTTCCACAAATACGCAAACCCCGCCATCCAGGACGCACAACATGACCCCAATGGCCCAGTCCGAAGCCACCCGCGCCATTGCCGCGCGCGCGCCGATCATCCCGGTCCTCGTCGTCGAGGACGCCGCAACGGCGCGCCCGCTTGCCGAAGCGCTGGTCGCAGGCGGCTTGCCCGCGCTCGAGGTGACGCTGCGCACGCCCGCCGCCCTCGACGCGATCCGCGCCATGGCCGAGGTGCCGGGTGGCATCGTGGGCGCGGGTACGTTGCTGACCCCTGAAGACGTCCGCGCCGCCAAGGCCGCGGGCGCGCAGTTCGGTGTCTCGCCCGGCGCCACGCCGCGTCTGATCGAGGCCTGCATCGCCGAGCAGTTGCCGCTCTTGCCGGGCGCCGCCACCGCGACCGAGGTGATGACGCTCTTCGAGCAGGGCTACGACATGCTCAAGTTCTTCCCCGCCGAGGCCGCCGGCGGCGCCCCTGCGCTCAAGGCCATCGGCGCGCCCATTCCTCAGGTCTCCTTCTGCCCAACGGGCGGGGTCAGCCCGGCGAACGCGATGGATTACCTGTCGCTGCCCAACGTCATCTGCGCGGGCGGGTCCTGGGTTGCACCCGCCAAGAGCGTCGCGGCGGGCGATTGGGCCAGGATCGAGGCGCTGGCGCGGGATGCCGCGGCGCTGGGTCAATCGGCGGGCTGAGGTCAGCCACCGGCGCTGGCCGTTTCCGGCGCGCGCGCAAGGCGCTCGGCGCAGGCGACAAGCCGGTCGATGGCTTGCGCAAAACTCGCGTCGGGCAGGGTGAGCGCGATCCGAACATGACCCGCCGCCGCACGCCCGAAGCTTTCGCCGGGCATCACTGCGACGCGCTCTTCTTCCAGCAGGCGTGCGGCGAAGTCGTCGCCGCTCAGCCCCGTGCCGCGCACATCGAGCATCACGTACATCGCCCCGTCGGGCGGCACCGCGCGCAACACGCTATGACCCGCGATGCGGTCGAGCAGGATCTGCCGCCGCCGCAGGAACGGGGCCGCAACCGCCGCCTCGGCCTCGGGGCCTTGCGACAGAGCGAAAAGGCCCGCCTCCTGAATGTAGCCCGGCACGCCATAGGTCGTGTGGGTGGCAAGGTTGATCAGGTGCTCCACCACGTCGGCGGGCCCCGCGACCCAGCCAAGGCGGCTGCCGGTCATGGCGTGGCTTTTCGACAGCGACCCGACCGTCAGCACGCGGCCCGCCATGCCCGGCAGGCTCGCCATCGGGCGATGCCGCCCGGCCCAGACCTGGGTGTCATAGACCTCGTCCGAGATCACCCAGAGGTCGGCGTCTTGTGCGATCCGCGCGATCCCTTCGAGGCTTTCGTCGGTATAGACTGCGCCGGTGGGGTTGTTGGGCGAGTTGATCAGCAGCGATCGCGCGCCCGGTGCGGCCTCGGCCAAAGCGGCGAGATCGGGTTGAAAGCCTGCCTCTGACAGGGCTGGTACCGGTACCGGCACTGCACCCACGGCGCGGATCGTGCCGGGGTAGGTGGCATAGTAGGGGTCGATCATCAGCGCGCGGTCGCCCGCGTCGCAGGCGGCGTGGTGAGCCGCGAACAGGCCCGCCTGCCCACCCGGCACGATCAGGATGTTCTGGGGCCCATAAGTTACCCCGTGCTGCGCGCTCAGCCGCTCGGCCACCGCCTTGCGCAGGGGTGTGATACCCGGCACGGCGGCATAGCCGGTGTGGCCCGCGCGCGCGGCGCGGTGCATCTCGTCGAGGATCGCGGGCGCCGTGCCGATGTCATGCTCGCCGATCGTCAGCTCCAGCACCGTCTCGCCCGCGGCCTTCATCGCGCGGGCGCGGTAGAAGATCTCCCACCCGTCGCCCTCGGCTCCGGTCAGCGTGGCGATGCGGGTCGAGGGGGCGGGCATGGGCGAGACTCCGGGGCGGGACGGTGAGTACGCACCAAGCCATGCCCGTCCAATGCGCGCAAGTCAGCTTTCGTCGCCCTTGGGCCAGTTCAGCCGCACGATGTTGTAGCTTTCGATCAACCGCAGGCGCAGCTCTTCGGGCGGGGTTTCCCATGGCAAGACGACCCAGTCGCCGCCGGTCTGGTAGGGGGCCGACAGGGGGCGGCTCTTGCGGATCACGGCCAGTGCGCGGGCGAGGTTCGAGGTGCGCAGCGACAGCCCTTCGCCATGCTCCGTGTAGAATGCGAACATGTGGCCGTTGACCTTCCAGACAACGGTATCAGGGCCGAAGGGCTGGCCGCGCTCGGTGCGCGGCAGGCTTCGACAATGGCGATCGACGAACTCGTGCTGCATCAGTTGCATATACAACGGTATACAAATCATGCTGTCAAACGGGGGACTTGCGCTTTTCTGCCTCACGCGGCACGGTGTCGGCATGACCCGCGCGATCACACCGATCCCGTTTTCCTGTATTGGCCGCTGACACCCCCGTCGCCGGCCCGGTCATCTCGTGGTTTTCAACCCATCCGCAAGCTGATAGGCCCCCGGCGCCGGTCGTCGGTCCGTGAAGAAGGCTTGCCCCATGGTTGAGATTCGCCTGCGCAACACCCGCAGCCGCAAGGTCGAGACGCTGACGCCGCTCGATCCCGCCCAAGGGGTGCGCATGTATCTCTGTGGCCCGACGGTCTATGACCGCGCGCATCTGGGCAACGCGCGGCCGTCTATCGTTTTCGACGTTCTCTTCCGGCTGTTGCAGCACGTCTCGCCGGAAAACGGCTGGGCACCGCCGATCTACGTGCGGAACTTCACCGACGTGGACGACAAGATCAACGCCAAGGCCGCCGAGACGGGGCGGCCCATCGGAGAGATCACCGAGGAGACGATCGGCTGGTATCACGCCGACATGGACGCGCTCGGCATCCTGCGCCCGACGCATGAGCCGCGGGCGACGGATTACATCGGTCAGATGGTGGCGATGATCGAGACGCTGATCGCCGAGGACCACGCCTACGAAGCCGAGGGGCATGTGCTTTTCGCCGTGGACAGCTGGCGCGAGCGGTATGGGCAGCTGTCGGGCCGTTCGGTCGACGACATGATCGCGGGCGCCCGGGT
>CAZVQL010000219.1:0-4507 GCA_964629305.1 uncultured Roseicyclus sp.
ATTTCGACCGCCACGCCGACATCCAGGAGAAGGATCTCGACGAGCGGATGCACACCACGCCGTGGTTCCACTCCACCAACCTGCCCAACGTGCCGGCGAAGAACCTCGTGCAGGTGGGCATCGGCGGCTGGCAGGTGCCGCGCGAGGCGGTGAAGGTGGCGCGCGAGCGCGAGACCAACATCATCACCATGGCCGACATGGAGCGCATGGGCATCGACAAGACCGCCGAGATGGCGCTCGAGATGGCCTGGGATGGCGTCGACATGGTCTACATGTCCTTCGATATCGACAGCATCGACTGCGGTTTCGTCCCCGGAACCGGCTGGCCCGAACCCGGCGGCTTCCTCCCGCGCGAGGCGTTGGCGCTTGCCTCCAAGGTCGCGGCCGAGGGGCTTTGCGGCATGGAGCTGGTCGAGGTCAGCCCGCCCTACGACACCTCGGACATCACCGCGCTGATGGGCACCCGCGTGATCGTGGACGTGCTGGGCAGCATGGTCGCCGCGGGCAAGATGGGCGCGCACAAGCGCCATATCGACAAGCCCGTCAGCATTCCCCACGGCGAATTCGAAGGAAAGAGGTGGTCCAATGCCACATGACCACCCGCACCCCCATCACCACGACCATGGACATGCGCACAGCCACGGCCACGGCCATAACCATGCCCACGCCGACCACCTTCACTCCCACCTCATGCCCGAGGACGAGGCCGCCGACCTCCAGGTTCTGACGGCGCAGTTCATCGACGGTTTCGTCTCGGCCCGGGACAAGGCCGCCTACCTGAAGCTTGCCGGCGTGCCGCTGGAACGCCCGGGCAAGGACGGCCCCGCCACGCTGAAGCTGGTGGACGTCGAACTGAAGACCGAGTGGCAGGTCGGCACCGCCTCGCCGTCTTTCGGGACGCGCGAGTTGAGTTACCTGCCCTTCCCGGGTGAGATGATCCGGGAACGCACCAACATGAGCCTCGTTTACGTCTCGATGACCGAGAAGCACCTGCTCGACATTCGCGATTTCATTGCAGCCAAAGAAAGGGACTGACCCATGGTCCGCATCCTCCTCGCCCCCCTCGCCCTTGTCGCCGCGACGGCCCCTGGTCATGCACATGAAGCCGGGGGGATTTTTCACCTGCACCCGCACGGGACCGAGGCGATGCTCGTCGGCCTCTCCGTCGTCGTGGCCGCAGTCTTCCTCTGGCGTGCCTTCGGCCGCAGGGGCTAGGCCAGCCGCACCCACACGAAACCGCGCCGGGCCTTGCGGGGCCCGGCCGCCTCAGCCGATCACGCCCGCGGCCCGCAGCGTCGCGACCTCGTCGGCGCTGTAGCCTGCCTCGGCCAGCACATCGCCGGTCTGCGCGCCGAGGTCGGGGACCGTTTGGCGCACCGACAGCGGCGTTTCCGAGAATTTCACCGGAAAGCCCGTCATCCTGACCGAGCCGTGCCCCGGATGCGGCACGTCCAGCACCATCTCCTGCGCCGCGACCTGCGGGTCGGCCAGCGCCTCGGTCACGCTCTGCACCTTGCCGCAGGGCACGCCCGCGCGGTTCAGCCGCTCGATCCAGTAGGCTTGCGTCTCGCGCCCCACCGCCTCGTTGACCAGCGCGTTCAGCGCGGCGCGGTTCTCGACCCGGACGGCGTTCTGCGCGAACCGTGCGTCCTCCAGCAGATGCGACAGGCCAAGTTCCTTCAGGAACCGCCCCACGAACACGTCCGTCGAGGGGGCCACCGCGATATCGCCGTCGCTGGCCCGGAACAGGCCGTAGGGTGCGACGATCGGGTGATCGTTGCCCGTCGGCACCGGGTCGCGGCCCGTCGCCAGCGCGCCCGACGACAGGTAAGCCATCATCGAGATGATCGACATCATCATCGAGGCCTCCACACGCTGCGCAGGCCCCCCCTGCTCGCGCCCGCGCAAGGCCGCCACCGCGCCCAGCGCCGCATACAGCCCTGCGATCAGGTCGGTGAGCGGCGGCCCTGTGCGCAACGGTCCGGTCTCGGGTGTGCCGTTCGTCGTCATGTAGCCAGACATCGCCTGCGCGATGAAATCGAAGGCCGGGCGGTCGGCATAGGGCCCGGTCGAGCCGTAGCCGTTCACGCTGACCACGATGAGGTCGGGGTTGATCTCGGCCAGCCGCGTCTCGGTCAGGCCCATCTCGTCCAGCACGCCGGGGCGGTAGTTCTCGGTCAGGATGTCGGCGCTTGCCAACAGCCGCTCCAGCACCGCGAGCCCCGCGGGATTGCGCAGGTCCAGCGCGACTGACCGCTTGTTGCGGTTGAAGCCCGCGAAATACCACGACAGCCCGTCGCGGATATGCCCCTGGCCCCGCACCGGATCGCCCCCTTTGGGGCTTTCCACCTTGATCACATCCGCGCCCAGGTCGCCCAGGATCATGGAACAGAACGGCCCCGACAGGATGCGCGTCAGGTCCACGACCCGTACGCCCGCAAGCGGCAGCGCGCTCATCCTGCGGCCGTCGCCGTCAGGCCCGGATCGAAGCGGCGCAGACGTGGGCCGGACTTGATCACCTGCCCCGGCAATTCGCGCCCGATCACCTCTTGCGTCAGCTTCGCCGCTGCGATGAGTTTGTCGAGGTCCACGCCCGTCTCATACCCGCTTTCGTTCAGCAGGTAGATCAGGTCCTCGGTGCAGATATTGCCCGTCGCCCCGGCGGCGAAGGGACAGCCGCCAAGCCCACCGACCGAGGCGTCGTAATGCGTCACCCCCTCGGCCAGCCCCGTCATCACGCAGGCAAGGCCCACGCCGCGGGTGTTGTGGAAATGCAGGCCGATGCCCAACCCCGGCGCCTCGGCCCGGATCGCCTGCACCGCGGCGCGGACGGTGGCGGGCGTGGCCATGCCCGTGGTGTCGCCAAGCCCGACCGAGGCCGCGCCAAGCTCTTGATAGCGCTTCGCGATCTTGGCCACCTGCTCGGGCGGCACGACCCCTTCGAAGGGACAGCCGAAGGCCGTGGCGATCCCTCCCTCGATGGCGACGCCCGCCTTGTCGAGCAAGGCGAAGACCGCCTCGAAATCGGAAAGCGAGGCGTCGATCGTCCGGTTCACGTTCTTCAGGTTATGCGTCTCGGACGCCGACACGACCGTGTGGACCGCATCCACCCCCGCCCCCGCCGCACGCTCGGCGCCTTTCAGGTTCGGAATGAGCGCGGTGATCACCGCCCCCTCGGGCCGGTCGATGCCCGCCAGCACCGCCTCGGCATCGGCCAGTTGCGGCACCGCGCGGGGACTGACGAAGGACGTCACCTGCATGTGCCTGAGCCCCGAGGCAAAGAGCGCGTTGACGATCTCGATCTTCTTTTCCGTCGGGATGAACGCCGCCTCGATCTGGAAGCCGTCGCGCGGCCCCACCTCGCAGACAGAGACGCGGGCGCCCTCGGGCACGGGGGTGCTGGGTGCGGCGGCGGTGGCCATGTCCTTAAATCCTCTGGTCGGGCCCCTGATCGAGGCTGTCGCGCGCATGATGCCCCGCCGGAAATCCGGGCATCAAGGGGGCCGGGTCCAGACATCACCAATCGACGCCAAGCCATGAAATTTCGTGATATCACCCTCCCCACGCCCGGAACCCCCCTTGAAAAACGCCACAGGATCGCATCCCCTGCCCTTCGGGTTTTTACTGGGAGGAGAAAACCAGATGATCTTTCGCACACTGACATCCGTGAAGCTGGGGGCCGCGCTGGCCGCCACGATGACGCTGACGGCGCTGCCCGCCAGCGCAACCGAGTGCATTGCGCCCTCGAACCCCGGCGGCGGCTGGGACTTCACCTGCCGCACGATCGGCCGCATCCTGAGCGAGCTCGACCTTGTCGACGGCAACGTGCAGGTCACCAACATGCCCGGCGGCGTGGGCGCCGTGACCTTCGCCATGGTCGCGACCGAACGGCCCGACGATGCCGAGCTGATCGTCGCCACCTCGACCGTGGGCATCACCCAGATCGCCCAAGGGCGCTACCCCGCACCGCTCGACACGATGCGCTACCTTGCGATGCTCGGCGCCGACGTGGGCGTTATCGCCGTCGACAACGACAGCCCGATCGAAACGCTGGCACAGCTGAACGAGGCGATGGCCGCCGACCCGACCGCACTGGTCACCGCCGGCTCCTCGGGCGCGGGTGGCTGGGACCACATCCGCCTTCTGATGGTCGCACAAGAGGCCGGCGTGTCCGACCTCGGCGCGATCCGCTGGGTGCAGTTCGACGGCGGCACCGATGCCGTCACGCAGATGATGGGCGGCCAGATCGACGTGGTCTCGACCGATCTCGGCGAGATCGCGGGCTTCGTCGAGTCGGGCGATATCCGCATCCTCGCGGCCCTGAGCGACGCGCCGATCCCGGCCTTTCCGGACATTCCCACGGCGATTTCCCAAGGCATCGACGTGACCGGGTACAACTGGCGCGGGCTCTATACCGGAGGGGCCGTGTCCGACGAGGTCTATGCCTCCTGGATCGAGCGGCTGGAGACGCTGTACAACTCGACCGAGTGGCAGGAAGCCGCGACCG
>CAZVQL010000220.1:0-4455 GCA_964629305.1 uncultured Roseicyclus sp.
CAAACCGGGCTTCGCTGCCGATCTGATGCTGAAGGACCTGCGCCTGAGCCAGGCCGCGGCAACGGATGCGGACGCCGACACGCCCATGGGTGCCTTGGCCGCCGCGCTCTACGCGCGTTTCGTGGAGGAGGAAGACGGCGCCGGACGCGACTTTTCGGCGATGCTGCCGCGGTTCGAGGGGCGCGGGCGGGAAAGCTGATCTTTCGACGCGCGGAAGAATTTTCTTGGGGATGTTGCCGAAATGTGGCACTGTTCACGGGACACTCCAAGATATGTCCGCTTCAGTGCCCGGCGTGTCGGCATCATTGCTCAGGTGCACCTCAGCCGCCATGCCGGGCCGCGGTCAAGTTTCCCCGAAATCCCTGCATCTTGAGCGAAGCGGCAGCCGGTCTCGCGTGCGTCAGGCAAGCTCGATCGTGATGCGGCGATTCTGCCGGCCCTTCTTCTCGACCTTCCCGATGACCAATTTGCCGATCTCTCCGGTGCGCGCGACATGGGTGCCGCCGCAGGGTTGAAGGTCGATCTGGCTTTCGCCGTCACCGATGCGCACGAGGCGGATTCTTCCCGCGCCGCGGGGGGGCTGAACCGACATCGTCTTGACGAGTGAGGGGTTGGCGTCGAGTTCGGCCTCGGTGATCCAACCCTCGGTGACGGGCAGGTCGCGGGTAACGAGCGCGTTCAACCGCCCTTCGAGCAGCGCCTTGTCCTCGGGCGCGTCAGGCATGTCGAAGTCGAGCCGCCCCTTGTCTGCGCCAACCGCACCGCCAGTGACGGGAAGCGGGATCACCACAGACAGAAGGTGAAGCGCGGTATGGATGCGCATGTGGCCGTAGCGGCGTTCCCAGTCGAGCCGTTGGCCGACACGCGCACCGACCGGGGGCAGCGTGACCGCGTCGGCTGGAACGAGGACGATCGCGCCGCCCTCTCCCTTGACCGCGGTGGCGATGGGCAGGCGCCCACCGTCCCAGTCGAGCGTCCCGCTGTCACCGGGCTGACCGCCGCCGCGTGCGTAGAAGATCGTCCGGTCGAGAACGATGCCCCCTTCCTCCGTCAGCGCGGTGACGGTCGCCGTGGCGGATTTGAGGTAGGCATCGCTCAGGAAGAGGGTCTCGGTCGTCATGGCTGTGTGTTCCTGTCGGCCCCGTCGGTCGGGGCGTCGTCGTGATCGGTGTCGGGGCTGTCCGGCTCGTCGTCGGACGGATCTTCGGTGCCGCGGGGGCCGGGCTGCGGGCCGCGCAGCGCCTCGGGGTTGCGCAGCCAGATGTCGCGCTGTGCGAAGGGGATCTCGATCCCTTCCTCCACGAAACGCTCGGCGATGCGGTGGTTCAACTCGGTCTTCACGGCGACCAGCTTGTTCACGTCGCGCAGGATGCAGCGCATCCGGAAATCGAGACTGTCCGCCCCGAAGCCCAGGAAATCCACACCCGGCTCGGGGAACCTGCTGACATCGGGGTGCGAGCGGGCGATCTCCATCAGGATGTCCTGCACCCGGCGCGTATCGGTGCCGTAGGCCACGCCGACCGTCACGACCGCGCGCCCGATCGTGTTGCCGCGCGTCCAGTTCGTGACGGTGCCCGAAATCAGGTCGGCATTGGGCACGATGACATCGGTCTTGTCGAAGGTCTCGATCGTGGTCGAACGGACCGAGATCGCCTTGACGATCCCCATGGTGCTGCCCACCTCGATCCAGTCGCCTTCCGAGATCGGCCGCTCGATCAGCAGGATGATGCCCGAGACGAAGTTGTTCACCACGTTCTGCAGGCCGAAGCCGATGCCGACCGAGAGCGCGCCGAGAACGACGCCAAGGGCGGTCAGATCGATGCCCGCGGTGGTGATGGCGATGACGGCAGCCAGCGCGATGCCGACATAGCCAAGCCCCGAGACGACGGCATTGCGCGCGCCCGCATCCAGTCTCGTGCGCGGCAGCACCGTCGTGCGCAGCGCGCCCTGCAGCAGGCGCGTGGCGATCATGCCGATGGCAAAGACCGCGATGACGGCAAGCACGATCGCGGGCGTGATCCGCGTATCGCCCAGCTGGAAGCCCGCGAAGAAGCGAGTGATGATCTCGGACAGTTGTTCCGGCCGCACGCCCCAGATCAGCAGCAGCAGGGGCGAGGCGGCGAAGACCAGAAGCAGGTTCATCAGAACGGGCAGAAGTGCCTGCCGCGCCTCGTCATGGGTCTTGTTCGAGATGAGGGCGTAGGCGTCCCGGATCGGGTTCTGCAGCGCCACCAGGATGCCGGCAAGGCCGAGGGTCAGCGCGGTCGGCGTCATGATCGCTTCGGCCAGGTTCAGATAACCGACCGCGGCGACGATGGGGCCGGCCCAGGACACGATCCGCACGACCAAACCGAAAATCGCAAGCATGCGGAACGAAAACCCGCGTTCTCCATCGCTGTCCTCGTCATTCTCGGCGACGGCCAGGCGGTGGCGGCGGATGAGTTGCGCGAGGCGCAGGAAGCTGAAGGCCATGCCGATGTAGACCGGCAGCACCAGCACACCCCGTGCGGACAGCGGCACGACGTCTTGCGTCGCGATGGTCTCGGCAATCGTCCCGAGGCCGAGGAAGAGGCCCACGAAGACGACGGCACGCCGCAGCGGGCCACGGAGTTCGGGGCCGACGCCAAAGGCGGCCTGAAGGTCGGGGTTGTTGGGAAAGAGCCGCCCCCCCAGCCACAGCGCGAGATAAAGCGTGACACCGGCCGCGATCAGGGATGACAGGATGTCCGCGCCGACAAGGCCCAGGACATCGAGATACCCGATCGCCCCGCCGACCATGATGAGACCGGCGATCGGCAGCGCGACCTGCAAGAGCGACAGCACAAAGGCAAGCGCACCGCGCCCGCGCCGCGTGGCGACCTGAAGCTGCAGCCGTTCGGTCCAGCGCCCGACGAAAAAACGGCTGCGTGTCAGCAGTGCAAGGGCAATGGCGATGAGGATGGCCGCGAAGGGAACCCGATCCCAAATGCCTTCGCCGTTGGCGATGTGTGTCGAGATATTGTCCCGGATCTCGCGGTCCAGCGTCCCCGCAAGATCCCCGAATGCCACCAGGGCGGGTGGCCAGTTGAGCGGATTGATCGGTGCCGGATCACGCTCGAAGAGTTCCCGCGTCTGACGCTCGGCAAGGATGGAGTCCAGTTCGCCGATCAGCCCGTCAGCACGGTTGAAGGCCTCGGTGGCACGCAGGCGCGGGACCTGCGCGTCGGCCAGCTGGCTGTTGAGCGTGGTGCGTCGCTGGGCGATCGCCTCGGGCTCGGTCGCACCCTCCGCGGGCGGCGGCCCAAGGGCCGCGATCTGGGCCTCGATCGTCGAGATGCGCGCGGCGTTGGCGTCCTGCGCCGCAAGGAACCGCGCGCGCCAACCGGCGAGCACCGCGCGCAGGTTGGTCAGGAATGCCGTCGAGGCCGATCCCGCCTCGATCAGATTCTCGGCCCGCGTCGCCTCGTTCTCCCATGCCTCGTAGTCGATCTCTGCACTGGGCGCGGCGGCCGGGGTGGCGGGATTGGTTGCCTGGGCCTGTGCCCCGGACACGGCAGAGACCGCCAGCGCGAAGGCCAGCAGGACCGATGTCAGCAGGTGACGGATCATGCGTCCTCGAATACGTCGGGGATGTCGGCCGGTGCCCGCGTCAGCCATTCGGGCGCAGGCAAGCCTTTCTCCCTCAGGAATTCCGGATTGAAGAGCTTGGACTGGTAGCGGGTGCCGTAGTCGCACAGGATCGTCACGATCGTGTGCCCAGGCCCCATCTCGCGAGCCATGCGTACCGCACCGGCCATGTTCACGCCCGACGAGCCGCCGAGGCACAGACCCTCTTCGGCCAGCGTGTCGAAGACGATGGGCAGCGCCTCGGTATCGGGGATCTTGTAGCAGACATCAGGCGTGAACCCTTCGAGGTTCGCCGTGATCCGCCCCTGCCCGATCCCCTCGGTGATCGAGTCGCCCCCGGCCTCACGGCCGGTGTAGAGCTTGTAGAGGCCCGAGCCCTCGGGGTCGGCCAGGCCGATCTTCACGCCCTTGGGTTGCAGCGCCATGCCGACGCCCGCAAGCGTCCCGCCCGAGCCGACGGCGCAGACGAACCCGTCGACCTTGTGGCCGGTCTGCTCCCAGATCTCGGGGCCGGTCATCTCGATATGGGCCTGCCGATTGGCCGTGTTGTCGAACTGGTTGGCCCAGATCGCGCCATTGGGTTCGGATTGCGCCAGACGCTCGGCCAGACGCCCGGAATAGCGCACGTAGTTGTTCGGGTTCGAATAAGGCGCGGCAGGCACCTGGATCAGCTCGGCCCCCGCAAGACGGATCATGTCCTTCTTTTCCTGGCTCTGCGTCTCGGGCATCACGATGACGGTGCGAAAGCCCATCGAGGCACCGACCAGCGCCAGACCGATGCCGGTGTTGCCCGCCGTACCTTCGACGATGGTGCCGCCGGGCCTGAGCAGCCCCTTCTCGACCGCGTCG
>CAZVQL010000221.1:0-4442 GCA_964629305.1 uncultured Roseicyclus sp.
GCTTTCGCAACATCCTCTGCCCGTCCTCCTACCAGGTGGGGCAGGACACGCTGAGCTTCGTGGCAGGCTGCGCGCCGATCACCGAGAAGATCAACTTCCTCGCCGCCGTGCGCTGTGGCGAGATGCAGCCGATCATGCTGGCGCGCACCATCGCCACGCTCGATCACATGCTCGAGGGGCGGCTGACGGTGAACATCATCTCGTCGGATTTTCCGGGCGAGAAGGCCGAAAGCAGCTTCCGCTACCAGCGGAGCCGCGAGGTGGTCGAGATCCTGAAACAGGCCTGGACGCAGGACGAGATCAACTACACCGGCCAAGTCTATGATTTCAAAGGTCTGACAACCGATCCTGTGCGGCCGTATCAGACCGGTGGTCCGCTTCTTTACTTCGGCGGCTACTCGCCCGATGCGCTGGAGCTGTGCGGGCAGCATTGCGACGTCTACCTGATGTGGCCCGAGCCCAAGGAGACCATCGCGCAGCGCATGAAGGACGTGCATCAAGTCGCTGAGAAATATGGAAGAACACTGGATTATGGGTTGCGCGTTCACATGATCGTCCGCGACACCGAGGCCGAGGCGCGGGAGTATGCCGAGCACCTGACCTCGAAGCTGAACGACGAGTTGGGTCAGCTGATCCGCGAACGCGCGCTTGATTCTGGCTCGCTGGGCGTTAGCCACCAGGCCAAGGCACGGGAGCTTGCGGACAAGTTCGGCTATGTCGAGCCGCATCTGTGGACGGGCGTGGGCCGCGCGCGCTCGGGCTGCGGTGCGGCGCTGGTGGGTTCGGCCGACCAGGTGCTGAGCGAGATCGAGGATTACCGCAAGATGGGGATCCGGGCCTTCATCTTCTCGGGCTATCCGCATATGGACGAATGCGAGTATTTCGGGCGGCTGGTGATGCCGGAGCTCAAGACCTGCTCGCTGCCGCATGAATACGGGCGCGTGCCGGCCAGCACACCGGCCACGCCCCTTGGCGCAGGGGAGAGACGCTGATGGATCGTGTGAAGGTCGGACCGCTGGAACTCAGCCGGATCGTCTATGGCATGTGGCGGCTGGGCGATGACGACGACACGTCGCCCAAGCGCGTGCAGGCCAAGATCGAGGCCTGCCTTGCGCAGGGCATCACCACGATGGACCAGGCCGACATTTACGGCGATTACGGCGCCGAGCAGATCATGGGCGATGCGCTGCGCGCAGCCCCTGATCTGCGCGACCGGATCGAGATCGTCACGAAATGCGACATCATCGCCCCGGTTGGCCGCTACGCGGACCGGCGGGTGAAATACTACGACACGTCTGCCCATCACATCACCGCCTCGGTCGAGCATTCGCTGTCGGCGATGGGGATCGACGTGATCGATTTGCTGTTGATCCACCGCCCCGATCCGCTGATGCACCACGAAGAGACGGCCCATGCCCTCGACACGCTGGTCGCGGCCGGCAAGGTGCGTGCGGTGGGCGTGTCGAACTTCAAGCGCCACGATTGGTCTTTGCTGCAATCGGCGATGGAAACGCCGCTGGCCACCAACCAGGTGGAGCTCAGCGTGCTGCACAACACGCCGCTCACCGATGGTGAGGTCGCCTGGATGCAGGAAAAGGCTGTGCCGATCATGGCCTGGTCGCCGCTGGCCGGTGGCCGCCTCTTCGGTCCCGAAGGGGCCGCCGTGCGCGAGGTTCTGACCCGCGTGGGGCAAGAGGCTGGGGTGGGGCCCGAGGCGGTGGCCGTGGCGTGGCTGCTGCGGCATCCGGCGCTGATCCTGCCGGTGATGGGCACCAACAACCTGCGCCGGATCAAGGGCCTAAGCGACGCGCTTAAAGTGACGCTCGACCGCCAGACATGGTTCGAGATCTACACCGCGGCGCTCGGGCACGAAGTGCCCTAGATCCTGCCGCGTTCATTTCCATTCACGCGCCAGCATCCAGGGTCTTTAGTGGGGCACGCCCGAGACGCGCAAAACCGGTTCCCACTTTTGCCCGGCGTGCCCTGAGCGCCGCCTGCGCTTATTCCGCCGCGTCGATGGTGATGACCGGTTCCATCCGCTCGAGGATGTCGCGGGCGAGGTGACACTTGATCTGGTGGCCATCGGCCAGCGTCACCATCGGCGGCACCTCGGTCTCGCACTTGCCTCCGGGCACCTCCGACTTCCACCCACAGCGCGTCTGGAACGGGCAGCCCGGCGGCGGGTTCATCGCCGAGGGGATGTCGCCCTCGAGCACAACGTGCTTCTTGTGGACCTTGGTGTCGGCGATCGGCACGGCCGACAACAACGCCTCGGTGTAGGGGTGATAGGGCGGGCTGAAGACCTGGTTGGTGTCGCCGATCTCGACCACGTGGCCGAGATACATGACCATCACCCGGTCGCTGAGATACCGCACGATCGAAAGGTCGTGGGAGATGAACAGAAGCGTCGTCTTCTCGTTGCGCTGGATCTCCATCAGGAGGTCCGTGACCGCCGCCTGCACCGAAACGTCAAGCGCCGAGACGGGCTCATCCGCCACCACGATCCGCGCACCGCCCGCAAAGGCCCGCGCGATGCCCACGCGCTGCTTCTGTCCGCCCGAAAGCTGCCGCGGCATGCGGTCGGCGAAGGCGCGGGGCAGTTTCACGAGGTCGAGCAGTTCCAGCATCCGCGTGCGCCGCTCGGCGTCCGAGTTGCCGATGCCGAAGACCTCGAGCGCGCGGATGATCTGGCGGCCCACGGTCATCGACGGGTTGAGCGTGTCGAAGGGGTTCTGGAACACCATCTGGATCGACGACACCGTGCTGGTCGCTCGATCCTCGATCGCCGTGTTACCGATGGCCTTGTTGTCGAGGAAGACATCGCCCGACGTGGCCGTCTCGAGCCCCATCAGCACCTTGGCGAGCGTGGACTTGCCGCAGCCGGACTCGCCCACGATGGCCAGCGTTTCGCTTTCGCGTGCCTCGAAACTCAGTGTCTCGTTGGCCTTCACCACGCGCGTGTCGCCGCCGCCAAAGAGCGCACTGGCCGCGACCTCGTAGTATTTCTTGAGGTTGTCGACCCGCAGGACGACATTGCCCTTTTCCGGGCTTTCCTGCTGGATCGCGGCCGCGATGGGCGCGTTCCAGTCGATCTCCTCGAAGCGCAGGCAGCGCGTGGCGTGCCGGTCATCTCCGGGCACGGGGGCCATGCGGATTTCCTGCGCGTCGCAGCGGCCCTCCTGGAAATAGTCGCAGCGGGGACCGAAGTTGCAGCCGTTGGGGCGCTCATGGGGCAGGGGGAAGTTGCCCGGGATCGCGACCAGCGGGCGCTGGTTCTTGTCGGCCCCCGGCAGCGGGATCGAGCGGAAGAGCGCTTGCGTGTAGGGGTGCTGCATCTTGTCGAAGACATCGACGATGGACCCCGTCTCGACCGCCTCGCCCGAATACATCACGCAGATGCGGTCGCAGGTTTCCAGCACGAGGCCGAGGTTGTGCGAGATGAACAGCATCGAGGTGCCGTATTTCCGGCCGAGGTCCTTCACGAGGTCCACGACCGCGGCCTCGACCGTCACGTCGAGCGCGGTGGTGGGTTCATCGAGGATCAGGAGCGAGGGCTTCGACATCAGCGCCATGGCGATGACGATGCGCTGTTGCTGGCCGCCCGACAGCTGGTGGGGGTAGCTCCGCAGCATCCGCTCGGGGTCGGGCAGGCGCACGTCGCTGACCACCTCGAGGGCGCGCTGATAGGCCTCTTTCTCGCCGATCCCCTCGTGGATCATCGGCACTTCCATCAGCTGCTGGCCGATCCGCATCGCCGGGTTGAGCGAGGCCATCGGCTCCTGGTAGATCATCGCGATTTCCTTGCCGCGGATCGCGCGGAGCTCTTCCTGGCTCATCTCGTTCAGGTTGCGGCCCTTGTACTTGATCGAGCCGCCGACGATGCGGCCGTTCACGCCAAGGTCCTGCATCACGCCGAGCGCCACGGTGGACTTGCCACAGCCGGACTCGCCTACAAGGCCCATCGCCTCGCCGGGCATGACCTTGGTTGAGAAGTCCATAACAGCGGGGATTTCCCTGAGGCGCGTGAAGAAAGAAATCGAGAGGTTCTCGATCTCGAGGATCGGGCCGTCATAGGTCTCGGGGACGACCTCGGAGGGATCGGGGGATTCGTCGAGCATGGCGTCAGTCCTTCAGGCTTTCTTCGCGCAGGCCGTCGGCCAGCAGGTTGAGACCGAGCACGAGGCTCATGAGGGCGAGGGCGGGCGGGAGTGCCGGGTGGGGGTAGATCGTCAGAAGGCGGCGGCCCTCGTTGATCGTGGAGCCCCAGTCAGGCGATTCCGGTGAGACGCCGAGGCCGAAGAAGCCGAGCGTTCCCAGAAGGATCGTGGTGTAACCGATCCTCAGGCAGAAATCGACGATCAGCGGCCCGCGTGCATTGGGCAGGATCTCCCACAGCATGATGTACCACGGGCCCTCGCCGCGGGTCTGGCCGGCAGCCACGT
>CAZVQL010000222.1:0-4412 GCA_964629305.1 uncultured Roseicyclus sp.
CCAGCATGTCCGAGGCGGACATCATCACGTAGACCGAGATCACGGCGGTCACGATAGGCAAGATGATCTGGCGCCCGGCCACAAGAAGCCACCCCACCGCGATCACCAGGATCACGGCCAGCACGAGGTTCAGGAAGGGCGCATTCTTCAAGGCATCATCCAACGGTCAGCGCGGGTATGCGCCGAGGCTGCGAGCAAAGCTTCGGCAGGTCAACTACCGCGGCGGGCCGAGGATGCTGCGGGGTGGCAATTGCACACGAATACCGATTAAAATCGGCGCCTGACGGTGAGAGGAGGCCGGACCTTGTTTGTCACACTCGTCCTGACCGGCCTTGCCGTCTTGCAGATCGCCGCCGTCTTTTGCGCCTGGCGCGCAGTGACCTCGGCCCGGACACCGCAAGGGGCCGTGGGCTGGGTCGTGTTCCTGCTCTCGGCGCCTTACATCGGCGTGCTGCTCTACCTGTTCCTAGGCCACCATCGCTATCGCGGCTACCTCGTCTCGCGCCGCAGCAGCGAACGGGTCATCACGGCCGTCCATGATTTCGGCCACGCGCACAGACCCGACAGCCCCCCGCGCGTCGATCCCGCACCGTTCGAGCGCATAGCGGACCTGCCGGCCGTGCGGGGCAATGCGCTTGTGCCGCTGATCGACGGCAAGGAGAGCTTCGACGCGATCTTCACCGCGATCGACGCGGCCCGGCGCTACGTCCTCGTGCAGTTCTTCATCGTCCATGACGACGAGCTTGGCCGCGCCTTCCGCGACCGGCTGATCGCGGCGGCATCCCGTGGCGTCGTCGTGCGCTTCATGGCCGATGCCGTTGGCAGCAAATCCCTTCCGCCGTCCTACCTGGATGCGCTGCGGCAGGCGGGCGTCACGGTCGCCGATCCCAAGGCCGGGAACCGTCCGCGCAACCGCTTCCAGATCAATTACCGCAACCACCGCAAGACCGTGGTGGTCGACGGGCAGGTGGGCTTTACCGGTGGGCTGAACGTCGGCGACGAATACATGGGCCGCGATCCTGTCTTCGGGCCATGGCGGGATACCCATCTCGAGATTCGGGGTCCGATCGTCTCGCAACTCCAACTCGTCTTCGCCGAGGACTGGCACTGGGCCACGGGCGAAACGCTTCTGGAGGCGCTGGAGTGGGCCCCCGCCCCGGCAGAGGCGGACGCGACCGCGCTTGTCGTGCCGACCGGGCCGGCCGACCGGATGGAAACCGGCGCGCTGTTCTTCTTCGCGGCCATCGCCGCCGCGAAGGAGCGGGTCTGGATCGCCTCGCCCTATTGTGTCCCCGACACCGACATTCTGACCGCGCTGAAACATGCCGCACTTGCCGGGCGCGACGTGCGCCTGCTGGTGCCCGAGGTGATCGACCACTACATCCCGTGGCTTGCCGCCTTCGCCTATTTCGACGAACTGCGTGAGGCGGGCGTGCAGATCTGGCGCTACCAGCCGGGGTTCATGCATCAAAAGGTGGTGCTGGTCGATGACAGCCTTGCTGCCATAGGCACGACGAACCTCGACAACCGGTCCTTCCGGCTGAACTTCGAGGCGATGGTCGTGGGGTTCGACGACCGGTTCGCGGCCGATGTGGCGCGGTTTCTCGAGGCCGATTTCGCCAATGCGACCTTGGCCGAAAAGCCGCTCTCCGAGCAAACCTTGCGCGTCCGCTACGGCGCGCCCGTGGCCCGACTGTTCGCCCCGCTGCTCTGAGCCGGGATCAGTCGCCCGGCTCCGCGGGCCCTCGCCGCAATCCGGTCAGGACATCGGCCACCGTCGCCCCAAGCCCATCGAAGGCCGAGGTGACCGCGCGGTCGATCAGCGCCTCGGGGTCGGCGCCAAGCGCCGTGACGGCGGTGGTCAGCCGCGTCAGTTCGGCCTCCACGCCCGCGATGCGCTGCTCGAGCGCAGCGCGGTCTCCCGCACCCTCGGTTCTCAGCGTGGCAAGCTCCGCCCGGGTCGCGGCGATCTCGCCGGTCAGGGTGACGATCTCGGCGCGCAGCGGCAGCACCGTCTCGGCCGCCTCATTGATCTGCGCCGCGACACGCTCTGCCGAGGACAGGGCGCCCCAGGCGAGCCAAAGGCAGAGCGCGGCAAGGATGAGCGTGGCGTTCAGAAGCGCGAGGAGCAGCCCCCCCACCTTTCGCCCGATGCTGTGGTCCGCCATCCGGCCCTCCCTTTCGTTTCCGTCTCTGGTTGCCGGCGAGGGTCGCACGGCGGTCACGGGCTCACAAGCGCGCGCCCTCAGCCCTGTCGCGTCATGTCTTTCCTGAGGGCAAGCGCGGCGATGCCGGGAAACACGATCACGGTCACGACCCCCGCCATCACCAGCGATGCGCCGCACCATCCCGGCATCGCCCCCTTGTCCACCGCGATGGCGGCGATCGCCACCACGAGGGGCAGCTGCGTCCCGGAATGAAAGGCGAGCGCGATCCGTTGCCGGACACTGAGCGCATCGCGGTAGAGGAAAAGCGCCGGCACGCCGCGTGCAAGCAGCATCATCACGACGAAGACCGGGACAAGCGCGATCGCCGTCTGCGAACCTGCCAGCGCCTCGATGTCGAGCTCGGCGCCCGAGGTCACGAAGAAGATCGGGATCAGGAACCCGTAGCCGACTGCCGACAGGCGTTCCATCAGGTCGTCGTGCAGATCATGGGGCAGAAGCGTGCGCAACACGGCCCCGGCGACGAAGGCGCCGAGCACCAGGTCGAGCCCGAGGCTTTGCCCGAAAAGCGCGAAGCTGATGGTGAGAAACACCGCGAAACGGATCGGGAATTGGCCGGAACTGCTCATCGTCGCGCGAAAGAGGGGCGGCAGCGGCAATTGGCGGATGCGCCCGGCCAGGGCAATCGCCAAAAGGCCGGTCGCCGCGAACAGGACCAGGACGACACTCTGCGTTCCGAAGCCCGCCACACCGGCAAGGACCAGCGACAACGCCACCAGCGGAAGCGCCTCGCCAACGGCGCCCGACGCAAGGACGAAGGGTCCATAGGGCGGCGCAAGCAGGCCGGCATCCTTGAGGATCGGCATCAGTGCGCCAATCGCGGTCGTCGCGATGGCGATGGCGATGAAGCCGCCCCCGCTGAACAGACCCAACGCCTGCCCGCCGAACCCGAGCACGAGGCCGATTGCCAGCGACAAGGCCCAGCCGCGCAAGGCAAGCCGGGTCGGCGCGCCCCGCACCTGGCCCGGGTTGATCTCGAGCCCCGCGATCAGGAACAGGATGGCCAGCCCCAGCTCCGACAAGACGTCGAGGATCTCGTTGTGGTGGACGAGGCCCATGCCCTGCGGCCCGATCACGACGCCGAAAAGGATCTCGAGGACGACCGCGGGCAGGATGGCGAGGCGCAGAAGCGCCGGGATAAAGGCGGCAAGCGCGATGGCGAAGGAAACGGCGACAGCCCCGATGGCGAACTCAGCCGCGTCCATGTGATGGGTTCCCCTGTTTGACCGTCACAGGTCCCGACCTTGCCCCGAGGTGCCGCCCCGTGGAAGCCGTTTTGTTCAGGTCCAGAGAGCGTGGCCCGCGGCCCCGGTCAGGTTCCACGCGGCGCGGCCCAGGTGGCGGGAATGTCGCTTCCCCCTTCAACGGAGTAGCGCGTTCCGGTCTTGAACAGCATCGGGTCCGCCGCGATGCGCCCGGCCGCAAGCCCCTCGCCCAGGCCAAAGGTCGAGGCCTGGCCGATCAGCGAGGAGGGCACATGCGAGAACACCGTCGCAAGGTGGTCGATATCGCTCGAGGAATTCATCCGCATCAGGAGCAGGTTCTCGCACTGGGAAAGCACGTTGACGTGGATCTTCTGCGGCCTCTGGGTCACGAGCAGAAGGTAGAGGCCGAACTTGCGCCCCTCACCCGCGATCGCCGCCAGCTCTTCGACCGCCATCGCCTGGAACCGGTCGGCGGGGTTCTGGGGGCACACGTTGTGCGCCTCGTCGATCACCAGGAGCGTGGGCTGCCGGCTGTGGCGAGATTGCCAGAAATGCGCGACGGCGCTGGCCGCCATCATGGACCGCTCGTCGGACGACGGAAGGCTTCCCAGGTCGAGGACGAGCGCGCGCCAGTCCTCGGGCACCAGATCGGTCATCGCGGGCTCGCCCGTCGGGGCCCAGATGCCCAGCTCTTCCACATCGAGATTCTCGATACGAATGGCCAGGTTGCGCGCACCCTCGTCGAACATCGCCACCGCCCGTTCACGGATATCGCCGAGCGTGTACTCGGTGCTTCCGATGGCGCGGACGATCCGGCGGAACACGTTGTATTCGCGGGCATCCCGGATCGGGTCGAGGTCCAGCACGAGCGCCTGCTGAACAACCGGAAGCCGCCCGAAGCGCGAGCGCAGCGGTTTCTGGCCGGGCCGCGTTCCGTGAACCGAAAGCCCCTTCGCCGCCGCGCCGTAGCGGCGAGCCAGAT
>CAZVQL010000223.1:0-4388 GCA_964629305.1 uncultured Roseicyclus sp.
GCGGTCGGGGCCGTAGCCCGCGGCGGCGAGAAGGTCAGAAATCTGTTCGAGTTCATCGACACCCTCACGGCCCACCTCTGAACCTTCAACCAGATCGCGCAGATACTCGATAACCCTATCGTTTGCGAAATACGCTGATGGCTGGCTTGGTCCCACGGTACCCGGTTTCTCAATCTGAGCGACCTGTTGCGCCAGCAACTTGTAGCCTGCCGTCAAATTCGGATCAAAGTCGGCGTCAGCCTCCATTTCTCTCAAGGTCGCTTTTGCCTTGAGCAATATTCTCGACTGCGCCCCAGCAAACCCCATGATTATCTCGACCTGCGCTTCACCCAGCCCCGCGCCTTTGGTGAAATCCCCGCTCTCGTCCTCGCGGCCCTTGCCAAGAAGCGCGCGGACGCCGTCCTCGCCAAGGCGATCCAGCTTGTCGATCGCGCGCAGGACGATGCCGCGCTCTTCTTCCTTGTCGTCGCCCGAAAGCCCCGCGACCTCGAGCACGCCGTTCAGAACCTTGCGGTTGTTCACCCGCACGATGTAGTCGCCGCGCGGGATGCCGACGGCCTCCAAAGTGTCGGCCAGCATCCCGCAGATCTCGGCATCCGCCGCGACCGAGGGCGCGCCGACCGTATCCGCATCGCATTGATAAAACTGCCGAAACCGCCCCGGCCCCGGCTTCTCGTTGCGCCAGACGGGACCCATCGCGTAGCGGCGATACGGGAACGGAAGGTCGTTGCGGTACTGGGCGGCGACGCGGGCGAGCGGGGCCGTCAGGTCGTAGCGCAGCGCGAGCCAGGTGTCGTCTTCCTCGAAGGCGAAGACGCCGGCGTTGGGGCGGTCCACGTCGGGGAGGTACTTGCCCAGCGCCTCGACGGTCTCGACGGCCGAGGTCTCCAGCGGGTCGAAGCCGTGGAGGCGGTAGACCTCGGCGATCTTTTCCAGCATCTCAAGGCGTTCGGTGACTTCCGCGCCGAAATAGTCGCGGAAACCCTTCGGCGTTTCGGCCTTGGGGCGGGGCTGTTTCTTGGGCTTGGCCATGGTGCGTCTCGCATCCGGTCCGGGGTCGCGCCCCCTCTAGCCGAGGGGGGCGGGATCGGCAAGGCGGGCGGGCTTGACCGGGGGGACCCGCGCGTACACATCGCGTACACATGCCGTACACACCCCGTGCATACGGGGGGACCGTCGGATGAAGGAGGTTGCGATGGCACAGGACACGACGCTGGAAGAGCGGATCGCCTACCTCGAGCGGGCGACCGACGACCTGTCGGAGGTGGTCGCGCGGCAGGATGCCGAGATCGCGCGGCTGACGCGACGGGTGGAGATGCTGATGATGCGCGAGGCCGAGCGCGAGGTCGACCAGGGCGGCACCATCCCGCTCGCCGATCAGAAGCCGCCGCATTGGTGATCGGCGTCGGGATAGTCGGGGGCTCTGCCCCCCGGCCTTCGGCCTCCCCCCGGAGTTGTATCTGCCAAGATGAAGCAGGGGCGGCGGCGGCGCGTTAACCTTGATGAGAGGTTAAGCGGGTTGCAGGCTGCGGGGAGTACGCGGGCGGGAGCGGATCAGGATCGTGACCATGATCGCGACGTTGAGCGCGTTGAAGGCGATGCCGTTGAGGAAGGCCCAGCGGTAGGAGCCGGTGAGGTCGTAGATCAGCCCCGAGAGCCAGCCGCCCAGCGCCATGCCGAGGATCGTCGCCATGATGACGAAACCCACGCGCGCGCCGGCCTCGCGCGCGGGGAGGTATTCGCGCACGATGATGGCGTAGGAGGGCACGATGCCGCCCTGGCTGAGGCCGAAGACGAGCGAGACGAGGTAGAGCGAGGTCAGCCCCGTCGTCGGCAGGTAGAGGATGAGCGCGAGCATCTGGAGGGTTGAGCCGATGAGAAGCGTCATCACGCCGCCGAGCTTGTCGGCGAGAAGCCCCGAGACGAGGCGCGAAGCGACGCCGCCCAGAAGCATCAGCGAGAGCATTTCCGCGCCGACCGCGGGCCCGTAGCCGAGGTCGGTGCAATAGGCCACGATATGGACCTGCGGCATGGCCATGGCCACGCAGCAGCCGATGCCCGCGGCGGCGAGCAGCCACGTGAGCGTGCGCGGGGAAAGCCCCGCGGTGCGCGCCTTGAGCGCGGCCGCCGTCTCGGAGGCCTGAAGCGCCCCGTCCGGCAGCCGCTTTCTGAGCAGCCAGGTGGCGGGCAGCATGATGGCGAAGGTGGTCGCGGCGATGACGAGATAGGCCGTGCGCCAGCCGGGACCTGCCAGGATATCGGCGAGGATCAGCGGCCAGATCGCGCCGGACAGGTAGTTGCCGCTTGCGATGATCGCCACCGCGATGCCCCGGCGGCGCAGGAACCATTGGCTGACATCGGCGATCAGGGGGCCAAAGCTGGTGGCGGTGCCGAAGCCGATCAGGACCTGAAGCGCCGAGAGCGTGAGCAGGCTGGGGGCGAAGGCCGCGGCGGCGTAGGCGAGCGCCATGAGGATCGCCGAGCCCGCGAGGCAGGGCGCCATGCCCCAGCGATCGACCGCGCGGCCGATCAGGAAGTTGCCTAGTGCAAAGCCGATCATGGTCAGCGTGTAAGGGATCGAGGCGTCGGCCCGGTCCACCCCGAATTCCGCCTGCACCGCGGGCAAGATGACGATGATCGCCCACATGCCCACGTTCCCGATCAGCGAGATCAGGAGGCTGAGGCCGAGCCGAGCCCATGAGGCACGGCTATCGAGGATATCCGACGCTGTCACGCCGGCATCCTAGGACCGTTCCGTGGCGGGGGGAAGATCACGTTCTGTCGGGATGAGACGGTATATGTCCTGCCTGGCTGCAGACGGTGAGGCCGACAGGTCCGAGATGTGGGATGATGCGAATGAAAATGGGGATGGAGCCACTACACCCCATCCCCGATTTGGTTCTAAAAAATTAGAATTGCGCACCGACGCTATCTGGAGCTCAAAAATACAGCAATGTAACAGAAGCGTTGGCCAAATCTCCGCCTGTCCGGCGGGGCGACCTAGGTACACAAACAACTATAACTTCGGTACCATTCAGGCAGACTATGACACCCTTATGCCCCAATTTTCCTGAAGACAAAATGGAAGTTATCCGATTGTTTCTAATATGAAAACAATCGACGTAATTTGCGCCGCTTGTTTCGCATCAAAGCACAAAAACCTATCCAAAAGTACAAGTCAGCCTTGCTGACCTTCACCGCATCTCGCCACAATCAGGTGTAGACCCGATTCGGTGAGGGCGCGTTTCAGACCTCTTCGACCGTGATCACCCCCTCCATCGAGCGCAGCGCGCCCTTGATCTGGGGGGAAACGGGGAACTGATCGCCGAGCAACATCTCGACCTCGCCCGGCAGGTCGGGATGCATCAGGCACAGGTGGATGGGGCCGCGGGCGGCGCGGGCGGCATCTTCGGCCATGCGGGTGAGAAGCGAGCGGACGGACGCGATGCCGGTCTCGCCCTCGACGAAGACGCGGAGCCCCGTGGCCTCTTGCGCGACGGCGGCGTCGATGGGCTGCACGCCGCGGCAGAGGAGCTTGAGCTGGTCTGCCTCGAGCGTGGCCTCGACCTGCAGCAGGATGTTCATGCCGGTCTCGAGATGCTGGCGCGTCGCCTCGAGCACGTCGGAGAACATCGTCACCTCGTAGAGGCCGGTGGGATCGGAGAGGGAGACGAAGGCGAAGCGATTGCCCTTTTGCGATTTGCGCTCCTGCCTGGACGACACCGCGCCGGCCATCTTGGCGACGAAGGGGCCGCCCTGCACCTTCTGTTCGACCTCGGCCAGCGTCTGGACGCCCTTGCGCTTGAGCGCCGGCAGGTAATCGTCGAGCGGGTGGCCGGAGAGGTAGAAGCCGATGCCGGAATGCTCGCCCGCCAACCGTTCGGCGGGCAGCCAGTCGTCGGGATTGGGCAGGCGGGGTTCGGGCAGATCCTCGCCCGCCTCGCCGAAAAGCGAAACCTGGTTCGAGGCGGCGGCGTCGTGGATCGCGGCGGAATAAGCGGTGAGCGCGTCGAGCGAGGCGAAGACGCGGGCGCGGTTGCGGTCGAGCGTGTCGAAGGCGCCCGCGCGGGCCAGCATCTCGAGGCTGCGCTTGCCGACGCGCTTGAGATCCACGCGGCGGGCGAAGTCGAAGAGCGTGGCGAAGGGTTTCTGTCCCCGCGCTTCGTGGATCAGGCGCATGGCGTCGACGCCGACGTTCTTGAGTGCGCCCAGCGCGTAGAGGAGCTTGCCGTCCTCGACCGTGAAGGTGGGGGCTGAGCGGTTGACGCAAGGGGGGATCACCTCGATCCCGAGGCGGTCGACCTCTTGCTTGTAGATGCCCAGCTTGTCGGTCAGGTGGATGTCGCAGTTCATGACGGCGGCCATGAATTCGACGGGGTGGTTCGCCT
>CAZVQL010000224.1:0-4259 GCA_964629305.1 uncultured Roseicyclus sp.
TTCCTTCGCACCGCTGCCAAAGTCGGTCATCATGCAGGTGGTCGAAAAGTTCGTGCTGCAACTCGAAGCGCAGCTGATGGATCGCAACGTGACCATCGAACTGACCAAGCCCGCCGCCGAATGGCTGGCCGACAAGGGCTATGACGACAAGATGGGCGCGCGCCCGCTGGGCCGCGTGATCCAGGAGCACATCAAGAAGCCGCTGGCCGAGGAATTGCTCTTCGGCAAGCTGGCCAAGGGTGGCAACGTCAAGGTCGGCGTGAAGGACGGCAAGATCGACCTGCGGATCGAAGAGCCGGGCAGCCCCCGGATCGGCTCGAAAAAGCCGCCGCTTCTGACCGCGGACTGACGCCCGAACGGCAAGACAATGAGAAAGGCCCGGATCGCGCGATCCGGGCCTTTTCCTTTCCGGCGATCCCGCTAGGCTCGCGTCCATGAAAAACCTAGTTCGTACCCTGTGCCTGTCGCTTGCCCTGCCTGCCGCCGCCCTTGCGCAGGACCTGCCGCCGCTTCTTTTCCCCGTCGATTGCACGCTGGGCGAGACCTGTTTCCTGCAACAATTCGTCGACCGCGACCCTGGCCCGGGCGCCCGCGCCTTCGATTGCGGCCCGCAAAGCTACGACGGCCACACCGGCACCGACATCCGCACCACCGACATGGAGGCGATGGCCGGGGGCGTCACCGTCATCGCCGCCGCCGACGGCGTGGTCCGCGGCCTGCGCGACGGAGTGCCCGATGGCGGCACGCCGCTGGCCCCCGACGGGCAAGGCTGCGGCAACGGTGTTGTGCTGACTCACCCCGACGGGTGGGAGACGCAGTATTGTCACCTGATGCAGGGCAGTATCGCGGTGACGCAGGGACAAACCGTGACGGCGGGTACACCGCTCGGCCTCATCGGCTATTCCGGCTTTACCGAGTTCCCGCATCTTGAGTTCATCCTGCGCCGTGACGGCACGGTCATCGACCCCTTCGATCCCGGCGACGCCGCGGCCTGCGCGACCGGCGCGGCCCCGCTCTGGTCCGCGCCCCTCCCGAACCCCGGCGGCGGCATCCTGACAGCAGGCTTCGCCGAAGGCGTACCCGAGTTCGACGCCATCCAGGCGGGGGCCGCCGAAACCGGCGCGATCCCTTCGCGCACTGCGGCGCTGGTCCTCTGGGCCTATGTCCACGGGGGCCGCGACGGCGACACGCTCTCGCTTCGCATCACCGACGCCACGGGCGCCGAGGTCCACGCGCAGGACGTGGCGCTCGACCGCACGCAGGCGCAGCTTTTCCGCGCAAGCGGGCGGCGCACACCCGATGCGGGCTGGCCCCCCGGCCTTTACCGGGGCGAGGTGCGGCTGATGCGGGACGGGGCAGAGATCGACCGCGCCGAGGCGGCGGTTACCATCCTGCCCTGAGCGTCAGCGTTCCGTCAGTTTCAACTCGATCCGCCGGTTTTGCGCCCGCCCCTCGGGCGTCTCGTTCGACGCGATCGGGCTGAACTCGCCAAAGCCCGTGGCCGCCAGCCGGTCAGGCGGAAAACCAAGCTCTTCCGACATGTAGAGCACGACCGACAGCGCGCGCGCCTGGCTCAGCTCCCAGTTCGACGAGAACGCGCCGCCCACCCGGATCGGTTGATCGTCGGTGTGGCCATCGACCCTGACGATCCAGTCGATCCCCTCGGGGATGTCGCCCGCAATCTCGGCCAGCAATTCGGCTACGCTTGCGATCTGGCTCAACCCTTCGGGGGCCAGATCGGCCGAGCCGACCTCGAACAATACTTCGGACGAAAAGACGAACCGGTCTCCGTCGATCCGCACACCCTCGCGCCCCTCCAGCAACTCGCGCAGCCGCCCGAAGAATTCCGACCGGTAGCGCTCCAGCTCTTCGGCCTCGGCGGCCAGCCGCGCGGCCTCTGCCGCCTCCAGTTGGGCCACCCGGGACTGCTCGGCCGCGAGCTGCCGCTGTTCGGCGGCGACCTGCGCCAGCGCCTGGTTCAACTGTGCACCCAGCGTCGCGATCTGCACCTCGGCTTCGGCGTCGCGCTCGGCGGCATCATCGAGCAGCCCCTGCAACGCGCCCAGCTGCTGACGCAGCGCCGCGACCTGCTCGTTCAGAAGCGCGACCTGCCGCTGGCTTTCGGCACTGGCCGCCTCGGCCTCGGACAGCTCGGCGTTGGCCTGCGCCAGAAGCGCCGCGCGCTGCTCGGCCTCGGTCAAAGCCGCCTCGCGCGCGGCCTCGGCGGCCAGCCGCGCCGACAGCGCTGCGGCCAGCTGCTCCTCCAGCGTCGACAAATCCGTGCCACGGCTTGCCGCGGCTTCGGCCTGCGCCGCGGCCTCTTCCTCCAGCGTGGCGATGCGCGCCTGCAACTCGGCCAGACGCGCCGCGGCGCTGGCCTCGGCGCTTTCGATCCGCGCCAAAGCCAGCGCCAACGCTTCTTCGGTTTCCGTGAGCGCCGCGGCATCCTCTGCCAGCTCTGCTTCCAGCCGCGCGGCCTCCGCCTCGGCGGCGGCAAGCTGCTCTTGCAGCGCCGCGCGCCCTTCAGATTGCGCCAGTGCCGTGGCCAGCCGCGCCGCCAGATCCTCCTCCGCCGCCTCGGCCGCGGCCAGCAGGGTCAGCGTCTCCTCTGCCCGTCGGCGCTGTTCCTCCAGCGCCAGCGTCATCGCTGTCAGCTCGGCATCCGCATCCTGCAACCGTTGGCGCAACGCCTCGGCAGCAGCGGCTTCGGCCAACCGCGCGGCCTCCTCTTCCGACAGCTCCGCCTCGAGCGACGTGATTGCAGCAGCCTGCGTGTCCCGCTCCGTCTCGAGATCCGCGATCAGCGCCTCGAGCGCCGCGCGCCGGGCGGCGGCAAGCCGCGCTTCCTCGGCCGCCGCGTCGATCTCGGACCGGGCCGAGGCCAGCGCAAGCTCCAGCGCTTCCGCAGCACTCAGGCTTTCGGCCAGTTCCGCCGCGGTCTCGTCCCGCTCGGCCTCCAATTGCGTGTTCGCCGCGATCAGCGAGGCGACCTGTGCCTCGAAATCGGCGATGCGCGCGGCCTGCGCGTTGGTCTCGGACGTGAGCGAGGCGATCAGCGCGCTCTGCGTTGCGATCTCGTCCTCGGCGGCCTGCAACGAGCCCGACAGCGTCGCCACCCGGCTTTCCAGCTGTGCTGCGCGTGCTTCTTCCAGGCCAAGCGCCTCGGAGAGCGCATTCAGCCGGGCGTTCAGCGTGTTCAGCTCATCGCCCTGACTGGTGATCTCTTCCGAAAGAACGAACTGCACGATCATGAAGATCGAGAGCACGAAGATCATCACCATCAGAAGCGAGGTGATCGCGTCCACGAATCCCGGCCAGATCGAGGCGGAAAAGCGGTTTCCGGCGCGGCGCTGAAAGGCCATCGCGCGTCACTCCCCGCCGGTTTCGGTGCGCTTGGGGGTCGTCTGCGCTGCGCGCGGCTGGCGCACCGGCGCGCGCGCCGCCGCCACCAGGTCCCGCAGAGCCTGCGTCAACTCGTTGATATCGGCGCGAAGCGGCTGCAACTCCGCATCGCGAGAGGCGCCCAGATCCTCGTAGATCTTCAAAAGCTGCACATCGATTGACCGCAACCGCATCCGGCTTTCCTCGTCGCCGCTGCCGCCTGCGCCTTGTTCCAGAACCTCGGACAGACGTTCCTGCGCGGCGGCCAGCCGCTCGGTCGCCTCGACCGGGCCAGGACCGAGCTTTCCGGTCAGCCCCTCGACCGCGCCCGTCAGCTGCACGATGCGCGCCTCGGTCTCGGCGCGGCGCGCTTCGGACTGCGCGAAAAGCGATTGCAGCGTCTCGACCTGGTCGACCATGTGATCGAGCACCGTGGCGATCGTGGACTTGTCGAGGCCCCCGCCCTCCCCCTCGCCGCTGGCGAAGCTGACGCGCGTGATCGAGGCGAGCCATTCCTCGAGTTCGCGGTAGAACCGGTTCTGCCCGTGGCCCGCGTAAAGCTCAAGCAGGCCCACGACCAACGACCCGGCGAGGCCCAGCAGCGACGAGGCAAAGGCCGTGCCCATGCCCCCCAGCTGATCCTCCAGCCCGTTCATCAGCCGCCCGAAGACGGCCATCCCTTCCTCGCCCTCGGTGGGCTGAAGCGAACGGATGGTGTCGACGACCGCCGGAACCGTCGTCGCAAGACCAAAGAACGTACCCAGAAGCCCAAGGAAAATCAGCAAGTTCGCGATATATCGCGTGATATCGCGGCTTTCCTCCATCCGCGCGCCGACCGAGTCGAGGATCGACCGCGCCGCAGGGCCCGTCACCTGCAA
>CAZVQL010000225.1:0-4242 GCA_964629305.1 uncultured Roseicyclus sp.
TGATCCGCATGATCGCCCTGCGCCTTGCGCTGGGGATCGGACTGCTTTTCATCGTATCGCTGATCATCTTCGGCGCGACCGAGCTTTTGCCCGGCGATCTGGCGCAACAGATCCTCGGCCAGGGCGCCACGCCCGAGACGCTGGCCGCGCTGCGCGAGCAGCTGGGCCTGAACGACCCGGCACCGGTGCGCTACTGGAACTGGCTTTCAGGCGCGCTGACGGGGGATTTCGGCGTCTCGCTCTCGAATGGCCGCCCCATCTCCGAGCTGATCGGCGCGCGGCTGGGCAACACAGTTTTCCTTGCGCTCTATGCCGCCGCACTTGCCGTGCCGATCTCGCTGGTCCTCGGCATTCTCGCAGCCCTCTGGCGCAACTCGATCTTCGACCGCGCCGCCAACGCGGGCGCGCTGACCGCGATCTCCTTCCCGGAATTCTTCGTCGCCTACATCCTGGTCCTTTGGCTGGCGCAGACTGGTCTTTTCCCCTCGATGGTGCGGATCAACCCGGCGACCACCTTCGGCGACCGTATCTACATGACCTTCCTGCCCGCGCTGACGCTGACGCTTGTCGTCACCGCGCACATGATGCGCATGACCCGGGCCGCGATCATCAACCTCATGGCCTCGCCCTATATCGAGATGGCGCGGCTCAAGGGCCTGTCGCCGCTCAGGATCGTGCTGCGCCACGCGCTGCCGAACGCGCTTGCGCCGATCATCAACGTGATTGCGCTGAACCTCGCCTATCTCATCACCGGCGTCGTGGTGGTCGAGGTGGTCTTCGTCTACCCGGGGCTAGGCCAGCTGATGGTCGACGCCGTGTCGAACCGCGATATCGCGGTGGTGCAGGCGGTGGCCCTGATCTTCGCCGGCGCCTATGTCGCCCTCAACCTCATCGCGGACGTGCTCTCGACGATCACCAACCCGCGGCTGATGCACCGGAGGTAGCGCGATGGGCTTCACAACCTCCGTCCTCCTCGGGCTTGCTGGCCTGTTCGCCATCGCCTGGGCGTTGCGCGCAGGCGCGCGGGCGACCCTGACCGGTCAGTCCCGCAGCATCGCCAACGACATGCCGCTGACCGCGGCCTTCGGCATCCTGGTCATCGCGATCTACGCCGCAGTCGCCATCGCCGCGCCCGCGCTCGCCCCCTTTCCCGAGCGCGAGATCGTGGGCGGGCAGTTCCAGGCCTGGTCGGCCGAGCATCCGCTGGGCACCGACCGGATCGGGCGCGACATGCTCTCGCGTCTCATCTACGGCGCGCGCAATACCGTGGGCATCGCCTTTGCCACCACGGCGCTGGCCTTTGTCGTGGGCTCGATCCTGGGGCTTTGGGCCGCACTGACGGGCGGCTGGCTCGACCAGGTGCTCTCGCGTTTCGTCGATGCGCTGATGTCGATCCCGGCGCTGATCTTCTCGCTGCTGCTGCTCACGATCTTCGGCACCTCGGTGCTGACGCTGATCCTTGTCATCGCGGCGGTCGATGCGACGCGCGTCTTCCGCCTTGCGCGCGCGGTGGCGCAAGGCATCGTCGTGATGGATTATATCGAGGCCGCGAAACTCCGCGGTGAAGGCGCGTGGTTCCTGATCCGGCGCGAGATCCTGCCGAATGCAATGGCACCGCTGGTGGCGGAATTCGGGCTCAGGTTCTGCTTCGTCTTCCTGACGATTTCCTCGCTCAGCTTCCTCGGCCTCGGGATCAAGCCGCCCACCGCCGACTGGGGCAGCATGGTACGCGACAACGCCACGCTGATCACCTTCGGCGATGTCACCCCGCTTTTGCCCGCGGGCTGTATCGCGCTGCTGACGGTGGCGGTGAACTTCGTGGTGGACTGGCAGCTGCACCGCGCCTCTGGCCTGAAGGAGTCCTGATCATGAGCCGCGATGTGCTTCTGAAGATCGAAGGCCTTCGGATCGAGGGGCGGTCTGGCGACGACTGGACCGAGATCGTCAAGGGCGTGGACCTGACGCTGCACAAGGGCGAGGTGCTGGGCCTGATCGGCGAAAGCGGTGCGGGCAAATCCACCGTGGGCCTTGCCGCGATGGGCTTCGCGCGCGACGGCTGCCGGATCACGGGCGGGACGATCGACTTCGACGGGATCGACCTGCGCAAGGCCTCCGAGGCCGCGAAACGCGACCTGCGCGGCGCGCGCATCGCCTACGTGGCGCAATCGGCGGCGGCCAGCTTCAACCCGGCTCACAAGCTGATCGACCAGTATTGCGAGGCGCCCGTCGTGCATGACGTGATGTCCCGCGACGCGGCCGAGCGCGACGCGATCGACCTCTATCGCCGGATGCAGTTGCCCGACCCGGACGGGATCGGCTTTCGCTACCCGCACCAGGTCTCGGGCGGTCAGTTGCAGCGCGCGATGACCGCGATGGCCATGTCCTGCCGGCCTGACCTGATCATCTTCGACGAACCCACGACCGCGCTCGACGTGACGACGCAGATCGAGGTGCTGGCCGCGATCCGCGACATCGTCCGGCAGTTCGACACGGCGGCGATCTACATCACCCATGACCTCGCCGTGGTGGCGCAGGCCGCCGACCGGATCAAGGTTCTGTTGCGCGGAGAAGAGGTGGAAGAGGCCGAGACACGCGAGATGCTCGACGCCCCGCGCGAGGATTACACCAAGTCGCTCTGGGCCGTGCGCAGCTTCGCCCGCCCCGAGCAGCCCGCGCCCACGGGCACGCCGATCCTGTCGGTGAAGGACGTGACCGCCGCCTATGGCACCGTCAACGTGCTGGAAGAGGTGAGCTTCGACATCCACGCGGGCCGCACCGTGGCCGTGGTGGGCGAAAGCGGCTCGGGCAAGTCCACGACCGCGCGGGTCATCACCGGGCTTCTGCCGCCGAAACAGGGCGACGTGCTGTTCGAGGGCAGCCCCCTGCCCGCCGCCCTCAAGGGCCGCACGCGCGAACAGTTGCGCCAGGTCCAGATGATCTACCAGATGGCCGATACCGCGCTGAACCCCAAGCTGAAGCTGCGCGAGCTGATCGGGCGGCCCGCGCAGATGTATCTCGGCCTTCAGGGCCGCGCACTGGAGACCCGTGTGCGCGACCTGCTGCACCTGATCGAGCTGGAGCCCGACACTTATATCGACCGTCTTCCGGGCGAGTTGTCGGGTGGCCAGAAACAGCGCATCGGCATCGCCCGGGCGCTCGCCGCCGAGCCGAAGCTCATCATCTGCGACGAGGTCACATCGGCCCTCGACCAGATCGTGCAGGAGGGCATCCTGAAGCTGCTCGACCGGCTCCAGCAGGAGTTCGGCCTGGCCTACATGTTCATCACCCATGACCTCGCGACCGTGCGCGCCATCGCCGACGACGTGGTGGTGATGCAGCAGGGCCGCGTGATCGAACAGGGCCCCAAGGCCGAGATGTTCGCGCCCCCGCACGAGCCCTACACCGAGTTGCTGCTGTCCTCGGTGCCCGAGATGGACCCCGACTGGCTCACGCGGCTTCTGGCGGCGCGAGAAGCGGGGCGCACGCCCGAACGGGCCGACGTGGTCTGAGCGCCTACGCCCGCGGCTGGTTCAGCACCAACCGGTCGGGCTTCGGATGATCCGCATGGGCCGCGACAAAGGCCGCGGCACGCTCAGCCACCACGCCCTCGGGCGCGGTGACGCGGCGGGTCGACAGGTCGACGTGCAGAAGCAGCGTCTCGACCGTCGCGGCAGGCGTCTCGCCCCCGGTCCAGAACTTGTTCAGCAGGTGCAGCTTGCGCCCGTCCCCACCCAAGGCCTGCGTCGTCACGGTGATCCGGTCACCAATGTCGATCTCGGCGAAATAGCGGATGTGGTTCTCGGCGGTGAAGTAGCTTTGGCCACCGGCGATATAGGCGGCATCGGCGCCGACCATCTCCATGAACCTGTCCGAAGCGCGGGCCGAGACCTCCATGTAGGGGGCCTCGTTCATGTGGCCGTTGTAGTCGACGTAGCTGGTCGGCACCTGCATCTCGACTGTCACCGGCAATCCGTCCGGCCCCGCCTCGGCGCGCGGCAAGAGCGCCTCGTGCGCCGTGATGACCCCGCCCGCGCCCGACCCGGTGCGCTTCAGCGCGCGGATCATGGCGACAAGGTTGTCGTCGCGCAGCCGCTCCAGCTCGCGGATACTGCGATGCCCCGATTGCGCGTCGGACTGCCCGGCGATCAGGTCGACAAGCTCGTCGTTGAACTCGGGCACGTCCATCAGCTTGGTCCAGGGCCAGGTCAGGCACGGCCCGAACTGTGCCAGGAAATGGCGCAT
>CAZVQL010000226.1:0-4206 GCA_964629305.1 uncultured Roseicyclus sp.
GAATAGGTTGGTGGGCCCGCCAGGACTCGAACCTGGAACCAAGGGATTATGAGCATCAGGTACAAGTGCTTATTTTTGTTAGATAATTAGAAGAAAGCTAAGGGCTTTTTCACCGTCCGCATCAGCCGGAATCGCCCGTCCGAACTGGCTTCCGAACCGCCGTCCGAACCTGCAGCCCGAGACCAGGGGATCGTGGGTCCCTTGGTTCATGCCGCTCAAGGGCTTAGGGACACCGCTCCGTTGACCCGTCCGAACCGGGGCCGAGGTCGGTCCGAGCGTGCCCGAGCATCGTCCGAACGGGCCGAGAATGTCCCTAGGATCTTCTGAGCGAACGAATGGGCGCGTTGCCAATCAGAGTCCAACTGCTCGCATCGCTAGCAACCCTTCGCACTCGGGCTATGCTTGCTGCTTCGGCCATCCTAATCAAACAGGACGGCGCCGCCGGCCGATATATCGCTTGTTGTGTCTTGCAACTCGACCTGCCAATGGCCGGTCAGTTCCGCCCAACTTAGCTCGCGGACGACCGGACCTGGCTCGGCGATGACTTGGATGTCGGCCCCGGTGCCAGTGTCGCTTCCAAATCGCACTTCAACCAAGCCCCCGGCTCCTGCATCTAGGATGGCGAGGCCCTCCTGGGGCACTCCGCTGTGCGGATCGAGCAGAACTGGCTTCGTGCTATGGACCAGCACCGCATGCCGGTCATTCCCACGAATCTTCAGGCGAAAGTCGACCGATGTAGAGCCAACGGCCCGCCCCATACTCAGTCGCCCTTTGCCTTCCATCGCGGCGTCGCTTAGCACGAGGTTGCCTTCTACATCGTGTCCGTGCGCCTGAAGCACAACGGCTTTTACGGCGCTGAGATAGCTTTCCCACTGCTGCGGGAGCTCAGTGTTGCCACTACGAATGAGTGCGACGTCTGCACCCTCGGCGTGCATGACTGCGCTGCCGGACTCCCGTATGAACTCGAGAGTGGCGACCCGGTCGCTCGGCTCGAGTTTCACCGTCAGGCGGAAATCCAGACTGCCGGGACCATAGTTCTCGACCTCGATCTCCCAGTTGCCCGGCACCGGATTGCCGAGCAAGCACTCATCGACCATGGTTCCAAGTCTGCCCGATTCGCACTCTAGTCCATTGACGCTTCGTAGCCATAGATCGCCGTCAGTGTTCATGTTCGCGAGGGTAACGGTCATCCGACTCGTTCCCGGAGGTACAACGCTTCGATAGTAGCGCGAAGCGTCTTCTGGCAGACCGCTGTATTGCACTGTCGCCACGTTGACGGGGGAGCCACCGCCAGAGCCACCGCCACAGCCTATGAGTACGAACACTACGAGCATTGCCGCCGCATAGCCGATGGCTTTCATCTTCGCCCCCATATTCCTTCGCCAACTGGTGTAGCTAGTGCAGTTTTAACGTGGTTAGTCGAATGCGGCTAAAGGGCACGGACCTGCCAGTCCCGAAAGCCAATTGATTCGTGATCTCGAATGAAGAACCACTTTTGGTCTGTTTAGCACACATTTGACCAACGTGAACTATATGAAATTACCTACCTGCAGCCACGGGTGTAGGGGGCTGGTAGTTTTTTGACCGTAACCACGTAATCCGGGCCATGCGCGATGTGGCTTGGCGGACTTCTGAAGGTCACCCAATTGCCGATGCCGCAGCGAGTAGCTCGGCCTATTTCGCTTGGCTTCTGAGGGCCGAAGCGTAAGACCGCTTCAGCCTTGATCCATGTGGAGTCTTCTAGGGATTCGGAGCCTGAATCTGAATGGCGCCGCTTAGGCGGCTATGCCAAGTCTCTCAGCCACCGCCGCCCAGGGCCTGCTGGTGATCTGCGGCGAAATCGGGGCCGGGTCAAACACGACGCCATTGGTTGTCCGGAGTGTCTGGGGCAGTCCTCAAAGGCCGGGACGCTTTGCGATTACGAGCCTTTGACCTGATTCGGCCAAGGGAATGATCGTCGCCAGAAGCCACTCGCGCGTGAACTGCGTGGAGGGAAGCCGTTCAAGGAGCCTTTTGTTCTCGGACTCCGCGCTGATCTTCTTGCTGCGATAGGGACAGGCATTGATCAAGACAGCCTGGCCGCAACCAATCAGAGGCCCGTAGTTGACTTGGTTGTAGTAGGGCGAGACCACAGACCAGTCGGCCTTGTCGGGCGCCGTTACTCGACTCACGTATGCGGAGATGGCGTCCGCGTCCGGAAACTCCACGGGTGTGACCTCGGGGTCGTAGCCGATTTTCGGCCCAATCCATTTTGGAAGTGGTGGCCGGGCCGGGCGGTTCGAGGCGGGCCCTGCTGGGTCGGCGCCTTCCCGTGTTCCAGTGACCCACCAGGCCGCCCAGACGCCACCTATGCCCCACACCAAGGGATTCCAATCCCTTCGCCTCCCGCCATAAATCCCCTAACCCCATGATTTTCATGGTGGGCCCGCCAGGACTCGAACCTGGAACCAAGGGATTATGAGCACCAGGTACAAGTGCTTGATTTGCCGAGATAATTAGAAGAAATCTAACGGATTTTCGAGTCCGTCATCAGCCCGAATTTCTCGTCCGACACGGGTTCCGAACCGCCGACCGAACCTCCCGCCCGAGACCAGGGGACCGGTAGCCCCTTGGTTGATGCCGCTCAGTGGCTTAGCGAACCCAGCCGGCTGACCCGCCCGAACCTAGGCCGAGGTCGGTCCGAGCGCGTCCGAGCATCGTCCGAACGGGCCGAACCCCTGAGGTCGCCTCTTCGGCGAAACGCGAAACACTCGGCTTCGATCACGAGCAGTAGTGTTCGCAGGCTCGATCCTCGCAAAAACCTCATGGTCTTCTAACCTTAATAGACACGGAGCGCGACTTTCACGCGAACGATTCATTGTGCTCCGTGTCAATAAGACAAGGACACATGGATAACAAAAAGCCAAGTTACTGGCGCTTTGCCGCGATGATCGGCACCTCGATGGCGCTGATGTTCGGGTTGATGTACCTGAACAGTTACGAGATCAGTCATGTCCGCTGGAGCGAAACCCGCTTCTACATGACCCTCATCATGGGTGCGGGCATGGCGGTCGTCATGCTGAGCTACATGACCGGCATGTACGACGATCGGAAAGTGAACGTGGCCATCGTTGGCGGCAGCCTGATCGCGTTTGCAGCGGCTCTATGGCTGGTGCGCTCGCAGATCACGGTGCAGGACAGCTCCTACATGGAAGCAATGATTCCGCACCACTCGATCGCCATCTTGACCAGCGAGCGCGCGGAGATTCGAGACGTTCGCGTCCGCGAACTCGCGGATGAAATCATTCGTGCGCAGCGTCGTGAGATCAAGGAAATGGAATGGTTGATTGAGGACATCAGGCAGAACGGGGTGGCGACGTCGGAGTCCGCAGCAGCGGCCCGCCCTGTGCCTGATTTCGAAGGGGCACTGTAGAGACTCGAGGAGACGATAGGTCACCTCCGCTGCCGGTCGGACCCATCCAGGGAGCCCTTGATCACCAGCATGAGGAGGAATTTATGAAGAAGATCACACCAATTCTTACCGTGGCACTGTTGCTCGCATTCGTGCCGGCAGTCCAGGCCGACCAGCACAACGCGCCTGACGAAATGCCGATGGCCGAGCAGAGCCAGAAGATGCACGCCCAAATGCAAAAGATGCAGGCCCAGATGCAGGAAATCAAAGCGACCAAGGACCCGGAAAAGCGTCGCGAACTGATGCGTGAGCATCGCCAGAGCATGCATGAAGGCATGATGATGATGGGTCAAATGGGCAGCATGAGCGGCATGGGCAACATGGGCAACATGGGCGGCATGGGCAAGGGAATGATGTCGGGCGGTGGCGGTCCCAAGGGGGCTATGCACGACATGGCCTGCAAGGACGATGACACCCAGTGCCAGCGGATGCAGGCGATGGAGCAGCGCCAGGGCGCCATGGAAGAGCGCATGCAGATGATGCAGCAGATGATGCAGCAGATGATGGAGCATCAGGCAATGCAGTCCGAAGACCAACAGTGACTGACGTGAGACGAGTGCAATGTTCGATTGGCATGCCGGCGGGCACATGACGGGCATGTGGTTTTGGTGGTTGCTTGCGATCGGGCTCATTGGCGTCATTGCCTGGGCCGTTGTGCGGTCGGCATCGCGCACCGGCAACGGCGCCAGTGAATCGCCCCAGGAGATCCTGAAGCGACGCTACGCCCGCGGCGAGATCGATAAAGACGAGTACGA
>CAZVQL010000227.1:0-4202 GCA_964629305.1 uncultured Roseicyclus sp.
TAGTCTGAGCCTAAGCAAGCTATTTGCGGGAATCGAGCTCGATTCTGAGCAAATTCCGTGAGGGAAAACAAAAAACCCCCTCAAACAACTTGACAAAAGTTGTCCGAGAGGGCTGTCTCCGAATTTCGCCAAAAACCAGGAGACAGCACCAGTGTGTCACGCCTTTTTTCACGACGCCAATTTCTATCAACTGCTCACTCGGATCGACGAGTCGATTGCTGAGGAGGTGCGCGCGCGCGGCTGTGACTGCGGCGGGGTTTTGCATCGCGCCGATTATCCACGCAAGCCGCGCGGTGAGCGTGGCGTCTTGGATGAGAGCTACCAGCGCCGTCTGAGCTTCTGCTGCGCCGAGGATGGCTGTCGGCGGCGCTGCACCCCGCCATCGGTGCGTTTTCTTGGCCGCAAGGTCTACCTTGGGGTCATTGTCGTCCTGATCACTGCGCTCAATCACGGTCTCAGCGCGTCGCGTCGTCAGCGCTTGATTGAGACACTCGGTGTCTGCGTCCAAACCCTGCACCGGTGGCAACAGTGGTGGCGGGAGCAGTTTGTCCAAACCCGCTGTTGGAGGGGATTGGCCGGACAGTTCCTTCCGCCGATCCTCACCGCCCACCTACCCAGTGCATTGCTCGAACGCCTAAGCGGCAACGCGTTGTCCGAGCGGGTCGTGCAACTGCTGGTATTGATCGCCCCGAGCACGACAGCGACAGGCTCGCTGGGAGGTGGCGCCGACCCGCAGAAGATGTAATCGCCCCGGTACGCAACGCCTTCTAGACTCCCAGTTCTGTGCAAAACACCTGAGAGGAGAAGGCCGATGTCGGATGAACAAGCCCACGGCGACCCTGATGGGTGGGCGCGGTTGCGCTTCGCCATTATTGGTCCCTTGTTGGCCGACCCCGCGCCGGGGACTGGCATTGGGGCGCGCCTGCAAGCGCTGGCCGCCAAATCCTGGCGCCATCCGGTGACGGGCCTGCCGGTGCGCTTTAGCTTCGCCACTGTCGAGCGCTGGTACTACCGCGCTCGCGATGCCCAAGACCCGGTCTCGGCGCTGCGTCCGCGCCGGCGCAGCGATGCCGGCGCGCAGCGCGTTTTGAGTACGCGCCTGATGGAAACCATCCGGGCGCAATACCGTGACTACCCCGGCTGGACGGTGCAGCTGCACTACGACAACCTCGTCTCGTTGTGCACAAGCGATCCGTCCCTCGGGCCACTGCCGTCCTATGCCACCGTGCGCCGCTTCATGAAGCGCGACGGGTTGCACCGCCGCCGGGTCGTGGCACGCCAGACCCCCGGCGCCGAACAGGCCGCCCGGCGTCTGGAGGCCTGCGAGGTGCGCAGTTATGAAGCCGAGTATGTCCATGCCTTGTGGCATCTGGACTTTCATCATGGCTCGCGCAATGTGCTCACTCGCGGTGGCGTCTGGGTCAAGCCCCTGCTGTTGGCGATCATCGACGATCATTCCCGCCTGATCTGCCATTTGCAGTGGTATCTGGATGAGACGGCCGAGACGCTGGTGCATGGTCTGGGCCAGGCGTTGCAGAAACGCGGCCTGCCGCGGGCGTTGATGAGCGATAACGGCGCCGCGATGCAGGCCGAGGAGTTCACCGCCGGGCTGCATGCTTTGGGCATTCTTCACGAACCAACGCTGCCTTATAGCCCCTATCAGAACGCCAAGCAGGAACGCTTTTGGGCGACGCTCGAAGGCCGCCTGATGGCGATGCTCCAAGACAGCGAGGAGTTGAGCCTGCAGCGGCTGAACATCCTCACCCAAGCCTGGGTGGAGCAGGAGTACCACCGCAAGGTTCACAGCGAGACGGCCGCCACGCCGCTGGCGCGGTCGTTGGATGCGCCCAGCGTGGGGCGCCCCGGTCCGGATAGCGAGGCGATCCGCGCGGCCTTTCGCCGCCGCGTCCAGCGCCGCCAGCGCCGCAGCGATGGAACCTTCAGCCTGGCGGCCAAACGCTTTGAGGTGCCGTCACGCTTTCAGCACCTGGAGCAACTGCATGTTGCCTACGCGCGCTGGGATTTGAGCGCGGTGGATCTGATCGACCCCCACAGCGGCGCACCGCTGTGTCGGCTCCATCCCTTGAATAAAGCCGCCAATGCCTCGGGCGAACGCCGGCGCCTGGACGGCGCGAGCGCCCCGGTGCCGAGCGCACAGCGCGCCACCACACTGCCGCCGTTGCTGCGCGACTTGCTCGCCGAGTATGCCGCCACCGGTCTGCCGCCGGCCTATCTGCCAACCCATGACGATCCGGAGTTTGATGCATGAACAAGACCCTGTTGGCCCTCTATGGACTGAAGTTCAATCCGTTTTCGCCGGAACTGCCCACCACGGCGTTACATCTGACCCCGGCGGTAGAACAGTTTTGCTGGCGCATTGAGCAGAGCCTGATTCGCGAAGGCGGCTTTGCGCTGATTCAGGGCGATCCGGGTACCGGCAAAAGCGCGGTGTTGCGCGTGCTCGATGAGCGTCTGCGTCAGTTGCCCGACCTCCATGTCGGGGCGCTAACGCATCCGAGTTCCAAATTGGCGGATTTCTACCGCGAGATGGGCGAGCTGTTTGCCGTTGACCTCAAACCCCATAACCGCTGGGGTGGCTTTAAGTTGCTGCGTGAGCGTTGGTTGGCGCATCTGCAAACGACGCTGTTGCGCCCGGTGTTGCTGATTGATGAGGCGCAGGAGATGCATCCGACGGTGCTCAATGAGCTGCGCCTGCTGACCTCGATGCAGTTTGATTCGCGTACGTTGTTGAGTGTGATTCTCGCCGGCGATGGGCGCCTGGCGGCGATGCTGCGGCGCGAGGATTTGCTGCCGCTGGGCAGCCGTATCCGCACGCGCCTGACTCTGGAGTATGCCAGCCGCGAGGCACTCGTGGCTTGTCTGGAGCATGTGCAGCAGTGCGCGGGTAACGCGAGCCTGATGAGCGCGGAGTTGATGAAGACGCTCGCTGAACATGCGTTGGGTAATTATCGGGTGTTGACGACCATGGCCGCGGAGTTGCTGGCGCAGGCCGCGCGCCTTGAGCGCCCGCAACTCGATGAGTCGCTGTACCTTGAGGTGTTTGGCGCGTTACCGGGTAACGCCCGCCAACGCCCAGGGGCCAAGGCGGCGCACGCCCGATGACGGCGGCCTCTCACACCGCGATGATGCTCGCGGCTTGGCGCCAGGCCGGTATCACGCGCGCGGATCTGGCGGTGCGCACGCCGAGCGCGATGATGCTGTGGTTCCAGGATCGCGCTTTGGATCAGCTGCCGCTCGGATTGGCCAGGGCGCGCAATGCCCATGGGGCGGATGTCTATCTCCGCCCGGCTCGCGGCTATCCTTGGCCAATGGTGTTTCTCGATGATGTCGCCCCGGCGATGGCGCAGCGCGTCGCCAAGCACTATGCCGTCCTGGTGGTGCGCACCTCGATACTCGGAGGCTGCCATCTGTGGCTACCACTGACCCGCGCGCTTGATGAGAGACAGCGCGCCCAGGTGCAGCGTTGGCTGATTCCGCGTGTGGGCGCTGATCCGGGCTCGGTCTCTGGTGAGCATCTCGGTCGGCTGGCGGGGATGAAGAATGCCAAACGCGGCGGGGAGTGGGTCAATGTTCTTCACCGCCCAGGCCCTCGGGAGCGGGTCTGGGATCCAACGCCGGCTTTGCCAACGACCGCGGCGCCTCGGGCGAAACCGCCCGCTCGGAAACAGGACTCACGCGCGCCTTCCTCCGCCGGCGACGGCTCGGAGTCGGCCCGCGAATGGGGCTGGGTCTGCGGCGCACTCGAGGCCGGTCTGTCACCAACCACGGTCTACCAGCGCTTGCTCGAGCGCGCTTCCCCGCGTCGCGGTGCCGATGCCGAGCGCTACGCCCGCTATACCCTCTCGCGCGCACTCCGCTCTACCGCGCACCGCCACTGAACCCTGTCCGTCTCTCCCCCTTGGGGGGGGCGTGGTTCATGATTCCCGCTCTCCTCTGTCCGCCAAGGATGGCCTCCCCCATTCCATTGGCAGTCAGCGTCCTTCAAATAGCTTGAAAATAGTTCCGGCGAATAGCGTTTTTACGCTCAGCTAGAAAATCAATTCGAACCCGACCCCATTGATGCACTCCATTGATGCACTCCAGATGATGACGCTGTTGTTTGACGGGAAGTTCGCGCGCGCAAAATCAGCCGAACGGATGAATCGCCAACAGCAATAAAGTCAGTTCAGGCCTCTGCCGCG